>NZ_JBVIQN010000039.1:0-65111 GCF_055577005.1 Streptomyces sp. NPDC033221 | reverse complement strand
CCGGAGCCGCCACGACGTACGCCGAGGTACTGGCCGACTCCCTGCGCGTGCTGGGCCCCGACGACCCCGACACCCTGACCGCACGGGCCGCCCTAGGCCACTGGCGGGGGGAGGCGGGGGATGCGGTCGGGGCCGTCACCGCTTACACCGAGGCATTGGCCGAATTCTTACGGGTGCTGGGCCCCGACGACCCCAACACCCTGACCGCACGGTCTCTGCTGGCCCACGGGCGGGGGAAGGCGGGGGATGCGGTCGGGGCCGTCACCGCGCTCACCGAACTGCTGGTCGACTCCCTGCGCGTGCTGGGCCCCGACCACCCCAACACCCTGGCCACCCGGACCTTCCTCGCCTACTGGCGGAGGGAGGCTGCTGGTGCGAGCAGTAGTGCCCGATAACGATCGTTTGACGACAGACGTTGGGCGCATCCAATGAACCCGGACATTCCGGGGCACCTGGGCGGCGCTGATCCAATCAGATCCGATGGCAATTGGTGACAGGGTTTGATGACAGATAGAGTCCATTCCTCCATACGAAAGGGGCCTTCGGTGGCGAACCTGGTCTACAAGCGGGTCTCGACCGACCAGCAGTCCACCGCCCGGCAGAACCTCGTCCTGGACGAGGCCGGCATCGAGGACCCGGTCGTCTTCGAAGAGGACGCCGGCACCTCCAGCCGCCTCCACCCGCTCCAGCGCCCGAAATTCCGGGAACTGCTGACGTACGCGCGGCCGGGCGACATCGTGCACATCTCCGAGATGTTCCGCCTCGTCCGCGGCACCGGCCACATCCTCGACGTGCTCGATGTCCTGCACACCGACCGCCTCGCCCTGCGCATCCACGACGGCGCGTTCTCCGCGATGGACCTCACCGCCCGCCACCCGCGCACCGGCGAGCTGCTCTCCACCGTGAAGTTCATGGTGCAGACCCTCGCCGCCGCCGGCGAGCTCCAGCGCGACCTCCAACGGGAGCTGACGTACGACGGGCTGCGGGCCGCCGAGGCCAAGGGCAGCAAGGGCGGGCGCCGCCCCGCCGTGGCGGCCGACAAGACCGACACCGTGCGCACCGCATACTTGGAGGGCCGTTCGATCGCCGCCCTCGCCCGCGACCACCGGGTCAGCCGCGGCGCCATCCGTACCGCCGTCGCCGATCTCCTGCCCGAGCGCACCATTGCCGGCGGCGAGGACTCACCGACCTCGGAACTGCCGGTCACCCTCGACATGCCGGGCAAGGTCGCCGACTTCCTCCGCACGGTCGACCTGGAGCCCGCCGAGCGCGCCGCCCTCGACCACGGCATGACCGTACGACGCGGCCAGGGCTACACCCTGCGCGTCAGTGCCACCCTCCCGGTGCACCGCGAACTCCTCGTCCGATGCCACCCCCTCGACAAGGCCCCGGCTGTCCCAGCCCAGCGCAAAGCCCGACGTGAGTACGAGAACCGCGTCAGCGCCCTCAGCGAGTGACCACGCGCCATCGCCGCTGAAGATTCGGCGCCGTGAAGTCCTGAAGACCCCAGGGCGTCAGCGAATCGCTGACGTCAGGGCGCCGCGAGTGGCTATGAACGTGAGTTGGGGAGTCGTTTCGCGATGAGTGTGGATGTCGCGTTCTGACCGACATTGCGATGACGGTTTGTTTTGACGTCAGGCGGGGGCTTGCGGTGGGACTGTGGGGTGTGCTTCTGCCGCTGAGGGCCTGATGGGTAACTCGCAGTCGAAGGTCGAGCTGTACTCGGCAATCCGCAAGGATCACTTGCTGGGGATGTCGATGCGGTCGTTGCAGCAGGTTCACAACGTCACATGGCGGACGGTGCGGCGGGCTCTGGACGGGAAGTGGCCGGAACCCCGGAAGAAGCCGCGGCGCAAGGAATCGCGGCTCGATCCCTACAAGCCGTTGATCGACTCGATGCTGACAGCGGATCTGGATGCGCCGCCCAAGCAGCGGCACACCGCTCAGCGGATCTTCGACCGGCTGGTCGAGGGGCACCAGGCCCATGACATCTCGTACTGCATGGTCCGGCTCTACGTGAAGGACCGGCGCAAGGAGATCCGCCGCAAAGCCGGGGTGGGCCCGGAGGCGATGTTCATCCCGCAAAGACATCTGCCCGGGGTGGAGGCGGAAGTCGACTTCGGAGACGTGCACATCCTGCTCGCCGGGGTGCCGACCAGGGTCTACCTGTTCTCGCTGCGGCTGTCCTACTCCGGCAAGGCGGTGCACCGGGTGTTCGCCTCCTGCGGGCAGGAAGCCTTCCTCGAAGGACATGAGCACGCGTTCCGGCGGCTGGGCGGCATCCCGCGCGGGAAGATCCGCTACGACAACCTGCGGGCCGCCGTCGAGCGGGTGCTGGGGCTGGGCCGGGCCCGGGTGGAGTCCGACCGGTGGACAGCGTTCCGCTCGCACTGGGGCATCGAAGCCTTCTACTGCCGGCCCGGCATCGAGGGCGCCCACGAGAAGGGCGGCGTCGAGGGACAGATCGGCTACTTCCGGCGCAACCACTTCGTCCCGGTCCCCGAGGTCGCCTCGCTGGCGGAACTGAACGAACTGGTCGACCGGTGGGACCTTCAGGACGAGGGCCGCCGGCTGCGCTCGCGGACCCGCACCGTCGGTGAGTCCTTCGCCCACGAGCAACCGATGCTGAGACCGCTGCCCACCGAGGTGTTCGAGACGGGACGGTGGTTCACCCCACGCGTCAACCGCTTCGGCCAGATCACGGTGCGCTCCAACACCTACTCGGTGCCGGTCCGCTTCATCGGCCGACAGCTGCGCGTCCTGCTGCACGCCAACGACCTAGGGTTCACGAGGGCCGCACCGAGGTCGCCCGCCACGAGCGGCTCAGCGGGCGGGGCGGCTCCCGGCTCGTGCTGGATCACTACCTGGAGGCGCTGTTGCGCAAGCCGGGCGCCTTTCCGGGGGCGACTCCGCTGGAACAGGCCCGCTCCGCGGGCCGGTTCACCCCGGTCCACGACCGGTGGTGGGCGGCAGCCTGCGCGGCACACGGGGACGCGGCCGGCACCCGCGCTCTGATCGAGGTCCTGCTGCTGGCCCGGCACATGGAACACGAACACGTCGTCGCGGGGCTGGCCGCCGCGATCAGGGCGGGCGCGCTGACGGCGGACGCGGTCGCGCTGGAGGCCCGCAAGGCCGCCGAGGGCGATACCGGGGAACTGTCCGCACCGGCCCCTGGCACAGCTCACGAGGAGGGGCCCGCGGCGACGGTGACGTCCCTGGCCGACTGGAGGCTGTCCCACTTGCCGCCGGACAACCGGCCGCTGCCGTCGGTGGCCCAGTACGACCAGCTGCTGAACCGCCGCGGCCGCAGGGCCGGACACGAGAAAGAAGGATCATGAGCCCACGCAAGCGCGGACTGACCGAAGAAGCCGCCGCAGCCTCGATCGACCAGGCATGCCGGATGCTGCGGCTGCCCTCCATCCGCCAGCAGTTCGGTGACCTGGCCGACGCCGCGGCCCGTGATCAGATGTCGTATCGGGCCTTCCTGGCCGAGCTGCTGATGACCGAATGCGACGACCGGGCCCGGCGCCGTTCCGAGCGCCGCATCAAGGCAGCCGCGTTCCCGCGGGAGAAATCGTTGCGGGCCTTCGACTTCGAGGCCAACCCGAACGTCGACCCGGCCACCGTCAACACCCTCGCGACCTGCGACTGGGTCAAGAAGAGCGAGCCGCTCTGCCTGATCGGGGACTCCGGCACCGGCAAGTCCCATCTGCTGATCGCGCTGGGCACCGAGGCCGCGCTGCATGGCTTCAGGGTCCGCTACGTGCTGGCCACCAAACTCGTCAACGAGCTCGTCGAGGCCGCCGATGAGAAGCAGCTCTCCAAGACCATCGCCCGCTACGGGCGCGTGGATCTCTTATGTATTGATGAGCTCGGCTACATGGAACTCGACCGTCGTGGGGCTGAGTTGCTGTTCCAGGTGCTGACCGAACGCGAGGAGAAGAACAGCGTCGCGATCGCCTCCAACGAGTCGTTCTCGGGGTGGACCAAGACCTTCACCGATCCGCGGCTCTGCGCGGCCATCGTCGACCGGCTCACCTTCAACGGCGCCATCATCGAGACCGGCACCGACTCCTACCGCCTCGCCCACACCAAGGCCCAGGGCGCACAGAACAAAACCAGCTGAACAGCCCTCATCGTTGGCTGGTCTCCGCTTCCGATCAACCCCGATCGCCCTCTACCCTGAGGTCAGGTGAAGTTGGGCTTCGCCCCGCACCGCAGGCTCCCAGCCCCCGGGCCCTGAACACCGAGGCCGGCTGGAGCCGCATCGCCGACTACACGGCTCCAGCCTCCGCTCTCCACGCGTGACCGGTCGGCGGGGCAACTCCCGCAGCCTCGCCCCCACGCCAGGAGGGCACCTCGCGCGAGGACCAGGAGGGGAGCCGTGGTCCCGCGCAGGGCCCGGTCGCCACGCCATCTACGGCGCGGCGACCGGGCATCTACCAGCTTCCCACCACAGGAACGCGATGTCCGCCCTACGGCCCATTCCTTCGCCGGCCAGGGACTTCGCGGTGTCTTCGCCAAGTCGTTCCAGGGCACCGGCCAAGGTAAATGTCACCTGAAGGTCACCCGGCGGTCATGGCTCGCTCCCTGCTGGGAAGGCGAGTGCACTCTCGCGTGAGGGCAGTGAATGACGAGCACCGAAAACGGTGCTGGAAAATCGCCCTTCGTACCAATATTGGCAACATGGGTAGGTTCTTCGTCCTCTTGCCCTATGTTCAGAGCAAAGCCTCTCCGCACCACTCAGGTGCTGTCATACAGAGGTTTCCTCCCGCAGCAGAGTGAGCCTGCGGAGCATGAGCGCCGGGCCCCGCATCCACTCCCGCGGATGCCGCTGAGGCCCGGACCATCCCTCGGAGCAGACCAACGCCGGACTGCCTCAGGTCCCCGGCAGCTTCGAGGGAGTGCTCCGCGGCATCAGGGGGGCCGCGGAGCACAGGGCACGAGGCCGCCGCACCCGAAGCGGCGGCCTCCGCCACGACACCAGACGTGCGGTTCCTTATCGCTTCGCGTTGATCGTGCCTGTGGTGCAACACGCAAGGAGGGGAACTCGATCAACAACGCATGGCCCGTCCCCCAAGCCGCCTGCCGCGTGGTGCGTCTGTGCGGAGAACTCGACATCGCCAGGATGCTCGAACTCACCACGCTGCTGCGCGGAACCTGCCAGCAGACACGGACCGCCTGGCTCATCGTCGACCTGCGACCCGTCACCTTCATGGACTCCACCACGCTCCGCGAACTGCACACCGCACAGGAACGCTGCGAACAGTCCGGCCAAGGACTGCGCCTGGTCTACGACCAGCCCTTCATCAGCCAGCTCCTGGCCCTCCACGGCGCGACAGGGCGGTTCCCGCGATACACCAGCACCGACGACGCCTGGGCAGGCCGCGAGACCCCCGAAGAACTGACCGCCCTTCGCCCCTCAGGCTCTGAGCCGGATACGACGGGACCCTAACGTCATACACGGCCTGGCATGCCGGCTTCACGAACCGGTTCCGACATCAAAAGCCATCGCGATCGATCACGCCAAGATGCGCTCCGTGACTCCCCAACGCATCGCGAAACGACTCCCGCTCAGACCTCCACAGCCACGCGAGCGTACGCCAAGGTTGCGCAGCTAACCCCGCCCCGGTGTAGGGCCACCGGTGGCGACCACCTACCAGGCCAGCGCTCGCATTCGAGGCATTGCGAAAACCGGCTCCCAGCGCTACAACCAACGCCGCAGCCTCCTGGAGGACAGACTCGGTTACGACCTCGCCGACGCCCTGGAACGGGGCATCACGTGACGCCCCAGCCCCGGCCCCGGTACCGCCCTTTCCGCGCGGCGTTACGAAACCTTCCGTCAACATCGCGCGACGCTCCCGCACGAACGACCTGCGGAAATCGGCAAGTTGACGCAACCGTCGAACCGTGCGAAGCTCACCTCAGAGCGGCACCCGTGTGCCCTTAGAGCAACATGACATGAACTCCCGTCCCCGCAGGGGCGGGAGTTTTTTGTTGCCCGACTTCCCTGAGCCCCGACCCGTGGTCGGGGCTTTTCTGCATTCCGGAGGTTCCTGTGCCCGACCGGCCGTCACCCGACTCGCTCGTCAGTTCCGCGTTCCCTGCGCCCTCCTGGGGCCTGGGCCTGGCCTGCGTGGTGCTCACGGCAGTTGCTCTGCTCGTTGCGCTGGCCCTGGTGATCACGCGCCTGGCCGTCCGCAAGGTCCGCCCCGAAGACCTTCCAGAGGCGCTGCTGGCTCTCGGGCACGTCTTCGTGAGCCTGTCGTCCTTCCTGCCCTGGGGCAGGAAGGACGCCGCCAGCCCTCCGGCACCGGCGCCCTCACCGGAGACTATGGAGGTCA
Source organism: Streptomyces sp. NPDC033221 (assembly GCF_055577005.1). Taxonomy (NCBI): domain Bacteria; kingdom Bacillati; phylum Actinomycetota; class Actinomycetes; order Kitasatosporales; family Streptomycetaceae; genus Streptomyces; species Streptomyces sp. NPDC033221. Next base: position 58,767 of record NZ_JBVIQN010000039.1, on the reverse strand, counting down.
CCGCCCGGCCGCCCACGATCGACATCGCGGCCACCCGGACGGTGCTGATACAGCGCCCCCTGGCCCCCACCGGAGAGGAGGAGCGGCGGTGAAGCGACGCCGGATCTACCGTGACACCACCCCGGAACGGGCCAGCCTGAGCAACTTCGGCACGGTCTTCAACACGATCACCGACCGCCGCGAGATCAGCATCGTCATGCTCATGGTGGTCTGGGGCCTCTCACTCCCCGACGCCGCCCAACGCCTGCGGTTGACCGAACCAGACGCCCAGCACCTGCTCAACATGGCGCTTGCCCGACTGCGGCACCCCTCCCGCTCGCAGAACATCGCAGACGAACTGGACGGCGACTCCGTGACACGGTCGGCAGAGCTGCGCCGGTGGGCCGACGCCGAGGCGGAGAAGCTGCTCGTCGACTGCCCGTCCTGTCCCCGCCGGTTCCTGCCGGAGAGCATCCTCCTGGTCACGGGAGGACGCCCCCAGCGGTACTGCTCCAACGCCTGCAAGCAGAGGGCCTACCGGCGGCGTAGGAAGGAGCCTCCGGCACGCATGGAATCGGGGGGAGCGCCCAAGTCCGCCAGATAGCCTCGGTGTATTCGGAGCCCGGCGCCGCGCGCCGGCACGCGAAGGGGTTCTCCCGTCCCCAGCGTGAGGGCGGTGGGAGAACCCCTTCGGTGTCACGGTCCGCCCCAAGCTGCACACGCGGGGCCCGGCGATGGTGGGTCAGTCCTTGTCGGGACGGCCGGGGGCGATCAGGAACTGGTCGGTCAACCCGTCGTTGTACTCAGCGATGATGAGCTTTGCGAGGGGGGCAGAACGGGAGGAGGAACCGCCACCGCCGACCGTGTTCGCGATGGACGACTCCTTCCACTGCGCGACCGAGATCGGCTTGCGCTTGCCGTGGCCGGCGAGCTTCCGGCTAAGGCGGTCGAGCCGGGCGCCGGGGTTACGGTCGAGGACCATCGCGACGGCGCGCAACATGATCCCCTCCCAGGTCGCGGGGTTGCGGCCCCATGCGTCCCCGACGACCTGAAGCACCTGCGGGATCAGCGGGGAGCGGCCCTCGGGGAGGGCGAGGGGGTAGATCAGACTTCCGCTTCCGTCCCGGGCGGCGTGCTTTTCGTCCATCACCGCGATGGCGGTGAGTGCCTGCACCGCGCCGATCTTGTTTGCCGAGGTGCTGCCCGAGATACCGAGATCGCAGCTCTCGACCTCGGCGAGAATCCGGGTGTTGCGCGGGTCGCCAGCGGTGATGGAGACGCGGAAGATGTCGAACGGCTTCACGGCCTTGCGGTCGCGGTTCGCTGCAAGGAACAACTTCGCCTCCTGCTCGGCGGAGAGACCTTGGTAGACCATGCAGTCCCGGAGGAAGTCCGGGCCCTCCTTTTCGACGGCCACCTCCGTGGAGTGCTGGCCGTCGAGAAGGTAGTACCGGCCGTCCTCCCGAAGGGAGACGATCGCCGGGAGCAGCGCGAAGGGGTCCCACATCTTCGTAAGCCGCGCCGTCCACGCGGCGTCCTTCTTCCGCTGCGCGGCCGGGCCGGCGTCCTTGCTGGTGATCGTGCCAAACAGACGGGCAGAGTCGAGAGTCTGATCGACGTGCAGGTCCCCGACACAGATCTGCTTGTAGAACTTCCGGACGGTCTTCGTCGCTCCGGCCTGTGCCGGGACGGTGGCCTTCTTCGCGGTGCGTGCCACGTATCCACCTTTGGTAGTGGTCAGGTGACACGAAGCCAACCATGGAAATTTCTCGCGCGTCAAACTTTCTAACGCCTTGAGATTCCTCGCGCTCCCGTCGCAGCCTGCTGCGCCGATGGCGCGACGACACCACGGGAGCGCTAGCCCAACGGCCCGCCGAGCCCTTCGCGACTCCGGACGCGGGGCGCTCTCCTGCACGTCGGCGAGACCTTTGAGTGGGCGTCGACAACCGCTCATGCTGACGATCCGTCAGCACCGGGGTGCAAATTCGCGAGAACTCGAACCCGCCGCCCACCAGGTGCAGGCTCCTCCCTGCCCGGGGGCGCCACCGGGCAGGACCAGGGGACTTGCGCGGCTAACTGCCCGCTGCCTCATGGTCCGTCCCACCCATCCCTCGCGCGCTACGGCACGCACGACAAATAAAGGTTTGCCATGTCCACCACAAATAGCGACCCCTCCGACGACCCGCAGGCGCACGGGACTCCGCCAGCCGAGCCACACCAGCCGGACGCGTTGCCCGCGGACCGACCGCGCGAGCAGAGCGCCCTCGGCTGGGCCAGGATCACTCTGTCCGCGCTGTCCTGCGCCGCCGGCGCGACCCTCAGCCTGACCGGCCACCCGGAGACGGGTCTCGCCCTGATCGGTGCCGGATCCCTGGGAGGGGGCGTCCGGGTGAACATCCACGTGCGCAAGATGCGCAAGTAGCGCACGGGGTGCGAGGCCCGTTTCCCTGAAGCACCCTTCCCGCGTCGGTGCCGTGGTCCTCACCACGGCACCGACGCCTCCGTTCACGAACGCCTTCTGCGCCACACCAGGGGCAAGGCGCGCAACCCCCCGCACGGCTTTAAGGTCGGGGCGTGCGGGAGTACGGCGAAGCGGCGGCGCACTGGGGCGACGGGCCTCCGGTCGAGGTGACGCTGCCGGACGGGCAGACGGTGCGGGCGGTCGTCGTCCGGCGCCGGCGCGATCGTTTCCGGGTGTGGTGGTACGACTGCGAGCTGACCGTGCCGGGGCGGGTGGATACACCGCAGGGGCCGATCCAGCAGCCCTCGGTCGTCGAGTTCAGTGCGCCGTACCCAGTCGTGCAGCCCATCGAGGGCGTCGACTACTCCAGCCTGAATCCGCCGCCACCAGAGGAACGCCTCCGGTGGCGTGTCGACGAGACCAAGGACGGACGCCGGCTGGTGCACCGCATCGACTGCGCTGCCGGGTCGGAAGGGGGCGGCCTGGTGACCGACGTCGAGGCGCTGCGGCTCCTGGCCGCAGGACCAGAGGTAGCGGTCACCTGCGCGATCTGTCGACCGGAGGCAGTGCTGCGGACGCTGCCGCCGCCGGACGAGCCGTGATGCGTTTCGACGACAGCCAGGCATCCGACAACACGCCGAATGTGACGCAAATCACCAGCTCGGTCCAATCGCTAACTTCGGCGCACCTACAGGTAACTAGAGGTAAATTCGCGCCGATCCGTGCAGGTGCGTGTTCCCAGGTCAACGGGCCGGGCCACTGCTGCAACGGCAGGGCTAACAGCCCAACGTTCCCCTCGCGTAGCCTTTTTGACAACGCAACGGGAGCCCCACACCCGACCCGGTTCCTAGGCCATCAGTCGGAGGGGCTCCCAGCGCGGTGATCCCTTATCGGTCAGAACGAAAGGACACCTGCCATGCAGGATAGGCACCGCAGCCGCTGGGCGCACATAGCCAAGAAATCCATCCGCCGCCTGTCGGTCCGGCTACGCGAGCAGCGAGCCGACTACGCCGACCAGCTTCTGCGCGGCGCCTCGTACGGGGCCGGCACCACCGCAGTAAGCCTCATCGCTTTCTGGTACCAGCACCGGTAACCACGCCAAGCGTCCCGAGGTTCCCCTATACAGCGGCCCCAGCGCGAGGAAGCCCCGTCCGTACGGACGGGGCTTCCTGCTTCGAGTCTTCTGGCCGGTCCTCGGCGGTATCGCTGCCGCGCGGCCGGGCGCCTCTGCGAGAAGACCAGGGCCCAGGTCTCTCCTCGCTGCCCGCGCCATTCATCCCATAACGCAGACACCTACTGCAAGCACCCGTCACGAGATGTCACGCGGTCAGAACCGTTCCTGGCGCCCGAGTGCGTCAGCCGGATGCGGGGTGGGCGACCAGCGTGTGGTTCTCGTCGTCGTTGAGGGCGATGCCGGTGTATTCGTTGACGGCGGCCGGTGCAGCACCGGGGGAAGCGTTGCGGTCGGTGCCGGTCTTGGCGTCCAGGACGACGGGGCCATTGCCGGTGATGCCGTAGACGGCGCCGTGCCAGGCGGCTGTGACCTTGGGCGCGGTCCGGCCCGTCCCCTGCTCCGGCAGGCTCCACAACTGCTTGCCGGTCGTGGCGTCCAGGGCGAAAACTTGGGGTCCGTCGGTCTGGCAGACGGTCACCGAGGCGTCGTCGTAGCGGCAGGACAGTCCGCTCGTCTCGCTGGGGAGGGCTGCGGCCTTGCCGCCATCAGGCGTCAGCAAAGCGCTGACAGAGTCGCCGCTGTCGTAGTCGTTGCCGGTGACGGCAGCCAGGTGCGGGCCGGCCGGGCGCACCGTCAGGTCGAATCCGTCGATTGTGTTCCACAGCTGCTTGCCGTCGTGGTCGACGGCCAGGCCGGTCACTTGCTGGCGGACGGTGTCCTTGGTGGTCACGGCGACGGCGGTGTCACCGATGACGGCGGCCGCGGCGACGTCGTCGTTGTGCCAGCTGACCTTGCGGGTGGCCAGGTCGACGGCGTAGGTGGCGCCGCGGTTGCCGCTGGTCACACTGAGGACGGCGGCGTTCTTCGTGGTGGCGACCAGACGGGCCTGGGCGGGGGCCTTCTCTGCCCAGCTGGGCAGGGTGTCGATGTCGAGGGTCCACGCCGTCCGGCGGTCCGTGGTGTCGACCGCGACCAGTTCGATACCGGTGCGGCTGGGCGTGGTGCCCTTGCCGGGGAAGGTGACCGTGAACGGTACGAGCAGCTGCTTGCCGTCGCGCGTGGGCACCGGGGCGCCGGTCTCCGTGTCGGGTTCGACGGCCGGCTGGTGGCGCGGCCGTACGGTCGTCGTCGTGGCACCGGTGCTGGTGTCGAGAATCTGGAGGCTGTCGGCGGCCGCGATGTAGGCGTGGGTGTCGTGCAGCGCGAGCGGCAGGGGCTTGATGAGCGTCCCCACCATGCTGATGCTGCCGCGGCCGGCGGCCTCGGGCAGCGCGGCGCCCTGGGCGGCGAACGTCTGCGGCGGGTCGAAGCTCTTGCGCGGAGCAGAGCTGGCGGCCGGCTTCTCGGAAGTCTTCGGGTCGGAGCCGGCCCCGGGCTTCGCGGCCCCGCCACATCCGGTCGCCAGGGTGAGTACAGCCGTGGCAGATACCGCGGCGGTCACCTTCGAGATCGAGCGCATTCGGGACTGTCCTCCATGGTCCGGAGCCTGCTGGTCCTGGTGAACCTACGGGTCACGGCGGCCGCGTTCAGCACGGTGCCGGGATTTTGACCGGATCGCGATCAGCGTGCGGGACCGCCGCGGCCGCGCTCGTCACGCTGGTGACGTTCGCGTTTCCGGGCCACGGCCCAGCTCCCGCACCACGCTGGCGGCCCGGCAGAAAGGAAGCGGATGCAGTACGAGATACCGCCCGACGCAGCCCTGGTCGATGCGCGTGTCAACGCCCGCGCCTGGAACCACATCGCCGCCCAGGACGCACCCGAGGGCACCGGGCCCGGCCAGGCACCCGAGCGGATCGAGTGGACCTGCTGGCCCGGCCGGGGACCGGGAGCCGACTTCCTCGGTGACCTCACCGGGCTGCGGGTGGCGGAGCTGGGCTGCGGCACCGGCGAGCACACCGCCTACGCCGCCACCCACGGGGCCCGCCTCGCCATCGGCATCGATGTCGCCGCACAGCGCATCGCCACCGCCCGCGCCCGCTTCGGTCACCTGCCCGCCCTCGCCTGGCGGGTGGGCGACGCAGCTGAGGTGCTGGCCGGGCTGCCCCGGCTGGACGTGTGCTTCTCCATCTACGGCGCCCTCTGGTACGCCGACCCCGCCCAGCTCCTGCCCGTCACCGCGAACCGGCTGGACCCCGGCGCGCTCCTCGCGTTCTCGGTCAACGCCCCCCGCCCCGGCGAACGGCCCGGCCGCCGCGTGGACAACCTCACCCTCGCCGACGGCGCCCGGCTCCCGGCCGTCCACTACTCCTACGACGCCGACGCCTGGCGACCTCTCCTTGCCGAACACGGCTTCGCCGACACCGAGGTCCTGCCCGTCGAAGGCCCCGAGGGCAGCCCGTACCGCACCCTGGTCATCCGGGCCCGCCGCAGTAGCGGCTGAACGGTCACAGCCCGTTCGCCGACGGCAGCCCCCACGGCTACTGGTCCGAACCAGAGGAAGCCGCCCTGCCGGGCAGCGGCGCAGCCGAGCGGGCACCCGCTCGACCACCGCCCAGCGGCAGAGCATTTTCCCGCAGCGCGACGGCGCCCGACAAGGGCGCACCCGCCACCCGCCACACCGTGGACTGTCAACGAGCCGCCATCATTTCCTGCGTTGTCGCAGAAGAGCCCGCCTGAGCCGATAGTGCTCATCAACCAGCCGATGGTTCTCCTCAATCAGCGCACGGGCCTTCCGCCGCAGCTCATCGGCGATCTCACAAGCCGCCGTCGACTGCTCCCGCAGAATGCCCGCTTGTCCCTCCACCACCATCACGAACATCTTCCCCGAACCGATGCTGTCATGTCGGCCTCATGCACGGGCTGTTCACCGCCGGGCGAATTCCGCCCCGCTGCCCTGCTGCTCTGCTCCACCACGGGCGCCGGGCGCCGGGCCATGGCCCGCGCGGCGATCCAGGCGAGCAGCCCGGCGACAGCGGTCAGGGCGCCGCCCGCCGCGAAGGACGCCCGCGGAGCACGCTCCAGCAGCCCGGGCAGCACCAGCATGCTGCTCATGCTCGCCACGTGCAGCTTGACGGAATCGGCGCTGAACACCCGCAGCCGCTGCGGCCCCGGCAGCGAACCGATCTCCGCGTTGAGACTGATCGAGGCCAGTGGCACCAGGGCGCTCGCCGTCGCGGCGAGGGCCGCCACCTCCAGCAGGCTGCTGCTGAGCGCGAATGCGGCCAGCAGCAGCCCCCGCACCGCCCACACCAGGCAGTACGCGCCCGGGAACCGGCCCGGCAGAGCCACGTTCCCGGTCAGCAGGTTCCCGACCACGGCGCCGATGCCCATGGCGGACAGCACCACCGCGTACGCCCCGGCCCCGGCGTGCAGCTGGCTGGTCAGCCAGATCGGAATGCCGATGGTCAGCACGGTGGAGCAGAACTCTCCGACGCCGCTCACCGCGAGCGCGCACCCGACCCGCGGATGAGATCGCAGGACCGCCAGCGCCCTGGGAACCTCCGCCGGTGCGGCAGGCCCGGCCTCTTCGTCTCGGGGCGGTGCCGCCGGCGAGGGCGGTGCGGCCGTACGGCCGAGCCAGGCGAACGCTGCGGCAGAGACGGCGAAGGTGGCGGCGTCGACGAGGAACAGCTGCTCGGCGGGCAGGACGACCAGCAGCACCGCGGCTGCCCCGGGGCCAAGGAACCAGGTGAGCCGGTTGGAGATGTCCATCAAGCCCGTTACCTGCCGTACCTGATCTTTCTTCACCATCCCCGACACCAGCGCCGCAAGGCTCGGACCGGTCAGCGCGTCGCAGATCCCGACCAACACGATGACCACGAGGACGCCAGTCAGGCCGAGCGAAGGCCACAACCAGGGCATCGCGCCCACGATGACCACCTGTACCGCCTCCACCGCGGCGAGCACGCGGAACGCGGCGAAGCGTGCGATCAGCTTCCGGCCGAAGGTGCCGATCAGCAGGTGCGGCACCGACTCGACCACCACAACCAGGCCCATGGCGACCGCGCCGGAGCGCTGCCAGGCCGTCCACGCCAGTGCGAGGGTGAAGAAGCGGTCGCCGAAGACGGACAGCGTCTCAGCGAGCCACAGGACCAGGATCGGACGCTGCCGCAGCAGGCTCAGGTAGCTCACCCGCGTGACTGTAGGGGCCCGGCGAACATCAAGAAGCGTGTTCGGCCGCTCCTCCCTCCAAGGCAGTACCCCAGGCCGCCTTCGGGGGTGGAGGCAGCCCTCATGACCGGGCCCAGGCCGAAACCCGCCGCCTTCGTGAAGAGATGATCAGCCAGGCGTGACAGCTGGCCCGTTCAGCGCTGGACGTTATGGCAGTTGGGAGCCCCTGCGGGGCAAGGCGCGAAGGTTAGCGTTCTGGGCGTCCCGACCAGACAGGGCGGCGTTCTCAAGAGCCAGCATGTTCAGGGCGTTCACCCGCAGATCCGGCAGACCATCCGGCCCGATGAAGAACCGCTGTCCTTCGAACCCCGCCATTACGCGGGACCGCGAAACCAGCTCCGGGGTCACATCTCGTAACAGCTCTTCCAAGCCTTCGGCATCGTGATCGGTGTCGTACCGATGCACTTGCCAGCACTGCGTACCGCTTCCGCCCTGTCCCACGAATGGAGCAACGACCCGCAGCAACAACGGTCACTCGATACAGAACGTCGGTCGCCTACCACCTGGCACGACTGGAAGCGGCTGGAGTGATCAAGCGGGCGGGCCGCCGCCGGTTCTGTCGTCCGAACTGATGCCAGCCCCCGACGCACGCGCGGCACCCTGAGTTTTCGCGCCCCACGGACACCGCACCGCGAGTCGGCAGCCTCCTCGACGGACGCGCCGCTCGCCGTCAACCAGCAGCTCGTTGTAGATTCAAATATGTGAACGAATCCTTTGAGCGGCTGGACCCCGAGAAGATCACCCGGGGTTCAGCCGCAGTCGTGCTGGGCTGCGAGGAGCGACAGGTCGGCTACTGTGCGAGTTGCCAGGGTTACACAATCCGGTACCTGACGGGGGCGCGGCCGGTGTGCCGGGCCTGCCGACCGGCGCAAGGCTCCGGCGCCGCCCAGCCCTGAGTTCTGCGTGCAGGAGGCCCACGCAGGCCGAACAGATGCGCTCGCAGCGCTTATGGCGCGAGGGCGGCACCTCGAAGCGCACCGAGGCGCCGGAGAACGGAAGTTCTCCGGCGCCTCGGTGCGCTGGTGTTTACAGCTTCCAACTGTGGTGCTGGTGGTTTCGGGGTTCACCCGCCTTCGGTGGGGGCAGCGTCCTGTGAACGCCGTCGTCGAGCTGCGACGACGACGGCTCCGCCACCGGCAAGCAGACCCCCTGCCGCCCCTAGGAGCCAGGGGGTGGAATCGGCTCCGGTGTGGGCGAGCGATCCAGTTGCCTGTTGCGGTGCGGGGGGTACGGAGGAGGACGTCGGTGCCGCCGCGGCGGAAGCGCTCGTCTCGGGACGCGGTGTGGCTTGGTTCTGCTTTCCGGGCGTGCGGCCTGGCGCGGGCTTGGCTGGTGCGGTCGGCGCGGGGGCAGTCTCGGTCGGCGAGGGGCTGTGGGTCGGGTGGTGCTTCGGGGTGTCGGCGAGCGTGACCGTTGCCGGCGCTCCAGGCTTAGCGGTGAACTTGACTGGGGCGCTGTCCAGCTCGTATCCCTCAGGAGCCTCGGTTTCGGTGATCTTGTAAGGGGAGCCGGTGCGGGTGGCGACGGGCAGCTGGATCGTGGCGGTGCCGTCCTTGCCCGTGGTCACGGTGGCAGGTTCACCGCTGCTGTCGGCCGGAGTGACGTTGACAACGGCTCCGGGCAGGGGCTTGCCGCTGCTCTTGTCGGCCTTCTTCACGGTCAGGTTCGCCGGCTTGAACGAGTCGATGATCGTCAGCGGTGTGGCGGTGCCGGGGGTGACGATGACGTCCTGGTCGGTGGCGACGGTGTGCAGCGGGCTGCCGCTGCTGGTCTCCTTGAGCCGGTAGATGCCGGTGGAAAGGTCTTCGAAGGCGAGTCGCCCGTCGGCGTTCGTACGGCCGCTGGCGGCTTCCTTGCCGACGTCGTCGAGCAGGGTGAACGCGGCCCCCGGCATCAGGCGCCCGTCGGGGTCCTTCTTGAGGATCGCCACGCCGCCGGTCTCGGGCAGGTGCCGCAGGGCGGGTGCGGAGATGGGCGGGGTCGGCTCCGGAGCGTGGGCCGCAGCGGCCGGGGCCCCGGCCAGGGGGCCGGCGACGGCAGCGGCGACGGTGATGGCTGCCGCCGTGGTACGGCGGGGCGATTGGGTGCGCAAGAACGAACTCCTGGGACGGCGATCCGGCGGTGGTGGGCGGGTGGGGCGGCACGGCGGTTTCAGCGAGTGCGGCCCGGCCTGGTGCTGGGCGGCGGTTGGGCCACCGGCTGCTGCTGGGCTGCTGCTGTCGCGACATGCAGGTGGTGGCGGGTGTGGAAGGGGATGTCCTTGACGGTGCGGTGCACCGGCTCGGTAGAGATCAGGGAGGCGGTGAGGGCTGCGACGAGCGTGGTGGGCGCCGCGAGCGAGAAGCGCGCTCCCAGTTCGGTTGGGCTGGGGGTCCACCCCAGATCCGCCATCTCGGCCCGTCGCTGTCGCGCGTGTCATAGCGGTGCCGCACGCCTGCGAGGCCGTCCGGCGACCGGAAGCCTTGTGTGCCGTCAGGTCTGGCGACGTGGCTCCAGCCATGGACGAACAACGGCGCGTACGCTTCCTGCGGCGCCGTGCTGTCCCCGAACAGCCGGCCCTGGTCGACGTGCTGGTCTTCTATATAGAGGTCGAACAGGTCGGCGTGGACAGCGTGCAGCAGCTCGACGGGGGTGGTGGCATCGAAGGTGGCCTTCCAGGTCGTCGGCTCGACCGGGGAGCGGTTGCCGCCGATGGTCCACGTCCCCTGGCCCCGCATTTCGGGCTCGGAGACGAAGCGGGTCCACAATCGTAGGCACGGGCTGGCCGAGTAGGCCGTGCCCTCTTCAAGCTGGTGCTGTCTCCAGTCCAGTTCGCTGGAAAATGGCCAGACCGTACGGAGGTCCACCGGGCCGGGGCCGGCCAGATGCCGCGGAAGGACTTTCACTCCCTGGGCGGGATCAAGGTTACGCAAGGGGTCTAGCAACACGAAAACGGCTCCTGTCGGGCAGGCGCAGCGCTGGGCGTGACGGAGTGGCCTGGTTCAGCGGGTGCGGCCACCCTTGTGGATGGTCAGCGGGGCGGGCGCCTGGTGAGCGGTGCGGCCTGCGGCGCGGTCCGGTGTAGGCGTGGTCCAGGCGCCGGGGAACCAGACGGCGGTGTACTGCTCGATCGCGTCGCGCAGCCCGGTGGTGATGGCGCCCTCCCACGGCGGCTGGCCGGGGCGGTGGTGCTTGTCGAACGTGCCGTACCGACTGTCATTGACGGGGGTGTTGTGGGCTACGTCGCGGCGGTGGAAGGTGCCGTGGTCGACGAAGTTGAGGGCCACAGCGTCGATCTCGCCCCGGTGCGCGTGGAGGACTGTCAGGCGCAGGCCGCCGTAGGTGTCCGCGCGGATGGTGTTGGTGAAGTCGATGCGCAGCCGCAGCGGCGTACCGGTGACGGGAGTGGCGTAGTAGGTATTGCCCACGACGGTGCTGTCGGTGAAGGGGAGGCACAGTTCGGCGAAGAACTCGGGGGCCTGCAGGGGCATGGGGTCCTCCGGCGGTAGGTGGACAAGGTCAGCGACGGCGTCCGACGCGCCCGGTGGGTACAGCGGGCGGGGCTGCGGTGGTGGTGCTCCAGCGCGGCACGCTGCGGGTTGCGAGCGACGGTGGGCAGCGTGAGGCGGTGCGCTGCACGTCCAGTGGTGTCGGGAGCGGGGGCGTCGGTGGCGTGACGGGTGTCAGCTGTGCCTTGCCCCTGAGCCGGAACGCCATCTGGTCCTTCCAGCGGAGCAGCGGGGCTGGGTCCGCGACGCAGGCTGTGACCGCTTTGACCAAGGGCGCGGGGGTCTTCGTCGAGGCGGTGGCATACCAGTAGGGCCTCGTGGCCGCGGGCCCGCCCCAGAGGTACCAGCGTGCGTCCAGCGTGGTCAGTTCGCTTTCCGGGTCGAGGCGCCGGGTGGTGTATTGAAGACCGGCCATGGCGCCGGGGGCCTGGAGTTCCATGACTCCCCGGTTAGGGTGCTGAAGTGTCCAGCCGGAGTGGACCAGTGGTGTGACAGCCCTGTATGGCGAGAAATCCGGGTCGGCCAGGTAGGCGCGTGGGCCGTCGGCGTACGCCCCCGCCAGGGCGGTGGTGAAGGCGGTGACGAACTCCGTCGGCGTCTCGTCGTTGAAGCACACGCCCCACTTCGGCCGGGCGAAGAGGTCGGCGTAGGCGGTGATCCGCCACAGGCCATCGTCCTCGCCTTCGGGCAGGTATCCCAGGTGGATCTTGCGGTCGGGGGCGCTGACGTAGACGTTGCCGTCCTGGTCGGATCGCAGATGCCAGCCCCGCTCCAGCAGTGGAGCAAGGGCGGGGTCGCCGGTGAACGTACTGCCGGCAAGGTAGCGCGGGGAGACATAGACGTCCCCGTCGAGCAGGTCAGGGTCGGGCATGGACCATTTCCGTGAAGAGTGCGGGGGAGACTGCGCGCGGCCCGGCGCCAGCCAGGTGGGGACATCGGGCTTTCGAGCAGTGTCACGCCGCTGCTCGCTGGGCCTGAAGGGAGTGCAGCGACCAGGTAGGAGTACCGGTTGCTGGTCGCGGCCGTGTCACGCGGCGGATTCCGAGCAGGAAGTTGCCTGACCCGAGGGCTCGATGTGCACGGTGATCGCGCAGAGGGCATTCTCGGCGCGTTGCTGGGCGAGGGGGGCGGTGGGGGCCGTGGTGATCAGGAAGCCGATGCGGGAAGTGAACGTGTCGCCTCCTTGCGGCGGCAGCACGACCTCGTCTCCGGTCTCTCGCTGCCAGTGGACCCGTTCGAGCCACGGCGCGCTGGCACGCAAGTCGTCGTCGAGGTGGCGGGCGGTGAGCGTGCCGGAGGCCGGGGGATACACCATCCGGATGGCGGCTGCCTGCTGCCGGGTGGGGGCCAGGTCGGGGGTGCGTCCGCAGGCCAGGTCGGCGGCGGCACGCGGCAGGTCGATGCCGGTTGCGCGGTGGACGAGGTGGCCGATCAGGTCGCCGCCGATGCGCGCGTTGACCTCGACCAGCCGGGGCCGGCCCCGCACCAGGCGGATCTCCACGTGCTGGATCCCGTCGGTGAGGCCCAGTGCCTGGACGGCAGCGGTGGCGGCCGGGGCCACCGTGGCGAGCAGCGGGTCGCGGGCGTCGACCGAGTGGGCGATCTCCTGGAAGTAGGGTGCCGGGCCGAGTGTCTTGCGGGTGACGGCGACAGCTGTGGTCTGGCCGCGGTGCGTGACGCATTCGACGCTGACCTCTGGGCCGTCGAGGTACTCCTCGACCAGTACCTGTCTGTTTTCTGCCGAGCAGTCGGCCGCCTGGGCCGCGAAGTCGTACGCCGTGCTCAGCTCTTGTTCGCTGTCGACGCGGATCACGCCGATGCTGGCCGCGTGCGCGGCGGGCTTGAGAACGACGGGATAGCCGATCCGCCCGGCCGCGTCGACGGCCTCGGCCCACGTGCTCACGCTTTTCGAGGCGGCCGAGGGCACGTCGTGCTGGGCGAACAGGGCCCGCGCGGCAGCCTTGTTGCGGCAAGCCCGCATCACCTCCGGTGCGGCAGTGGGCAGTGCGAGCCGGTGTGCCAGGTAGGCGACCGGGACGAGGTACCACTCGGTCCAGGTGACCACGCCGACCAGCCGGTGGCGCCGGGCCAAGGCCCTGCCGGCCGTTTCCAGGGCCGCCTGGTCGGCGGGGTCGGCACCTTCCCAGTCAACGATGAACGGGCGCTCCCACGTCGGTTCGGCGGGGGTGATCAAGGCGATGTCGTAGTGGGCTGCCATGTGCTCAAGGCAGTACCCTCGGTACGCCTCGGCCTCGGGATCAGCAGCCGCGACAACCAGGACGACGGGGCGAGAAGACACGGAACGCTCCATGAGGCGGGGGCGGAATCAGTCGGTGTGACGGCGATGCGGTTCACGGCGTACGGCGGCGGCGCAGTTCGAAGGCGCGCTCCCAGTGGGGGTGGTCAGTGATCAGCTTGCGGGCGTAGAGGGCCGTGTAGTTGTTGTTGAGCCCGCGTACTCCCTGCGGTAGTTGCCAGCGCAGTGATTCGAAGAGGGCTTTGAGGCCGATGCGTTCGGCTCCGTCGGCCAGCCGCTGGGCGGTCAGCCGTTCCAGCTCCCGGTAGACGTGCGGGTGCTCGGCGTCGAAGGTGAGGAACTGCTCGGTGAGCGTGGGTCTTTCTGCCGGGCCGGCGGCGGGGCCGAGGCCGGGCAGGTGCTGCTGCTGGGCGGCGGGCGGGGTGGGCATCGATGGTTCTCCGGACGGCGCGCACTGGGCGGCGAAACGGGGATACGGGTCAGGTGGCGGCGCGCAGGGCCGGTGCGGCGCGCAGCCGGGCGAACGCGGTGGCCAGGCCGAGGGCCTGCAGGACGGCGCAGACGGTGAGGGCGTGGCTGAGCAGCACCGGCGGGATCGCGGCCACGAGCAGCCCAGCGAGGGGGAAGGGCAGCAGGAGCAGCAGGATCGTCAGGGCCAGGGTGCTGCCGAAGGTGTCGGCGGGGATCAGGTGGGAGCGCAGGGTGCGCAGGACCACGGTCAGGCCGCCCTCGCCTGCCATCAGCGCGGCGGTGAGCGTCAGGTACGCGCCGTAGGTGTGGGTGAGCGAGAGCGCCAGGCAGGCCGAGGCCGCCAGGCCCGCCGACGCGGCGCCGACCGGCCACAGGCCGTACCGGTCGATGGCGCGGCGGCAGAGCGTGATGGCGACGAGGGAGGCGACGGCGGCGGTCGACCAGAGCAGGCCCACGTCGGCGCTGGTGTGCCCGAACTGCTTGATCACGATCACCGGTGCGGCGGCCTGCAGGAGTCCGATCGCGAGGTTGGAGACGCACAGGCCGGTCACCAGCCAGGCCAGGGCGGGTAGCGCCCGTAGCGTCGACCAGCCGGTGCGCAGCCCCTGGCGTCCCGGTGCCGGGCCGGCGCGGCGCTGTCCTCGGTGTTGGCTGGGGGCGAAGGCGCTGGCGAGGAGGGAGAAGGCTGCGATCACGCTGAGCATTCCGGCCGGGCCGCTGACGTTAAGGAGCAGTCCGGCGAGCGCAGGGCCGGCCAAGGTGGCGGTCTGGTCGATGCCGAACAGGGCGGACTGGATCCGGTGCGCGTCGGTCCGGGCGGTGCGGCTGGCGAGGCCGCCCGCCGTTTCGGCCGCGATGTAGCTGAACTCGGTGAGGATGCCGGTGCCGGCGGCGAGCAGCATGACCGTGGCGGTAGCGCCCGGACCGGTGGACTGGGCCGGCAGGAGGAGCGCGGCGGCCAGGACGACCAGGGCGCGGGCGGTCGAGGCGCAGCGCAGGACCCGGGTGGTGCCGTAGCGGCCGACCAGCGTCCCGGCCAGGGCGAAGGCCATCAGACGGGGCACCCATTCCGCGGCGAAGGCCAGGCCGGTCAGGGCCCCCGATCCGGTGGTCGCGAGCACCAGCAGCGGAATGCCGTACGTCGTCATGGCGAACGCGACGGCGTCCATGCTGCGGGGCAGGTAGATACCGCGCAGCAGAGGTGGAGTGCCCTTGCGGCGCTGGGCGGCAGCGGGTCGGACGGAGGTGGTCATCGAACTTCCGTGGCAGGGCTGGACGGTGGTGGCGGGGGCTGGGGCGGGCCGCTGATGCGGCCCGCCGCGTGTTGGTGTCCCCGTCAGGTGGCCCTGCGGATGGTCGTCCGGGCGAAGGCCGTGGTGGTGCGGGGCGACTGCGGTAGCCGTGTGCCCAGGGCTGAGCGTCGCGGCGGTACGGCGTCGATGAGGTGGGCGTGTGCCGCTGTCCACGCGGCCAGCTCGGCGTACGGCCCGCGAAGGTCCTGGCCGGCCTGGGTCAGGCGCCAGGTCCGTTCGCCGGTGGGTTCGGCGAGGTTGGCCTGCGTGAGCGTGTCCGCCTCTGTGTCGGCCGTATCCGGCGGGGCGTCGGGCTGGTCTGCGATGAGGGCCGTCAGGACGCGGCGGTCTTTGAGGAGTTCCAGCCCGGCCTCGACGCGGGTGACGAAGTCGGTCGCGGTGCCGGGGTAGTGGTGGGTACGGCTCCAGCGGGCCAGGGCTTCGTAGAGGTCTCCCAGCCCTTCGCCGGCCTCGGTCAGCAGGTAGCAGGTGCGTCCGTCGTGCTCGGCGACGGTGAGCAGGCCCCGGTGGCGCAGGGTCGGCAGTGCGTAGTGGATGCCGGTGCGCGGCAGGTCGGTGAAGGTGCGGGCGGCCATGCGGCGGGGCAGTGGCCCGTTGTGGTCGATCTCGCTGATGGCCCGGGTGGTCCACTGCCTGCTCAGCAGCTCGGCGGCGCGGGCTATGTGCTCGGTGCCGGTCATCGGCGGCGTCCCCCTGCTGCCGTGGGCATCGGGCGTGCGGGGCCGCCGTGGGAGAACAGGTCGCTGTTCTTCCAGGTCGCCGGGGCCGACGCTGCCGCAGGGCGTGCCGACATCGCCGGGCGTGCTGTGTGCGTGGCCCACTGCCCGTGGCGCTTTCGTGCTGAGGGGGCCTGTCCGGAGGCCGCGCGTGCGGGCGTCCGGCCCGCCGCCCAGTCGGCGAAGGCGACGTGGACGGGATTGAGGGCACGGCCCGCCGCGGTGAGCTGGTAAGTGCTCTGGCCGGCGGTGCGTTCGACCAGGCCGTCGTCGGTGAGCTGGCGCAGCGGCTGGTAGACGGTGGTAGGGCCGGAGCCGGGAAGGACGGCGGCGGCCAGGTCCCTGGCGCTGACCGTGCCGCGCTCGCGCAGTGTCCACAGGATGGGGGTGGCGTGCCGGGGGGTGATCAGGCCGAGAGCGTCCTCGATGTCCTGGGCCTTGGGAATGCGTTCGGGCTCGCGCTGGCCGGTCTGTGGGTTGAGGACCAGCTCCTTTTCCAGGTGGGTGCCGGCCCAGGTGGCGAGGGTCTCCAGGACCGGCATCAGGGCCGCACCCCGGTTGGTGAGGCCGTAGGTGACGTGCCGCTGGGAGAGCTGGCCGCGTTCGACGAGCCCGGCGTCGGTGAGCTTGTGCAGCCGGGGGTTGAGCTGGCCGTCGGCCAGCCAGGCGAGCTTGGGCTTGATCTCGTGGTAGCGCAGCGGCTGCTCGTGCAGCGTCATCAGCACCCACACGCTCCAGCGGGGCGCGATCATGTCAAGGCTCTCGGTGACGCGCGCCAGGTCGGTGGCGGTAGCGCGGGACAGACCGGTGGGGGCCATTAAGGGAACTCCTGGTGGTGCGGACGGTGTTCAGCGCGTCGGTGCGAGCGGATGTGCGGCTGCGGAGGCCGGTGGAAGCTGGGGTGCCGGGGCCGTGGCCTGCGGCGGGGCGGCCCGGCGCAGGCTGTGCAGGACGGTGGTGGCGGCCTGGGTATGGGCCTCGCGGGTGGCGACGGACGTGGCCAGGCGGCGGGCGCAGTCGGAGATGGCGCCCGCGGTGGAAGCACTGACTTCGCGTCCGGGCTGTGTCAGCTCCTGCAGGCGGCCGAGTTGGTGATCGATGTTGCGTTCGGCCTGGAGCAGCCCGGCGTGGATGCCCAGCAGGGCGGCCAGCATGCTCTGGGTCTGCTGGGCACCCACGTGGGCTTCCAGCTCCGCCAGCGGCCGGCCGTAGAGCGCTTCGATGTGTTCGGCGACGGCCAGCGCGGTGGTGTGGGACAACTAAAACTTTCAGGGTCGGCGGGCCCGGGCCGGGGACTGTGCGGCCGGTGGGTGCGCGGCGGTGGCACAGGCTGTGATCTTCGGGGGCGGGAGGCCCTGCGGAGGGTGGGCGCCGGGAGCGGGCATGGTCCGCAGCACCTCCTCCAGGGCGCCGACGCACTCCTGGCGGCCGGAGAGCGCCGCCTGCAGCCACTGCAGATCCCACTGCAGCTCCTCGGCGGACAGCTCATAACGCCGGGCGGGGGCCGTGGCCTCGTGAATGCGGTCGCGCACCCGGGCGAGCTGTTCCTCGGCCACCGCCAGGAAGGAGCGCAGCTCCATGATCCGGTGGAGGGCTGGAGAGGCCGTACCCGCCACCGCGGCGGTGTACAGCTCGTCGAGCGGCGCTCCGAAGACCTTCTCGATCACGGTGTCTTGGCTGGTGGGCTTCCGTGTCACACTCACCGTGTCCTCCCCCGTGCCGCTCCCGGCGGGCCAGCGGCCGGGCGTACCGCAGGGCTCGTGGTCGAAGCGGAGGGTCGGCCGGCCGAGCGGGCGGCGAAGCGCCAGGCGCCGGGGAAGGACGCACGGGCCGCTTCCGGGGCGAGCAGGTGCCGCACGACCATGGCCCGGCCATCCCGCATGGCAAAGGCCGCATTCACCCGGTGGGCCAGCGCCATCTGGGCATCGGACAGTTCCCCGGGAACGGGCCCGATGGCGTCCAGCAGGGCGTCCTCGCTCTGTTCCAGGGCGGCTTGGTCGCGCTGGAGGTGGCCGTACCAGCGCAGGACCTCCGCGGCTTGCTGGTGGTCGTCCGGCGCCGCTGCGGCGGCTCGGCGCAGCTCGGGCAGGCTCATCCGGAAACGTTCTTCGATCTGCTGGGCCACGGCCTCCAGCACTTCGTCCGCGCCGTCAGGCACAGCACTCTCCTTTACGGTCCCGCAGGTGATAGCTGGTGCAGCAGGTGCCGGGGCGGGAGGTGCCTGCCGCCCCGGCCCGTTGGGTCAGTGCAGGCAGGTGGAGACGTCGGGGTAGACGTAGATCCCCGACACCCAGCCGGTGACGCCGGTCGACTTGTCGGTGATGTAGACCCATTCGCCGTAGGTGGTGGCCTTGTGCACGGTGAACTTGTGGCCCTTGTACAGCAGGCCGAGGGCCGTGGACTTGGCCGATGCCTTCGAGCGAATGGTCACCGCGCTGGCGTGGACCTTGTACGGGCCGACCTTGCCGCACGGGTCGGAGGCGGTCACCGCGGTGGCCGGGGACGCGGCGGAGGCCGTCGAGGCGGTGGCAATGGGCAGGGCCACAGCGGCGGTTACGGCAGCGGCGGCGGCTATGCGGGAAATACGCAAGAGAAACTCTCCATGGTGGTGCGAGGAATAGGGGGACGCAGCAGGAGCCGCGGTGGGAAAGGTCAGTCGAGGCAGATGCGGGTGCCGCGGTAGACGTACGTTCCGGAGACAAATCCGCTGACGCCGGTTGAGTGGTCCGTGACGGCCACCCAGTTTTCGGCCGCCGGGTGAGCGGTGAAGTCGTGGCTGGGGTAGAGGATGCCGACGGCGGTCGCCTTGGCTGACGCCTTCGCGCGGATGGTCACCGCGCTGGCGTGCACGTTCCACGGCCCCGGCTGTTCGCACGGGCGGGTCACCGTCGCGCCGGAGGGCGCTGTCGCGCTGGCGGTGGGGGCGGACAGCAGCGGAAGGGCAAGAGACCCGAGCACTGCTGCGGTGAGGGTGATGCGTGAGGAACGCATGACGAAGAGGTCTCCAAGCCAGTGCATACGGAAGGGGGGAAAGTGAAGCCCTGGAACAGGCGGTGCCGTTCGGGCTGGTATCCAGAGTCCGGAAAATTCCCGGTTGGGCTAACCGGGGATCTGCTGCTATAAAGCCGCGCCCCAGCTCCCCGTGAAGTGACGGCGGTTACAGCAAGAATCCCTGGGTCAGCGTCGGGGCCCGCTTGGGCGGGGCGCGATTCCCGGTAGCTGCTGCCGCGCTGGGACGGAGGGGGTCACGGTGGGTTCGGGCAGTGGGGTGTCGCGGGCGTCCAGCCATTCGCCGGCCTGCGCGGCGTCGGCGAAGCATCCCTCGCGCAGGGTGTACCGGTTGGCGTCGACGTCCCACTTCTCGACCAGGACGCGAAACGGTCGCTGCGCCGCGGTGGGGTGGAGATCCCGCACCAGCACGGTCGTCTCGTAGTCGATGGTGTCGTCGGTGTAGTGGTCGAGGATTTCGTACCGGCCGGGCGAGGTAGCCAGCTTGGCTTCCAGAGCGGTCGTCTTGGCATCGGCAGCCTCTGGCCCCAGGTCGGTGCGGGCGCGCAGCGCGGACACCGGGCAGCCGCGGGCGACGAGCCACTGCTGCGCGAGCGGTACCAAAGGCAGCCGCTGAGAGGCATACCGGAAACTGCCGGTGGCTTCGTTGCGGTCGATGTGGACGGCCAGATACTGCGGTGAGCCCGGCAGGTCCCACGTCATCGAACTGTCATGCAGGACGGCATAGCTGCCGTCGCCTTGGTGGTGGCTGGCCACGACGGTCAGCTCGTTCTCCGACAGACTGATCTGCCAGTTGAAGAGGGTGGCTTCGGCGTCGTTCGCAAGATCGAGTCCCTCGACGCGAAGGACGGTTTCGAGGTCGTTTTCGGGCATGATCCTCGTCGTTGAAAAGGGTGGAGGCCGCCGGGGCGTCGGCGTGTTCTCAGCGGCGTGGACGCATGGCAGGCCAGGCGCCCACGCGCTGAGCAGGCGGTGGGGCGGGGCGGGTCGGTCCGCGGGCTCCGGTCAAGACGGTGCGGCCGGCATCGGTGACGGTGATGGGCTGCCCGGCGTGCAGCGCGTGGGACTCGTCCCGGGTGACGCATCCGGCCGCCTCCAGGCGTTGATAGGTGGCAGCAGGAACGCGGGTGCCCGATGCAGTGACCGCCGCCAGGCGTCCGGTGAGCAGGTGTTGGCGCAGCTGGGCGCCCTCGCTGATGGCCATCAGGGCCGCGTGGTCCGCAGCGGACAAGTCCGGCATCGAGCCGGAGACCGTGTGCCGCCGCCCGGCGCGTTCGAGAGGCTCCAGCGCCGCCACAACCTCGGCGCGGCGGGCGTCCCGGGTGGCGGTGGCCTCCTTCATCCGCTCGACGGCGCGGTCGATGCGGGCAAACAATGCCCGCTCGATCTCGTACTCCCCGGAGGCGAGCCGTTCCAGCAACACGCGGTGAAAAGTCAGGACGGTCGTAGCGTCGTTGAGCTTGCGGTGCGCGTCAGCCACCCGGGTGGCCGGCTCATCGAGCAGGTCGTGATCATGCAGCTCCCACAAACGGTCGATGCTGTGTCCGGTGGCCGACTCGACACGGTGATCGAGCGAGGTCAGGCCCTTGTGAACGGAGGAGGATGTCGAGGATGAAGGCATAAACAATCCCTTGGTCGTGGGGCCGAGGGCCGCAGGCGCCCACAACACAGCTCACGGCCCGGCACCTGCCGCCTCCAGCGCTCGGCAGGCTGGGCGACGCGGACGTCAGCAGATGTGAAACCGGAAGCAGCTCGTCGAAACCACACGGTCAGCGGCCGGAAACGTCTCAGCGGGTGGGGCCGTTCGCCGGGGACGAGGGCATGTGCAATGGGCCGGGACGGGGGCCGGGGCCCGGTTTGGGCACTCCGGACGGCCGGGAGGCGGTCAACTGCGGCGATCGGGCACGGGCGGCGTGGGCCAGCGCGCTCATCGGTCGGCGTTCCATGCCCAGCCGGGCGGCGACGGTGTCGTAGACATCGAAGTCGGCCCGGGGGCGGACAGCGATGACGTGGATCTCGGTGGTGTGCTGCGAGGTGGCCGGTGCCGGGCGCTGGCAGTACACCAGCCGCCACTCGGCGCGCTGGTCGAGGTACAGCTTGCGCAGTCCGCTCAGGTCCCCGGTAAGCTTGCCGCCTTTCATGTCCCCGTTGACCGTCTCCTGCAGATGCTCCAGGGCCAGGTCCCGGACGTCCGTCGGTGCTTCGAGCAGGTCGGTCAGGGCGCGGGGGTCGAAGCTCAAGGCATGGCGCGGACGGCCGCTCATGCCGGCGCCTCGCCGGTGTCTGGGGTGCTGGCGCCGGTGCGGCGCGCGGAGCGCTGCGGGCCGGGCAGGATGCGGTGGGCGGGCCGGTCGGGATCCGTCATGCAGGCCGACAGCGACCCGCCCGGCGCCCGTACGGCCGCCATGGTGTGGGTGAGAAAGTCCCGGTGCCACACGGCCATGCCGGCCAGACCCGCGTCTGGTTCCTTGTGCTGGTGGTAGGCCAGCCACAGGGCGTGCAACCAGGCGAGGACATCCTCGTGCTCCTGCCACTGCAGGCACCAGGGGGCGGCCGTGGAGACCTCGTCGCCGTAGGTGTCCATGAGGAACGTTTCCACCCAGTCGGTCAGGGTGTCGACTTCCGACTCGAACTCCTCCCCCTCCAGTTCCAGGATCGGCCGCGGCGCCGGAGCCGGGGCAGGCATCGCCGGCCCCGGCGGGAAACCGGCGAAAGGCGAACCGGCGGGTGCTGAAGCAAGGTTGTCCAGCTGCCGGGCTTGTTCGGCCGACTGATCGAGAAGCTGGCGGACGGTGGCGTCGAGGTGTTCCAGATTGCCGTCGGGCAGTCGTACGGGCTCCGTGTCGCCCTCGTAGCGGGGGCCTATGGATTCGGGCACGAGTATCTCCTTGCAGCCGCTCGCGGCGGGTCGGGGAATGCGGCTCCAACGATCCGGAGAAATCCCGGTTTGGCTAACCGGGCATCGGCCGCTATAACCAGGCGCCCGTCGGCCGTTGCCCGGGGAACTGCCCCCAGAGCGACGCGGTTACGCGGCCAGGGTGCAGTCCTCCTGGCCGAGGGTGTCGCGCAGCGTCTCGGTGAGCCGGTCGGCGGCGATTTCGGTGTAGTGCCGGGTCTTTTCCACGCCGATGAAGTCCCGGCCTTCCAGCAGGGCCGCGACGCCCGTGGAGCCGGAACCGGCGCAGAAGTCCAAGACGGTGCCGTCCGGCGGGCAGATCTGCACCAGCTCCCGCATCACCTCGACGGGCTTTTGCGTGATGTGCCGGCGCTTCTTCCCGCTGGGCTGGGAGGCGCTGTACAGGCCGGGCAGGTACACCGGGTTGCGGGAGGCGTCGATGGGGCCGTTGGACGCCCAGATGATGAACTCGCAGTTTTGCGTGAACCTGCCACGCTGCGGCCGGGCCTGCGGCTTGTGCCAGGCCAGCACGCCGCGCCACAGCCAGCCGGCCGCCTGGATGGCGTCTGTCGTGATGCCCAGTTGCCGCCAGTCGGTGAACAGCAGCGCCGTGCCGCCGACCTTGGTCAGGCGCTGGGCTTCGGTCATGATCTGCGTCAGCCAGAAGCCGTACGACCTCTGGTCCATGGTCTCGCCGGTGAAGTCCGGCAGGCTGTGTCCGGCGTCGGCGGAGGTGTACTTCTGGCGCGCCGTGCGGCTGGTGCGCTCCTTCGCGGTCCGGCCGCCGGAGTTGTACGGCGGGTCGGTGATGACCGAGTCGACGCAGTCATCGGGCAGGTCGGCGAGCACACGGAGCGCGTCGCCCTGATGGAGGGAAAACGGCAAAGAGGTACCCCAATTCGGGTCGGGACAAGATGGCGGGAAACTCCTCATTCGCTGTCCGGCTGGGCACGGGAGGCGGTGCCGGAGGCTGTAGCCGAGGGGGCAGGAGGAGACCAAAACTGTAGGCCACGTTTCCCGGTTGGCCACGGTCACCGTTTCCGTGCGCACGGCGCCGAGCCAAACTTTTTGGTCAACCGGGGAAGCGCGCTTACTGTTTTGGAACCGCCCGGCGCACCGCGCCTGCAGGCGTCCCTCCCCTCCTTTCGTCACCCTTGGAGACCGCCTTGTCCCGGCACCGCTGACCAACTGCTGCATCTCGCGAGCGGCAACTCGCCACGATGCCCCACCCGATCACCTACCGCACCCCGGCCGACGCCTTTCCACTTTCACCACTCGGCCGGCACGTCACTTCGAGGAACACCGCTGTGGCCCACCTCTGCCCTTCCCCGCTTGAAATCGCCCTGCCCGCGTCTGCCGTCTGCGAGGACAGCCCGGGTTGAAGGGCATAGCCGCCGCAACTGCCGGCGTCTTCTGCCTTTCCCCTCTTCTCCTGGCCGGCACCGCCGTGATGGCGGCGGCCGGCAGCGGAGCCGCTGCCCAGCATCCGTGCGCCTCGGACACGGACATCGACACCAAGGCCGTCTCCCGTCAGGTCACTGCCCTCCTGCATGGCAAGGGCGCCGAGAAAAACGTTCACGTCGAGGGCCTGGACCTGCCGGAGCAGCAGATTCCCAACGCCAAGACGATCATCGCGACGGGTATCTCTCTGCACGCTCCGGCCCGCGGCCAGGTCGTGGCGCTGGCCACCGCCATGCAGGAGTCGCGGCTGCGTAACCTCGGCAGCGGCGACCGGGACTCGCTCGGCCTGTTCCAACAGCGTCCCAGCCAGGACTGGGGCACCGCGCAGCAGATCCGTGACCCCGTCTACGCCAGCACCCGGTTCTACAAGGCACTGTTCAGCGTGCACGGCTGGCAGCAGATGACCGTCACCCAAGCCGCCCAGGCCGTGCAGAAGTCCGGCCTTCCGGATGCGTACGCCCCGTGGGAGAAGCTCGCCCGCGCCCTGCAGCAGGCCCTCGCGACGACCCTGCCGAACGGCGGCGCCGGCAGCAAGCCCGACAAACCCCCGAACGGCGCGCCGCCGACCGTCGCCGACTGTACGCCGGGCGCGGACGGTTCCGCCTTCGGACCAATCCCGGAAGGCGCCGTCCCCTCCGGCTACCAGATCCCTGCCGGTACTCCGGACAAGATCCGCAACGCCCTGGAGTGGGCGATGCACCAGCTCGGCACCCCGTACCAGTGGGGCGGCACCTGCATCAACTCGCACGGGCCCGACCCGATGGGACGCTGCGACTGCTCCAGCCTGATGCAGCAGGCGTACGCCGCCGCCGGCATCAAGCTCTCCCGCGTAACGTACACGCAGGTCGGCGAGGGCACAGCGGTCTCCCCGCAGGCGCTTAAGCCCGGTGACCTGCTGTTCGCCCGCGGCAGCGCGTCCCGGCCCGAGCACGTCGGGATGTACATGGGCGCGGGACTGGTGATCAACGCGCCGCGCACCGGCAAGCCGGTACGCATCGAGCCGGTCAAGAACTGGCAGGTCCTCGCCGCCCGCCGCGTCGTGACCTGACGCCCCGGGCCCGCCCTGCCCGCGCGCCCGGCGAGCCCGGCCGGTCCGGCCCTTCCCCGCGTCGCCGACGCCTTCGTCGTCTCCCCTTTCCGCACGGCCCGACGGCCTGCGCCCGCTAGGAGTCCCTCCCGTCCCATGCCCCTGTCCGACCGCCTGATCCAGCTCGCCTACGACCCCGGCATCTCCCCCAAGGAAGGGGGCCTGCCGGGCCTGTCCGTCCTCAAGAGCGTCGTCTCCTCCATCAATTTGTACGCCATCATCGCTGTCGTCGGTGCTTTCGCTGTGTCCCTGGCCGTGTGGGCCTGGGGCCACTTCACCGGAGGCCACCAGGCCGAGGCCAACGGCAAGAAAGGCGCGCAGATCTCCGCCGGAGCGGCCCTGGGCCTCGGCGCCGCCAACGGCATCGTGGTCTTCTTCTCCACCCTCGGCGCCCAGGTGAAGTGATGAAAAAACGTCTCGGCTCCTACGTCTCCGCCCGCACCGCCGACTGGTCCGCCAACCGGCGCGTCGCCACCGTCGCCGTCGTCATCACCGTCCTGATCGCCGTCGCCGGCCTGACTGCCTGGTTCACCGGCCGCGGCGAGGACCATGACTCCGCCCGGCCGCCTGCGGCCAGCCCCTCCGCTTCGGCTTCCTCCCCCGCGCCGTCAGCGGGCACCGGCTCGGTTCCCCGCCCTCCGCAGATCAGTGACCCGGTGGCATACGCCAAGGCGGCGGCGAAGATGCTGTGGTCCTACAACGCCCGCACCACCGGCCGCGACCAGCAGCTCGCCGGCATGCAGGCGTGGATGACCAAGGAGTCCAAGTACAGCGACTGGTCCTCGATCACCGCGCAGGTCCCCGACCCGGTCCTGTGGTCGCGGATGCACGACAATGCCCAGCACGCCAGCGCCAGCATCGGAGAGGCCCACTATCCCTCGGCGTTCAAGCAGGCGCTGGCCGACGATCCCTCCGCGCTGACCGAGGCGTCCATCTACGCCGTCACCGTCACCGGCAAGCAGACGCTCACTTGGAAGGGCGGCGGAGGCGGAGCCGAGGACCGCTCGGTCACCCTCGCTGTGCAGTGCCGGCCCTCCCACGACTGCTCACTGGTCTCCCTCGCCCCGCAGGTCGCCCCCTGACGCGCCGCTGACCGACCGAAAGGAGGCGCCCCTTCCGTGGACTTCTGCTCCATACCCGTCGCCGGCAAGCTGTGCAGCGCCGCTGACGCGATCGACTTCGTGGCCAACCCGGGCAAGGCCATCACCGAGGGCATCGGCAACTGGATCGCCAAGAGTGCCGGCGAACTCGCCGCCACCGCAGCCGATCTGGCCGCCAAGGCCGTCGACACCACCACCAAGGTCGACCTGAACGCCGCCTGGTTTCGCGACAACTACGAAACGCTGCTGCCCATCGGCCTGATCATCCTGGTCGCAACGTTCAGCGCCCAGCTCATCCGCGCCTCCGTCCGCCGCGACGGGCAGGCGATCACCCAGGCGTTCACCGGCACCGCCATCGGCGTGCTGTTCGCCTTCGGCGCCATCGCGCTGACCACGGTCGCCATCGAAGTGGTCGACGCTCTGTCCGACGGTCTGTTCAAGGCGGCGGGCAGCAGCGTCGAGGACGCGGTACGGCGCATGGTCAAGGTCTCCCAGATCGGCTCCCTGTCCGGCCTGGGCTGGCTCGTGCCCACCCTCGCCGCCCTCGGTGCTGCCTTCGGCGCGGTCCTGTACTGGTGCGTGATGATGGTCCGCAAGGTCGGCATCCTGGTCCTGGTTACCCTCGCGGTCTTCGCCGGCGCCGGCGGCGGCTGGGAGGTCGCCCAGCGCTGGCGCAAGGGCTGGATCGAAGCCACCGCCACCCTCATCGTCAGCAAACTGCTTATGACCATCGTCTTCCTGCTGGGCATCTCCGCCATGGGCAAGACCGAAGCCAAGGACGGCCTCGGCGCCCTCGCCGACGTCCTGTCCGGCGTCGTCATCATGGTGCTGGTCCTGCTGTGCCCGTACGCCACGTTCAAGTTCGTACACTGGGCAGCCGAAGGATCCGACGGCGAGACCCTGCACCGCGCCGGTGGCGCCGGAGCCCAGATGGCCCGGCAGCACACCGAGCGCGCCGGCCGCAAGGCCGCCTCGATGGCCGCGGGCGGCGGCGCCGGAGGCGCAGCCGCCGGAGCAGGCGCCGCACCGCAAGGCCCCTCCGACATTCCCGGACAGGGCTCCGGCGGCATCACCGCCGCCAACCCGTCCAGCGAAAGTCCTGGAGGACAGGGCAGCGAAACCACCGCATCGCCCGCCCTCGACCTGGCCAAGAAGGGTGCCCAGCCTCCGCCCACCCGCCCAGGCGAAGATGCTGGTGGCCGCGTCGGCGGCCCACCTGCCGGAGCAGCTGGAGGCGGCCCCGCCAGCCAGGGCGCCGACGACAGCCAGTGGGGCGTCACCGACCGCGCCTCCGTGCCTCCGCCGCAGGGCGCGCCGTCCTCCGGGTCCGGGGCGGCGACCGGCCCGGCCTCTCCTCCCCCTCCGCCTGCCGGTAGCTGACGACCTCCCATTCCGTGGGACGTGCCGTACCCCGGTACGTCCCACGGGCTCCCGCTCCGCTGCCCCGCGCTCTTCGAACGGTCTTCTCCCCCATGTCCGACGCCTCCGCCGTCGCGCCGATGACGGTGAAGTTCCCTCACCGCAGCCGCCGCGGCATCCTTCTCGGCCTGTCCTTTCCCCAACTCCTCCTGGTGTCCGCTGCCCTGGCGCTGCTCCTGGTCATCGTGGTCACCACCGGCCTCCTCGGTGCCGTCCTTCTGCTGCCGCTGTGGGCCGCGGTCGGTGCCCTGGTGATCATCCGCCGCAACGGGCGCTCCCTGATCGACTGGGCCCCGGTCATCGCCCGCTACGCCCGCCGTCGGCGCGCCGGACAGACACTGTGGCTGGCCCGGCCCGCCTCCCGGCCCCGGCACGACGGCCTGCTGCACCTGCCCGGCACCGCCGCCTCGCTGCGGGTGGTCACCCCATCCGACTCCCAGTCGCAGGCCGCCGCCGTCCACGACCCGCACGCCCAGACCCTGACCGCCGTCGCCCGCGTCTCCAGCCGCGCCTTCGCCCTGCTGGACCCGGCGACGCAGAACGCCAACGTGCGCGGCTGGGGCCGGGCCCTGGCCGGCATCGCCCGCACCGGCAACATCGCCACCGTGCAGGTCCTGGAGCGCACCGTGCCCGACTCCGGGGACGCCCTCGCGCGCCACTGGAACCGCCACGGCCAGCCGCAGACACAGGTCGCGGGCCAGGTCTACGCCGACCTCGTCGCCTCCGCCGGGCCCGCCGCCGCCCCGCACGAGGCGTACCTGGCCATCGCCCTGGACCTCAAGGCCGCCCGGCGCCTGATCAACCAGGCCGGGGGCGGCCTGACCGGCGCCTTCACCGTGATGCAGCAGACCACCAGCTCGGTGGCCCAGGCCGCCCACAACGCGGGCCTGGCCGTCACCGGCTGGCTGACCGCCCGCGAGATCGCCGCGGTCATCCGTACCGCCTACGACCCCAGCGCCCTCTCCGCCCTGCAGCAGTGGTCCGAGACCGGACGGGCCGAGGCCGATCCGGCGGCGGCCGGACCCGTCGTCCAGGTCGAGGAGTACGACCGCATCGGCACCGACACCGCCCGCCACGCCACCTACTGGGTCGAGAACTGGCCCCGCACCGCGGCCCCCGCCGGATTCCTGCACGGTCTGCTGTTCAGCGCCGGCGTCCGCCGCGCCCTGTCCCTGATCTACGCGCCCCAGGCCCTGGAGTCCGCGCTGCGCGACGTCCAGCGCCGCAAGGCCACGATCATCGCGGACGCCGCCGAACGCCGCCGCAAGGGCATGGTCGACTCCGAGGAGGACAGCGTGGAGTATGCCGACGTCAAGGACCGCGAGCGGCAACTGATCGCCGGGCACGCCGACGTCGCCCTGACCGGCCTGCTGACCATCAGCGCCGAGAGTGACGCCCTGCTGGACGCGGCCTGCGCCCAGATCGAAACGGCCGCCGTCAGCGCCCAGGTCGACCTGCGCCGCCTGAACTACCAGCAGCCCGACGCCTTCACCCTGACCGCACTGCCCCTCGCCCGCACCGCCCTGTAACCGGAGGCCGTCCTGACACCGTCCCCGCACCTGATCGACGATCTTCTCGACCTGCTGGCCGACCTCAAAGAGCTGCAGCACCGCCACCAGCAGCAACTGGACGCGCATCGCGACGCGGACGGCGAAGTCATCGAAGACCAGCGCGCCGCGTACGAGGAAGCGCGCGAAGAGACGGCCCTCGAAGCCAGCGACCGGCTCGACACCGTCATCCACCGCCTGGACCAGCTCGTCGCCACCCCGGCCCGCCGGGCCTTCACCGTCGCCCTCACCAGCCCCGGCCATGAGGAAGGCGCCGAACCCTGGCTGTTCGTCGTCAACGCCACCGACCTCAATACGGCGTACCGCACGCTGACACGCCTGCCCACGTACCGCCAGTGGATGAGCGACAGCCGCGTCCCGGGCGCCGCCACCGTCACCCCCGACGTCGGAAGGCTGGTGATCAGCGAGAGCCACCCCGGTACCCGCCCCCACGGCCCGTACACCGATCTGCGCGACGAGCAAGCGCGGTGTCCGGACGAGTCCTCTGCTCCGTGCCGGCTTCCCGTGCCCCCAGCCGCTCCCGCCCCGCGCCGCTCCCGCTGACACGGCCCGCACCACCGTCGAGCCGGCCATCACCGCCTGCCCCATGGCAGGAAGGATTCCCTTGATCTCTGCGAACACCAGCGACGCGTACCCCTTTCTGCGCGCCGCCTCCGCCGGGCTGCGTCACCACGCCCGCGCCCAGGCCCCGGTTGGGCCCACGGACCGCCTGCAGGCCGACCTGCTGCACGCCCACCTCACCGCGCTCCACCGGCTGCTCGACCAGCTCGCTGAGGGCACCCGGCCGCCGCACCCGGCCGCGGGCCGGCACTTGTCCACCGCGCGTACACGGCTGTGGCAGGCCAGCGACGCCGTCCACGACGCCTTCCACCTCCTGCCGCCCTCCTCCGGCACCGACGCACACTGCCACCCCGAGCACCTGTCGACCGGCCCCCCGGTACTGACCATCTGCCAGCGCCACCTCGCCTCCGGGCACGCCATTCGCCGCAAGACCACCCCCGCCGACCTCCACGCCCCGCTGCCCGGCCACACCACCACCTGCGCCCCGTGAGCACGCACCGCCGAATCGAGCCCGCCCGATGACCCACCGGCCCGCCCGCCGCGCCCGCCGCGCCTCGGTGTCCCCCCTGTTCACCCCGCACGGCACCGACCGCGCCGCCCGCAAGGCCGCCCGCCGCCAGCTCGCCGAAGCACACGCCAAGGCCCGCGCCGCCTCCACCACGCACCCGCCGGGCCAGGCACCGGCCGAACCGGAGATGCCGCTGCCCCTGTACCCGGGCAGTGGGCGCCCCGGGCCGGCCTCCGCACGCGGCACGCGCCTGAAGCTGCCCGCCCACCGCATGACCACCGCGACCGCCTCCGGTGCCTATCCCTTCCTCGCTGAAGGTGGACTCGGTGCCGAGGGCATCTACATCGGCCGCGACGTTCACGCCGAAGCCTCGTTCGTGTTCGACCCCTTCGCCCTGTACGGCAAGATCGAAGGCTTCACCAACCCCAACGTGCTGCTGGCCGGCGTGATCGGGCAGGGCAAGTCCGCGCTGGCCAAGAGTTTCGCGCTGCGTTCGGTCGCCTTCGGCTACCGCATCTACGTACCGTGCGATCCCAAGGGGGAGTGGACGCCGGTCGCCACCGCGCTCGGCGGCACCTCCATCGCCCTGGGCCCCGGCCTGCCCGGCAAGCTCAACCCGCTGGACGCCGCCCCCCGCCCCCAAGGCGTCTCCGAGGACGACTGGGCGGGCGAGATCCGCAAGCGCCGGCTGCTCCTGCTCGGGTCACTGGCCCGCACCGTCCTCGGGCGGGACCTGCTGCCCATGGAGCACACCGCCCTCGACGTCGCCCTGGACGCCGTCGTCACCCGGGCCGCCACCGTCCGGCGCACCCCGCTGCTCGGTGACATCGCCGCCACCCTCAACGACCCCCAGCAGCTCGACACCGCCGCCGGAGCGATGTCCGGGCGTCTCGGCGACGCCGCCCGCGACCTGGCCCACGCCCTGCGCCGCATGGTCCACGGCGACCTCGCGGGCATGTTCGACGCCCCCTCCACCGTCACCTTCGACCCCACCTCGCCGATGCTGACCATCGACCTGTCCCGGCTCGGCGGCTCCGGCGACGACACCGCCCTCGTCCTCGCCATGACCTGCGCCTCCGCCTGGATGGAATCCGCCCTCGCCGACCCGCACGGCGGCCGGCGCTGGGTCGTCTACGACGAAGCCTGGCGCCTGATGCGCCACCCCGGCCTGCTGGAACGCATGCAGTCCCAGTGGAAACTCTCCCGCGGCCTGGGCATCGCCAACCTCATGGTCATCCACCGGCTGTCCGACCTGCTCACCGCCGGCGACGCCGGATCCCGCGGACGCGCCCTGGCCGAGGGACTCCTGGCCGACTGCTCCACCCGCATCGTCTACCGCCAGGAGACCGACCAACTGCACGCCGCAGCCACCCTGCTCGGCCTCACCTCGGTGGAGACCGAAGCCATCTCCCACCTCAACCGAGGCCGCGGCCTGTGGAAGGTCGCCGGACGCTCCTTCATCGTCCAGCACCTTCTGCACCCCCACGAGGGGCAGCTCTTCGACACCGACGCCCGCATGCACTGAAAGATCCGCGCCTTGCCCGCTTGCCCCCTACTCCCCAAAAGCCCTGAATATGCCGCCCTGTTGACGGCCCTTGCACCTGTCACGGCCTCGCGAGACCACCGGGGGCGGGGCGATGGCACGTGACCCTGCACCTCGTGCCCGTTCGCTCCCGCGACGCCGCCGCGTTCGTCCGGGCCTGGCACCGCCATCATCCACCTCCCGCCGGGCAAATCTTCGCCGTGGGTGCGGCCGACGAGAACGGCATTCTGCGGGCCGTCGCGATAGCCGGACGGCCAGTCGCCCGACACCTGGACGACGGAGCCACCCTCGAAGTCACCCGCACCTGCAGCGACGGAGCCCGCAACGCCAACTCCATGCTGTACGCAGCGGTATGGCGGGCGGCGAAGGCCCTGGGATACAACCGCGTGATCACCTACACCCAGGACGGGGAGAGCGGCGCCAGCCTTCGCGGCGCCAACTGGCGGATCCTGGCACAGCGGCGCCCCCGCCCCGGATGGCACGCCCCTTCCCGACCACGCGTCCCGCGCGGCACCGAGTACATCGCCCGCACCCTGTGGGAACCAGCGGAATGACCCCCGGCCCTCACCGGGCCACATCCCTCCTGCCAAGACGTTCGTCGAGTGGCGGCAAAGTACCGGCCGACCGCGGATGCGCCGCACACCAACACGAGGCCCGTACGCGCCAGCGTCTCTTATCGCCTTCGTCCCCACCTCCACGCCACATCACCGGAGCCCATGCCCCAGCCCCGTCCCGACCTTTCCCACTTCGCTTCTCGCCTCGCCCATCACCTGCCCGGAGACTGGCATTACGGCTACCGTCGCCATTCCGCGTACCCCGAGCAGTTCCGTCACGGCCAGCAGGTCTGGGGCGGCGGCCCGGCCCTTAAAGCCATCCACGAATTCGTCCTGGAACACGAAGTCGTGATGAACGGGCCCGATGGGCAGCGGCTGTACATCATCGACCGGCCGCTGCGCCGCGATCAGTTCCTCGTCGCCCCCCTCGCGCCTGCGGTCAACTTCGACACCGACCCCTTCGACGAGGTGGACGAGCCCAACGGCATCGCCGTCCCCGCCGATGGCGCACGCGCCGCCGCCGCGGTCTCCCGCCGACTGCTGCCCCACTACCGAAAGGCTCTTGATGTCCTGCGCCGGCGCCCCGAAGAGCCTCCCGCCTCCCGGCCCGCACCCTCCGCAGTGTCCCGAGCCGTAGCGCTGAAGCTGGACAGCGATGGCTGTTGGACCACGCCCGACGATGCCCTGAGCGCTACGGCCCGTACCGCGCTGTATACCCAAGGTTTTCAGCACTTCCCCAGTACGCGTCTGTTCATGCTGCCCGCCTCATACGGCGTTGCCGAGCAAACGCAGCGGATATCCAACGTCGCCCGTCAACTCGCCCCCCTCGGCATCGAGGTCAAGCTGCATCACACACCGCGCGCAGCGACCGTTCCTCCGCCCCCTCGGATAGCAAAACCCGTTTCCGCACCCCACCGTTGATGCGGACCAGCGGCACTGCGGTGCCCCTTGCGCCGCACAGACATTCCGAGAAAGCCCGTGCATTGTGATCAGTTCGATGCCGAGCTGTACGGCAGTGCCGGACCTCTCAGCGCCACAGAAGTAGCCCCCGGACACCCGCCACTCCAGGCCAACGGTGCCTCGCTGGCACCCCCAACTCACGGCGATAGAGACAACCCTAAGAGGCTCGTGAAACCCGACATCCAACACCACCTGATACCGCGCGAAGACGTCCTTCGCCTTATCGGCGCGCTCAACCCGATAGAGGCCAAGTGCTCCGAGAGCGCCCAGAAGTGGCATCTGCTGGACGAGAGCGGCCACATGCCGGCCGCGCCCTCCTTCACCGAGCTGTTCCAGCACGCCACCGAAACGCAGAACCTCTCCCGTGACACCTTCCGGCTCACCGGCGACTTCGCCGCGAACCCCCACAGCACCACCCGCGCCGGGCGCGCCACCCTGGTCCATCTCGCGATGGCGAGCACCACGTCGGCCCACGCAGCATCGCACTTGTCGGACACCGCGGAGGCCGCCCTCTACCTGCCGGTCGTCTCCCGCCCAACCGACCAGCACTACCTGGAGAACCGCATGGTCCTCGACCACGCATCGGCCCGCGCCTACCTGCGCCGCACATCGGAAGCGATGCGCGACGCGCTCAAGGAACTCAACGGCCACCTCGACTCCCATCGCTCGTTCCCCGCGCCCTCCCGCCGGCAGAGCCCCGCGCCGCCACCGCCTGGACTGAGCGGTCGCCACCGCTGACCCGGGCCATTCCCGCCCTTCAAGGAGTCCCCTGAACCGCCCCTCGCGGCGTCAGCTGGCGAATGGTGGCTCGCCGGCCCCGGCCCGGCCGAAAAGCCCCTTCCCGTCCGCGGAACTCCCGCGATGCCCCGTACGCCCTCTGCATCCTGTGGGAAGCAGCGAAGTGAAACAGCCGCCTTCTGCCGCAGGGGCACCGCCGTTGCCCCGACCCGACAGGAACCTTCGAGGGCATCAGCGCATCTGAAGCCCTACGACGGTGCCGCTGAGGTTTTAGCCCGGTACCGCTCTGCCCCCAAGGAAAGCCTTGCCCCCTCACCAGTCCGGCTTCGAACCGTCCGACAACGCCGTACGCAATAACCAGGTCAGCGCTGACGCGCTGCACCGCTGGGCCGAGCGGAGCGCTCGGGAGTTCACCGACCGCCTCGCCGTCGCAGGCGCCGGCCAGAGCATCACCGCCTGGACCGACCAATTGCGCGGCGCCCGCACCGCCGCGGAGTTCCAGGCCGTCGCCGAGGCGGTCGTCGGTGACGGTCGCAGCGGGATCGGCGCACTGCACCAGTTCCTGGAGACCGCCGCCGAATGGTGCGGACGCCACCACGAGCCCGGCGTAGCCGACCACTACCGCGTCTACGCCCGGCGCCTTGCCGACCTCGGCGAGGCCCTGACCGACCTCGGCGAAGACCACCTCCTGGATGCCTACCGCCGCGCCCACCGCCCCCCGCAGCCGCCCCGCCCCGCCCCGGTCGTTGCACCGTCGCCTCCCGGCACCACTGCGCCGCGCCGCCCCGCCCGTTAACCGCCCGTAGAAGGGATCCACTTCTGTCCACGCGGTCCTTCCTCGCCCGCCCCACCGAGACCGGCTACAGCGGCATCTACGTCCACCTTGACGGCATACCCAGCCACCACCTACCCCTGCTGCTCACCGCACACCGGTACCGCTTCGCCGGTGATACCGACGCCCTGATCCGGCACCTCGTCGACCAGGTCGCTGTCGCCTGGGACGAGCTGGGCACCGACCTCCTCGACGGTGCCCCCGCCGCCCTGCGCACCGTGTTGACCGGCGGGGAGAGCTGGCCCAGCCGCACGATGGACGACCTCATCTGCCCGGACGGCTCCCCACCCCAGCGCATGACCGTCACCGAGGAAAGCGCGGGCGAGCAGGACCTGCAATGGGGGTATGTCCTGCATCCGCACGGCATCGAAGTCATCAGCTTGCACGAAGACCTCCGCGGTCCCGTCGTGAGCTGGGATACCGACCCCCGCGCCCGCTTCAGCGACCACCCGGGCCAGTGGCGCCCATCGTGCCCGCCGCCGCTGTCCCCGCCGCCGGAGCTTTTGCCGTCCAGCCGCCTTGGCACCCAGCCGGCCACCGCCCCCGCCACCGTCTCAGCGCCCCGCACGCCCGCACGCCGCTGATACCCGCTCGCCCCGTCTCTGGAGTACCTGCTGTCCCACCACGCTGCCAGCCCCGACATCACGATCATCATCGCCACCCAGCTGCGTCCCGAACGCCTGGACTACCTGTGCGAGCTGCACCACAGCCTCGCCCAGCAGACCATTCCGTGGGAGGCGGTACTGGCCGTGGACGGCGCCGACCCCGGCTGCGTCCCGTCGGCGCTCGCTGATGACCCGCGCGTCCGTGTCCTGGCGCTGCCGCGTGCGGTCGGCGCCGCCGCGGCCCGCAACCTGGCTCTGAACCAGGTACGCACCAAGTTCGTCGCCTACGCCGACGACGATGATCTCCTGCCCGCCGACAGCCTCGCGGTGCGCCACCGGCACCTCACCGCGACGGGACTCGGCTGGGTGGCCGGGTGGTCGGCGGACCTGCTGCCGGACGGCACCACCCGCACCTGGATCTGCCCCGCCCCGCCCGGCCGCCACGAGCCCGGAGATGTGTGGACGTACTGGGCCGCGCCTTCCGCCGAGATCCCGCTGGGCCAGACCATGCTGCTGGCACACACCGAGCTGGTCCGGGCCGCCGGGGGCCACGGCGGACTGCCCCAGGCCGAGGACTTCCTCATGGTCAACGGTGTCACCACTCTGGCCGCGGGCGAACTGCTGCCCCACGTCGTGTATTTCTACCGCAAGCACCCCCACCAGATGACCTGTGGTCCGCAGTTCGACACGTTCGAGGGGCCCGCGCGCGAATTCGCCTTCCGCCACGGCCAGCGGCTGCGCGCCGCCCTGGCCGAATGCCCTCGCGTCACAGCCGTCACCAGCGGGTCATGAGAAGTTTTCGCGGCTGGTCGATGGAGTCAGGGTCCTGATTCTGCCTCGCCAAGACCTGCCACCGCCACCGAAGCGCCGGTGATTGGGCCGGGCGGCGCCGCGCGTCCGCCGCGCTGCCCGGCACTGCGAATACGCAGGCCCCCATCGAACCTTCGCCTGGAGCTGTATGCCCGATTCTTCCCTCGCCCACATCACTCTGACGTTCAGCCGCAGCGCCGGCATCGTGGCCATCCCCACCGGAAGGCAGTACCGCTGGGCCAAGACGGCCCTGAGCACCTCCGGCTTCCAGCGTCGCGACGACGGCACCTTCACCTTGCCGGTCGGTGATCCGCAGGCTGCCCGCACGACCGTTTCCGACCTCATCCGTGCCGCGCAGCGCCACCAGACCACCGTCAGGGCCAGCACCCGCCGCTTCCTCGGTGATGTGGCCCAGGACTTTGCCGACCAGCTTCGCGGCACCTGGACAGTCAAGCTGGAGGTCTACTCCCATCCGCTGTGGCAGGAGGACCTCGTGCCGTGGCTGTGGGACCGTGGAGAGCTGTCGCAGGCCGTCCAGAACCTGCAGGTGCCGTACGCGGCCGTCCTCAGCAACGACGCGGACATCGCCTTGCTGCTCATCGAGCGGCCGGGCCACCAGCACGGCTACGTGGTGGGCGCCTTCGCCCCGGACGGCTTCACCGACAACTACCACGAGCCGCAGGCCCCGCACAGCGTCATCGTGCCCGCCGCCTCCGGGCTGGCCGGCCGCATCGTGACCGACCGGTTCCTGCCCGCCTACCACCAGGCCCTGCTCGCCCGCCGCACCACCACGGTCGAAGATGCCCTCGCCCGGATCCGCGAGGAGTACCAGACCTGGCAGGCCATGGTCGCCTCCGGCCGGGACAGCGACGCCAGCCCGCTCCGTCCGGACAGTCTCCACCAGGCCAACGCCGCCTTGCGCGACCTCGCCTGGTCGGCATTCCGAGACGTCCTCACCCACGGCCCGGCCCTGCTGGAGCGCTGTCCCCCCGATACGGCCAGCCGTCGTAAGGACGCCGACGCTCTGGAGCGGCTGCGCTCCGCGCTGCACAGCACCCAACGTGCCCGAGCGGAGTGGAACGACGTCATGGACGGCCTGCGGCAGTCTCCCGACACTCAACGCGTCATCCCGTTCGTGGAGGCCGAGGCACAGCGCGACACCCGGGTGTGGCCGGCGATCGAGACGTGGCTCAAGGACGGCGATGTCCTGCTGCGGCAGGCCCGCGCCGCCTCCGGAGGACCGCCGCGCCCGCTGCGGGCCCAGGA
Source organism: Streptomyces sp. NPDC033221 (assembly GCF_055577005.1). Classification (NCBI taxonomy): domain Bacteria; kingdom Bacillati; phylum Actinomycetota; class Actinomycetes; order Kitasatosporales; family Streptomycetaceae; genus Streptomyces; species Streptomyces sp. NPDC033221. The sequence goes on along the minus strand of NZ_JBVIQN010000039.1, from coordinate 21,881 downwards.
GACCGCGCTGTCCGCCACCGCCCCAGCGCTGCCCGCGCCCTCCGCAGCCCCCGACGCCGCCCCGCGCCGCTGAAGCACCGAGAAAGGCCCGCCTATGGACCAACCGCACGTCCACTTCGCCATCGACTCGCAGTACGGCTTCGTCGCCGCCCCCACCGACCGCTTCCCGTCCCACCTCGCCCACTGGTACCTGGTCCGCGAACAGTTCGTCCCTGTGCTTGAGGCGCCGGGGCTGTACCGGCTCACCCATCAGCGCCAAGACGGGCTGCGCCGTACCCGGCAGGCCGTTCATGACCTGCGCCGGCACGGGTGGACCGTCCACGCCGACGACGTTCTCTATGCCGCGCCGCACTCCGCACCTTCTGCGCTGTCAGCCCAGCGCTCCCAGGCCGCCCGCGCCGCCGCCACCAGCTCGCCGCAGTACAACCAGTCCCTGGGGCCGCCGCCCCTCGGCGCCACGCCCCCGAGTTCTCCGCCACAGGCACCGCGGGCTGTAGCCCCCGGACACGGGCGAGGCAGGTGAGCGTGGCCGACGAGCCGATCCGCATCACGCGCGGCCCCGGCGGAGAGGTCGAAGCCGAGGGCCTGATCGACGCCTTCGCCGCGAGCTTCCTGCGCCGCGCCGGGTTCCTGTCCCAACCCGTCCTGTACGGCACCTGGCATCGGCTGCCGTTTGACCTCGGCCCCGTATGGGAGAACGAGCACGCCGCCTTCGCGGCAGAGATGCTCACCGCGGCCCACTACCCGGTCATCCTCGGCTCGGACCTGCGCCCGGCCCAGCCCTCCGGCCCAGCCGAACCCGCCATCGGGCGCCGTTCCAATGCGGGGTCGCGCCCCCACCCACCGCAGCCCACTCGCGCACCCAGCGCCCGCCGTTGATGTCCCCGGAGCCGCACATTTCCGAACCCATGCTTTCTTCCGCCGACCCCATCGAGCAGCTGCGCGGATGGCACCGTTGTTATACGGCCGTTCACCGGCGGGGCGCCCAGGCTCTCGCGGACCTGCGCGACCGGTACGGCGGCTTCTTCGACACCGCCGCGGCGCGGCAGGCGGTAGCCGAGCGCAACCGCCACGCGGCCCAGGACTTCACCAACCACCTGCTGCCCCACGCCGAGTCCATCCTCACCCAGGCCCGCACCGCGCTGGCCGCCCTGCCGCCCGCCCGGCATCACAGCGCCTGGAAGCTCCTGCTGGACGACCTGGACCACGCCACCATCCACAGCCACCGCATCCTCGCCGCCCAGCCCGTGCCCACGGCCCGCCACGCCGCCCTCTGGCCATACATCACCACCTGGGCCGAGCACACCCCCGTAGTACGTGACCTCATAGGCCAGCACCATCGGCCTGCCGTTCTTCCTTCACTGTCCGCCCAGGAACAGCGGTACTGGAGCAGCCTGGCCCAGGCCGCACGGGGGCGCGGCACGTTCGACGCCTTCGAGACCTGGTACGACACGACCGGCCAGCAGATCACCCTGGCCCACCTGGACGGCGAGGACGCCACCGTCCTCGCGCTCGCCGGCGACCTGGACAGCCCCCAGCTGCACGTGCTTGGGCACTACCCGGACCAAGACACCGCTGCCCGCGCAGTGCCGCCGCCCGTTCCCCCTGGTGTCTTGCGTCCTGACGTCAGCCCCTACAGCGAGCGCGTCCTGTCGCCGGAAGTCCCGGTGCAGGACCTGACCCAGGACGTCCTCGAAGCCCGCCAGACCGGGGATGTCGCCGACCTCCTCCTGAGCGCCACCAACGGCACCGGGCCCGCAGGAGTAATGACCCGGCTGGGTGAGTTCGTCAGCGCCTGCGCGGAGTTCGGCGACGCTCTCGACACCCGCGACGGCCAGCGCCTCGCTGCCCGGCTGCACGACCTTGCCGCCCAGGTCTCCCGGCTCACCGGCGAACTGCGCGCCGTTGGCGAGGACATGGCTGCCGGCATTGGCGTGCTGCCGCCCTACCGCACGGCCAACCCGCGCCACCTGCCGCCCGCCCCACCGCCACCCGCGCTGAGCGCCCAACGGCCCGCCGAGCAAGGGCCCACAACGGTGCCCACCGGCATCGCGCCACGCAGCGCAGCCAGCCCGCGGCGGTAAAGGCCAACGCCTCCGGCGGACCCACCACCCCCGAAATCTGATCAAGGAGTACAGAGCTTGACCGTCCGTACGACCTGGACCGTCGATTACGCCTGCGGGCACAGCGGCGAACGGGATTTGTCCGATCGGCCCGCCGACAAGCGGGCCTCCTTCGCCCGCTGGCTCGCCACCAAGGACTGTACCGACTGCTGGAAGGCCGCCCGAGACGGTGACCGGGCCAGCAAGGAAGAGTGGCTCGCCGCCAAGCGGGCCGAGGAAGCCGCTGCCGCCACCGAGTGGGCCCGGAAGTTCGACATGCCGCCGCTGGAGGGGCCGGTCAAAGCGCTGGACTGGGGGGAGCGCTGCCGGCACCAGCTGGTCACCGCCGCCCACACGGCCCTGGTCCTCGACGGAGACTGGGACGAGGCGGACTGGGGGCGCGTCGAGGAGCAGACGCGCGCCGTCACCCGGGCCGGCTGGTGGATCGACCAGCGCGACACCGAGGGGACAGACCTGCCCGAACTGCTGGAGGCGGCCACCGACGACGACCGCGGCGGCACCGAAAACCCCTTCCGGTGACGGCGCCTGTGTATAGCGGGCAAAGCCCGGTTAGCCAAACCGGGCTTTGCCCGCACCATGGAAACCATCCCCGCCCGTTCCTGTGAAGGATCCGCCTTGCCCGACGCCGCATTCCGGCCGCCGTATATACCGGCGGACACCGTCACCCCCGAGCGCGACATCACCCACGCCCACTTCACGTCCGGCGACCGCGTCGTCATCCTCAAGGGTGCCTTCGGCGGCGACCTGTGCGGTGAGGAGATGACCGTGATCGCCCCGTCCTGGCACACGCCCACCGACGAGGACGGCTGGCGGCTGCGCAACCCGCACGGCGGCGAGCGGACCTTCATCACCGCCCACCCCCGCTACATGGTCCACGTCCAGCGCTACTGCCCCGACTGCGCCGGCTACCTGAAGGCGCTGGGCGAGGTGCTGCTGCCGCAGATGCCCGCCGACCGGGTCGTCGACGGCGGCTGGTACACCCTCACCGCCCTGGACCAGCTCGTGCACAACCGCGACCTGCGAGACGCCCGGTGATCCCCCGCCTCCACGCGCGCAAGCCCTGCGCCGCGCCGGTCCTGCACGCCGCCCTCGGGCCGCAGGCGGACGCTTTTGTCCCCCCGGCGAGGATCGTCGCGGGCTGGCCCCGGCTCGCCCGCCGGGTGCCCGAAGCGGAACACCAGCAGCCATCCGCGGTGCTGTGGGCCGACCTCCTCGACGCACCGGCCACCGAGGGGGCGGCGACCGCACCGCCCGACAGTGATCGCCACCCCATCTGGCACCTGAGCCTGCGGCTGCACCCCGAGGACCGGACACTCACACCCGGCGAGTGGAGCGAGATCGCCCACCGGTACGCCCGAGCGGCCGGCCTCGCGCGCCCCGGTGACGCGCACACGTGCCGCTGGGTCGCCGTGCAGACCCGTCCCGGCCGCCTGGATCTGATCGCCAACCTCATCCGGCAGGACGGCCAGTGGGTCACCCTCCCACACCAGCTGCACCAACGGCTGGCGCAGGAGGCGCGTCGGGGCGAAGACGACCTCGGCCTCACCCCCCTGCGCGCCACCCCAGCCCTCACCACGCCGGGCCGGCACCGCCAGCGCTCCGCGCTCACGCCCACCGACGGGCCGGCGCCCTCCGACGCCTCCGGGCCCGACCCAGCGCCGCAGCGCCTGGAGACGAGCCCGGAGCTGGCCGCCCTGGTCGCCGAGTACGGACTGACCACCGACCTGCAGCAGCTCGCACGCCGGATCACCAACCTGGTCGATGAGCAGCACGGCCTGCTGGCGCCGGTGCGGCGGTGCGTCGAACACACGGCACACCAGGCCGAGGGCCACCCTGACGCCTGGCTCCGGGAGGCCGGACACCGACTGGAATGGGCCGCTCGGCGCCTGCACGCCCTGCAGCAGGATCTCGAAGCAGCCACCGGGGTTCTGGCCACCGGCGCCTCACCGGACAGTGGGACGCCTGCCCGCCCGGGGCCACCCGCCACGCCCCCGCCGTCTGCCCCTTTCCTCCGTCACCGTTGATTGGCACCCCTGCTGTCCCTCGCCGACCGAATCCTGCGCATCCGTGTCGACCCGCACAGCGATGAGGTCATCGCTCGGGGCGGAGACCCCGAGGCGCACAGCATCCTGCAGCGCTCCTGCTTCGTCCCCGTGGTGCGCCTGCACGACCACTACCACCGACTGCCCACGGGCCTGGAGAAGAACGAGGAGATCCGTCTCGCCAGCCAGGCCGTCGCCCGGCTCAGCGCGGTGGGCTACCACGTCGACCACGACCCCAGCTTCGCCGCCACCGCGCCGATACCGCACGACCTCACCCTCGGCGCACAGATCAACAACCTGGCACGCCGCATCCGTGAAGCCGCGGACAGCGACGAAGTCGCCGATGTCCTGACCGAGCTGACCGCCGCCCACGACGGCATCCTCACCGCTGTGGGCGAAGTCCTCTCCGCTAGCGCCGACTTCCACCAGGACCTCGGCCAGCCCGCCGACCCCCACTACGCCGCCCGGCTGCGCTACCTCGCCGGCCGTCTGGGGGCCATCACCTCGGAGGTGAGCGGCACGCGCAATGACCTTGCCGACCGGCACGCTGCCCACCCGCACCGCACCCCGTGCCCTCAAGAAGTCGCCCCCACCGAACGCGAAGCATCGGTCGTGTGCCCCTGCCCGCCCGCACCGGCCCCAGTGCCCCGTCCCCCCGCCACCGTCCCAACCGGCCGCCGCCGCTGACCTCACCCCCTTGTTACCGGAGAGGCATGCCCGACCCCGACACCCGCGACCTGCCCGCCTTCGCCACCGCCCTCGCCGACCAACTGCCCGGCTCCTGGACCAGCGAGTACCACCACCACGACGAGTACGAAGACCAGTTCCCCACCGCCGACCAGGTCTGGGACATGAACCTGGTCTCCGGTGCCATCGCCGAGTACGTGCTGCGCCACCACGCGGTGCTCACCCACGAGGACGGCACCCGCCTGTACCTCATCGACCGTCCGGGCCACCCCGACGAGCACCTCGTCGGCGCCCTCGCCCCGCCTGGCATCGACCCTGAAGCCTTCCGCGGCGTGTGCGAGCCCGACGGCATCGCTGTCAGCACCGACGTCGATACGGCCGCCGAGGACGTCCACTTCGACCTGCTGCCGCGCTACGCCACCGCCCTCGCGCAGGTCCAGCACAACGCCGCGCACCCGCCTGCGTCCCCGGGCGCCCCGGCACCGGAGCCCGAGACGGTCGTCATGACCTGGTACGGCGACGGCCTGCTGGCCGCCAAGGCCACCAGCCAGGAAGCGGCGAAAGCCCTGCGCGAAAACGGGTTCACCTATGACCCGGCCGAGCACGCCTTCGTCCTGTCCGGAGACGACACCGCCCTTCAGGCCCGCTGCGTACGCAACGCCGGCCAGCAGCTCGGTGCGCACGGCATCGGCGTCACCCTGCGCCACCCGCCCAAGCAGCCCGCCCTGGACGCCGCCCTGCCCACGCCCGTAAAGCAGCCCAACCGTGCGGCATCGCGCAGCCGATGAAGGCCCGCGCGACCTCCCCCGGACGCTGACGGATCGAACGGGTCCGCACCACGTCAACGCACCGCCCACCACGCACCCCGCCACACCGGCCCGGCCAGCCCAGCCCTGCCCGCCCGGGCGCGGCCCGCCATCCAAGCGCCGGTGACCTTCGCCGAAAGGAGCGCCCCGTGAGCCTGGCCGACGAATGCGGCACCGATGTCGAGATCTACCGCCGCGCCTTCGACCGCACCATCTACGCCGACAGCCGCACCGCAGCACCCGAGACACTGCTGGCCCTGCTGGACAGCCTCGGCCTGCAGCGCCATGGCCAAGCCATCTACCTGTGGCACCAGGTCCCTGACCACCTTCCCGAGGCGGAACAGCACCAGCTGGCCAGCCAGGCAGTTCCCTGGCTGCATGCCGCCGGATACCGCGTCAACATCGCGACGGACGTCTTCGACGAGGCGGCCTACGAGCAGGCCGCTAGCCAGGTGCAGGCCCAACGTCCCGGCGCTGCCCGGCATCCGGTGCCCGTGTCCCACAGCGCCCGTGCTCCCCGCTCCCGGAGCAGGCACTGACCAGAAAAACGCTGCCCCGCTCTGGAGAAACGATTTCCCGACCCCCTAGCACGCCGCCAGCGATGTCCCCGCGGCGCCCGGCCCGGCTCGCGGCCTTCCTGATCCGCCGCTACCTGCACACCTGCACCCTCGGCAGCGACCGTCGCCCCGTGCCGCTGGCCACCGGTCCCTTCGCCGCCCTCGACGAAGCCCGCCGCAGGCCGCACTCGTGAACGCCTCTGGCGTCCGTCGTACCGCTATCCGTTTCGCGGAGGAAAATGACCGACCCGACTCCCTTCCCCGTAGGCGTTGCTGACGACATCGCCCGCCAGCTCGGGCAGCTCTCCGAGCTGATCTCCCAGGCCCCGCCCCGTGAGGCCGCCCAGGCACTGGCCCGGGTGCTGGACTGCGACACAGGGCTTCTGGGCCGGATGGCCGCACTGCTGGACACCGGTTCGCGCATCACCCGCGATCACGCCGAGAACGGCGCCCTGCGGCCCGAGGTCTGCCTGGCGGTGGGCCGCGCCGCCAACGACCTCCACGAGCTGGCCGCCGACTTCGACGTGCACGCCGAGGACCTCAACCATCTCGCCCAGCCCCAGACCGCTGCCCACGGGCCGCTGCCCAAGCCGGTGGCCTCGGCCATGGTCGTGCGGAGACGCCGATGAAAAAGCACCAGCAGGCCAGATGGGGACCGGGCGCAGGCGAAGTACCCCAGCAGCACTACCTCGTCGCGCCCCGGCACTTGGCCGGCGCCGGAGACCTGCGACACATCACCGAATACCTGCGCGCAGCCGGATGGAAGGACCACACCCCCCGCCACGGTTCGCCCGTCTCCTTCGAAAACCGCGACCGCACCATCCGCATCGGTTACGCCAACCACATCATCCCCCCGATGTGGACCATGTCCGGCGGGCCGAAGAACACCCCCGAGCAGACCTGGCACGCCACCTTCGACGCCGCGACGCCGGTCGAGATCATCGCGGGATTCACCGACACCCTTACCCGGGCCCGCTCCCCTCATGCCCCGGACGCCTGGCGCCCGATGACCGCCCAGGGCTGGCGCGCCGGGGAGGGGCAGCACCCCACCGTCACCAGTCCCGACGGAACCGCCCGCCTGCAGTTCCGGGAGGAAGAGGACAACACCATGTGGTGGGCCGCGGCCAGGACCACCACCGCGGCAGGCCAGCATGTGGTCGCCTGGCGGGCGGTCTTCAGCGAGAACACCCCGCTGCACGCCATCGAGGGCTTCGCCGCCACCCTGGCCGACCCCAGACCGCTGCTGCGCCCGCCCGGCCACGTCCCCGTCGCCGCCGCCCAGCACACCACGGTCACCCCGTACATGGTGCTGCCGTCCCAGCTGCGCGCCATGCAGCAAGACCGTGCCGCCGCGGCCCGCCCCCCGACCCGGCGCGCCTGGGGCACCGTTCAGCCCCGCCCCCACATGCCCGCACCAGCGGCGTACGCCGCAGCACACCACGGCGGTCGGCAACGATGAACCACCAGTACTTCTTCACCCGCGCCAACGAGCCCACCAACCGCATTCAGTTCTCCACCACCCCGCCCCATCTGGCCGGAGCCGGCGACTTCCGCCACATCACCCAGGCCCTGCGCGCCGCCGGGTGGAAGAACCACTCAGCGCCGGATTACCCCCACGTCATTCTGGCCAGCCCCGACTACGCCTCCAGCCTCGTACTGGAACCCGGAGCCCGCTCCGACGCGCTGGCCTGGCGCCTTCGGGGCCACACGGACGGCACATCCTGGCATGCGGCGTTCGACGGCAACCTGCCGGTGGAAATCCTCGCGGGCTTCACCGACGCGCTCCTTCACCCCGCACCACCCGAGCCGCCCGAGCCGCCCGAGACCTGGACGCTCCTGACGCAAGCGGGCTGGACCTACGAGCGCGACGACCAAGGCAGCGAGCAGAGCGTGCACCCGGACGGCACCGTCCGCGTCCTGCGGTACGCCTTCGCGGACACCGACCACCGCCCCTGGCAGGCCGAGGCCAGCAACCCCCACGGTCTCGGTGGCCGCCACATCTGGCGGGCCTACATCGACCAGGCCACGCCGCCGCACCTGACAGCCGGATTCCTCACGGCCCTGGCCACCGACCGGCCCCTGCAACGCGGCATGGGCGACGTCCCGCACACCCACCTGGTCGCGCAAGAACACACCGGCCCGCAGGCCGAACAGCTCATCGCGGCCCACCGCCAACGTCTGGCTGACGCGCGCACCGCCGCCCGCCGGATCCGCCGGGCGACCACACCCGACACCCAGCTCCCCACGGCCTCGGCTCAACCGCGCAGCGCCGCCCCACCGGTTCATTGCGCAACGCCCGGCGCCCACCCCACCCGGAAGATTCAGTGACCGCCTCATCCCCCGATGTCCACCAGCAGCGACTGGAGCAGCTCGCCGCGTTCTTGCGCGAGAGCGAGCAGATCCTCGCCGACTGGGACGCCTACTCCGACGAACACACCGACCTCGACGCCTGGCCGCTTGACCCCCACGCCTACGGGCTGCGGGCCAGCCGCCGGGACGCCGACACCTGGCGCGCCTTCAACCGGGTGCGCGCCTACGCCAAGGATCTGCTGCGTACCGCTGCGGGCCAGGTGCGGCGACTGCCCGCCCGAGCCATCCAGCCGCGGTGGTCCTGGCAGCTCACCACTCTCGATGCCGCTCTGGACCAGCTCGATGCCGTGCAGCGCACCTGGTTCGAAGCCCGCGACAGCCTGCCGGCAGCCGCGCGGCCGGGCACCGAGGCGTACGACGACGCCCGGGCGGAGCGGGACGCCGAAGCCTGGCACTACCTCTATGAGTGGTCCAGTCACGGCCAGGTGCTGATCGACATCAACACCACCGCCCTGAACACACCCCCGCGCGCCACAGCCCCCGCGCCCGCGCCCGCACCGGCGGCCTCCTCCACCACGTCCCCTACGCCCCGGAGGCAGCACTGATGCCTGACAAGATCGACATCGCCCTGGTCGAGCCGCGCTGCATAGCCGGCGGCGGTGATCCGTCCTGGATCACCGTCGCCCTGCACCGGGCCGGCGGCTGGAGTTATGGTCACGCCCCGCTGATGCCGCGGGTGCTGCTGTCCAGCCCCGGCCAGCAGGCGCTGTTGCGTCTGGAGCCCGACGCCGACGGCCCGTGGTGGCGGCTGGAGCACGCCGCCACCGACGGGCAACGGGCCTGGTCGGCGAGCTTCGGCGCGCGTACTCCCGTCGAGATCATTGCCGGGCTCACCGATGCCCTCACCGTTGCGGAGACCGCGTCGGCCGCCGACCCGTACGAGCCGCTGCACCGCGCCGGGTGGCGCACCGACTACGCCGGCAAGGCGTTCCTCTCCCCCGACGGATACGTCCGCATCGAGCACTTCACCCACCACTCCGACAGTTTCTGGTTCGCCAAGGCCGCGCTCCCGACCGTCGCCCACAGGCTGATCTGGCAGGCGCACCTGAGCGGCGAGACGCCACTACATCTGGTCGCCGGCTTCACCCGCGCGCTGGCCGACGACACCCCGCTGCGCCGCGACCTCGACCCCACACGCATTCCGTACTACGGCACGCCGCACACACGCGTCACCCGGCGCCAGGTACCGGCCGCCACCGTCGCGTCCGCGCTGGAGCACCGGGTCAAGGACCTCACCGCCCGCCGAGCGGGCGCCCCACGTCCCGCGCCGCAGCCACCCGAGACATCGCCCCGCCGGACTCGCTGACCCGCACGCCCCCGCACGCCCCTGGAATCCTTTCTTGCCCAACTCCTCCCCCTCCTCTTCCGGTGCGGGCAACGACATCGGCTTCAAGATCCTGCTCGGCGTCATGGCCGCGGCGGTGCCCCTGGCCAACCTCGCCTGGCTCGGCGGCAACCTCACCGCCTCCCTCACCGACACCGGCCCCTGGGCTTCGTACGAACCCACCAACGCGCTCCTGCAGCCCGAGCACCTGTGGCCCGAGGTCGCAGAAACGTCCCTGCTGATCGGAACCCGCATCGCCCCCCTCGGCGTGCTCCTCGTCCTCGGCGTGCTCGCCGCGCTGCTGTGGGTGCGGCACAAGAAGGGCTCCGGCAAGACCAAGGCCGTTGCGGGCATGGCCAAACGATCCGACATCGAGCCACTGCTCGCCAAGCAGATCACTGCGAAGGCCCGCAGCCTGCGCCCCAGCCTCAAGGACGCCAAGACCATCACCGCCCAGGACACCGGAATCCTCCTGGGCAACCTGGCCGGCACCCGCCACGAGGTCCGCATGGGATACGAGGACGTCGCCGTCGCCATCATGGCCCCACGCTCGGGCAAGACCACCTGCCTGGCCGTTCCCGCCATCCTCAACGCCCCCGGACCCGTCCTGCTAACCAGTAACAAGGCCGCCGGTGACGCCTATACCGCCACCCTCGACGCACGCTCACGCGCCGGACGGACCTGGTCGATGGACCCGCAGCAGATCGCCCACGCCGAACGCGCCATGTGGTGGAACCCGCTCGCCGACGCCACCACTCTCGATGGCGCCAACCGCCTCGCCGGGCACTTCTTGGCCGCGAGCGTCGATGCCTCCCAGCAGGGCGACTTCTGGTCCAAAGCCGGTTCCAACATCCTCTCGCAACTTCTGCTGGCCGCCGCCCTCGATCAGCGGCCGATCACCGACATCATGGCCTGGCTCGCCTTCCCCGCCGACCGCACCCCGCTGGACATCCTGCGCGATCACGGCTTCGCCGCCGTCGCCGCCCAGCTCAAGGGCACGGTCGAGGGCCCGCCGGAAACCCGCGACGGCATCTTCGAGACGGCCCGCCAGTACGCCGCGGCCCTGCTCAACGCCGAAATCGCCGCCTGGGTCACTCCGCAGAAGGATGTTGAGGAGTTCCGACCGGCGGACTTCGTCACCAGCCGCGACACGCTGTACCTGCTGTCCAAGGACGGCGGCGGCGGAGCCAGCGCCCTGATCGCCGCATGCGCGGACTCCGTCATGCGGGCCGCGACCGCCCAGGCCGAACGCGCCGGCGGACGCCTCGACCCCCCGGCGCTCGCGATCCTGGACGAGGCGGCCAACGTGTGCAAGATCAGCGACTTGCCCGACCTGTACTCACACCTGGGCTCGCGCGGCATCATCCCGATCACGATCCTGCAGTCCTACCGGCAGGGCCAAAAAGTCTGGGGCGACGCGGGCATGGACGCCATGTGGTCCGCCTCCACCGTCAAAGTCATCGGCTCCGGCATCGACGACCCCGACTTCGCCGACAAACTCTCCCGCCTGATCGGCGACCACGACGTGCAGACCACCTCTACCTCGCACTCCGAGTCCGGGAAGTCGACCTCCGTGTCGATGCGCCAGGAGCGGATCCTGCCCGCCGACGCGATCCGCGCCCTGGCCAAGGGCACCGCCCTGTGCTTCGCCACCGGCATGCGCGTCGCCATGCTCACCCTGCGCCCCTGGTACGCCGAGCCCGGCGCCGCGGAGCTGTCCGCCTCCTCCGCCCGCGCCTCGAAGGCCATCACCGAACGCGCCGTCGCCAAGGCCGCCCCGGCGAAGTCCGACTTCACCACGGCCACCTGACCCCCGGCGCCCATGCCCCGACGCTGACGCCGCCAACGGCGGCAACTCCCCCACCCGACCACCGCTTTGCCCCTTCGGAGACCATGGCCTTCCTCGACCACAACGACGTCGTCATCGGATCCACCGACGACGGCCACACCTTCGTCCTGCTCAACCGCGCCCTCCCCCCGGCCCAGCGCATCCTGACCGACCACGGCTTCACCGCCCGCCAGCCCAGCGGCCCGGGCCGTCCGCTGTACCTGCTGCCGCCCGCCTACGCCGGCGAGCAGGCCCACACCCGCACCGGCGAAGCCATGCATTTCCTCTTCCAGCACACCTGGGACGTGACCGACCTCAGCTGGACCACCCGCTGGAACCCGGACGAGCCGCTGCCCGAACCGGACGTCCACTTCGATGTCTCCGGCGAGCGCGTCACCGCCACCGCCCGCACCGACGCCGCCCGCCGCGTCCTGGCCGACCACGGCTTCACCGCCACACCGGACGGATACGCCCTGCCCGCCGGCACGGAGGAAACCCGGCAGCTCGGCGCGGTCGTCCAGGCGGAGATCGCTCTGTCCATGGAGAACCTGGGCGCCCGCATCGGCCTCGGCTTCCGCACGCCCGCCGATATCCCCGTCGCCCCCGCCCACACGAGCGCCCACACGGCTACACCGCCTGCAGCCCCGGCTCCTGACCGGCCGCGCCGTACGCGCTGACAGCCAGGCGACCTGCCGAGCAGAACCGCCGAGCCAGCCCCCCCGCCTTCGCCAAGGCGAAGCCCGTACCCGCAGCCGCGCCGGTGACGTCTGTGAACGCCCCGCCGTCACGCCAACGCCGACTCGGCGGCCTGGTACGCCGTCGCAGGCCCCGCACCGAACGGAACCGTCCCGCCGCCGATGACCGCACCCACCGCCCCGGCCGAAAAGCTCCTGCTCCTGGGGGGCGACTTCGCCCGCCACAACGACTATCTCTCCCGCCTGCGGCTGGACGGCCTCAGTCCCGCTACCGCCCTGACGCAGCAGGCCATCACCACCCAGCACCTGGCCCAATTGGCACTGAACATCGTCGATGGTCTCAACGCGCAGCGGATGTACCACAGTCCGGCAATCCGCACCGTGTACGCGCGGGTACGGCAGCTCGCCCAGCTGGCCACCGACACAGCCGACCACCTCCTGGACGCTGAGGACATCCTCGACGACACCCGGGCGGGCGTTCCGGTCAAGGGTGATGGCCCGCTGCTGACGTATCGGCAGGCCCTGGAGGAGGCCAACGAGCGCCTCATCCTCGTCCGGGAGCTGACTGCACTGGGCCCCCTGGACACGCTGACGGCCGCGGAACTTTTCGTCACCGAACGGCGCCGCCGGGGCGACATCCCCCCGCAGCAGGTGCCCGCCTTCTCGCCCGCGCAGCACGCCGCGCTGCGTGCGGTGGCGCGCGGCGAGGTGACGATCTTCGACGGCAAGCCGTACCGGCGCCGCGACGACCTGCGTCTCACCCTCAGCACCCTGCGCTCGCTGGAGGCCCGCGGCCTCGTCGCCCGCGAGGACTGCCCGCTGTGGCTGCACGACGAGCGGGTGCACCTGAGCGCCGACGGCCGCCGCGACCTGGCCGCCACCTTCGGCCGGCCCTCGGTCCCCACGCACACCGCCGCCCGCCCGGCCCCGGTGGCCAAAGCCACCACCAGCCGCTCTCTGTAACCCCTGCCTCCCCGGAGATCTCACGCCTACCGACGACGCGCCCACCCCGCACGACATCGCCCTTGCCCTCGCCGCCCAGATCCACCCGGACGCCGCACCCCGCGACGTGATCGCCAGCTTCAGTGTGCGGCGCCAGGCCGGGCCCCGCTACGGCTACCGGGGCTCCGGCGGCCCGGTGACCGTCGTGGCCCAGTCCCTGCACGCCCGCCTGTACGGACTGCCGACCGCGCCCCCGCCGCTGCCCACGGCGCTCGACGAACTCCTGCAGGCCCTCGGAACGGCACGCGACGGTGACCAGCGGCAGGCGGTGCTGACGCAGCTCGCCGACCAGCTGCGCAACGCCGCCGAAATCCTCGAATGGGCCCGGGACAACGCGCGCCAACTGCCCGCCCCCGTCTGGGAATGGCTGCGCGACGCCACCGACACCACCCGCCACCTGGCCGACGGCCTCGACAGCGTGAGCCCTTCATTCGCCGCGCCGCAGGCCCCCGCCGCACCGCTTCCCCCGCCGCCGGCGCCCGCCCCGTCCCGAACCGCCCCCGTCCGGCGCTGACCGCACGCCTCGGATGCCGCCCCCGTACACCGCAAGGACGCCCCATTCCCGCAACCCCTGTTCTCCGATCTCTTTCCCTTGGCGCCGGTGTTCAGTCCAGTGCCCTGCTCGCCCTGTCCGCCGAAGGGGTCCTGCCGCGCGTCGACTGCGCGATCTTCGCGGACACCGGGTGGGAGCCGCAGGCCGTTTACGACCATCTCGACCGCCTGGAAAAGGAGGTGGCCGAACCGGCGGGCATCCCCGTCCTGCGCGTCTCCTCCGGCAACATCCGCAACGACGCGCTCAACCCGGACCACCGGTTCGCGTCCATGCCGCTGCACGTCCTCAACCAGGACGGGCGCCCCGGGATGACCCGGCGCCAGTGCACCGGCGAATACAAGATCAAACCGATAAAGAAGCAGGTCCGCGTCCTCCTGGGCTACCCGTATCCCCGGCGCATCCCCAAGGGCGTGTTCGTCGAGCAGTGGGTCGGGATCTCCACCGATGAGTTCCACCGGGCCAAGGACGCCGACGTCGCCTACATGCGCAACCGGCACCCGCTCATCGACCTGGGCTGGTCGCGCGCCGACTGCCTGCGCTACCTCAAGCAGCGCGGCCTGGCCGACACCCCGAAGTCGAGCTGCCTGGGCTGCCCCTTCCACGGCAACGCCCAGTGGCGCCACATCCGCGACCACAGCCCGGCCGAGTGGAACGACGTCGTCGCCTTCGATGCGGCCATCCGCGGCGGCAACGCCCGCGCCAATGCTTCCGGCAACCGGCTGCTCGGCCAGGCATTCTTGCACCGCTCCCGCGTCCCGCTCGACCAGGCGCCCATCGACCACGTCACCGCCGCCGAATGGGCCGCCCGCCAGGCCGAACTCGGCGACCAGGCTCCAGACGGTGACGCCCTCGTCGCGCTGGAAGAAGGCGTGGCCGACGGCTGCTCGCCCTGGGCCTGCCGCGGCGAGCAGCCGGCACAGGACGACTTCGGGCTGGCCGCGTGATCTTGGATTTGTTCGCCGGACCGGGCGGCTGGTCGTACGCCCTGTCGCTGCTCGGCGTGCGGGACATCGGGCTGGA
Organism: Streptomyces sp. NPDC033221; assembly: GCF_055577005.1. Taxonomy (NCBI): domain Bacteria; kingdom Bacillati; phylum Actinomycetota; class Actinomycetes; order Kitasatosporales; family Streptomycetaceae; genus Streptomyces; species Streptomyces sp. NPDC033221. Next base: position 6,874 of record NZ_JBVIQN010000039.1, on the reverse strand, counting down.
GTGGGACGAGTGGGCCTGCCGGACCCGTGCGGCGGCCGGGCAGTTGACGTTGCGCACCGACGTCGCCCGCTATCCGGTGGGGCCGTTCGTCGGCCGCACCACCGGTGTGATCGCCTCGCCTCCGTGTCAGGGGTGGTCGATAACCGGCAAGCGTCTCGGTCTGCTCGACCAGCCGCTGGTCCACCAGGCTGTCGCCGATCTGGCCGCCGGGCGTGACACCCGCGAGAAGCTGCTCGGTGCCTGCCGGGACGAGCGGTCACTGCTGGCCGCCGAACCCATGCGTTACCTGTCCGCCCTGAACGCGGTAGGCGAGCCGGAGTGGGTCGCCATGGAGGAAGTGCCCGACGTCCTGCCGCTGTGGAAGCAGTACGCGGCCATCCTGCGCTCGTGGGACTTCTCCGTCTGGACCGGCAACCTGAACGCGGCCGACTACGGGGCGCCCCAGACCAGAAGGCGAGCGATCCTGCTCGCCTCCCGTACCCGCCCCGCCGCACCGCCGGAGCCCACACATGCCCGCGTTCCGGAACCGCCCACGCTCTTCGGCCCCGGCCGGGACCGCTGGATCTCCATGGCCGAGGCCCTCGGCTGGGGCGCCACCGACCGGCCCGTGCCCACCGTGTGCGCCGGAGGCGGACCCGGCGGAGGCCCCGAACCCTTCCCCTCCGGCTCGCGCAAGACCCTCACCGACGCCCGCGACCGCGGCACCTGGCAGCACCCGCCCCGCACCCGTGGCACCGGCGGCCCGGCCGGCACCGCCCCCGCACGGACATGGTCGCTGCGCACCAACAGCCAGGCCAACGCCACCATCCGCCGCGCCGACGAGCCGGCCGGGACGCTGTTCTTCGGACACCGCGCCAACGAGTGCGTCTGGGTCGCCGAACCCGCCCACCCGACAACGGCCGAGGACACCCCCGCGCCGGAGGCGATTCGCATCACCGCCCCGGAGGCGGGCGTACTGCAGACCTTCCCCGCCGACTACCCGTGGGCCGGCAACAAGGGCCAGCAGTTCTCCCAGATCGGCAACGCCGTCCCGCCCCGGCTCGCCGCCCACCTGCTGGCCCCGCACCTCGGCCGCCCCCTCGGCCCCGACGACTTCACCCTGACCGCCTGATGCGCCACCAACCCCCGGTACCCGAACCCGACGAGGCCACCGGACTGGCGAACGCACATCCTCCGGCCCCGGTGCTCTACGCCGAGCAGGCCCTGCTCGGCGCCCTCCTCCTCGAACCCGCACGCCTGGACAAACTCGATCACCTGGCCTCGGAGCACTTCGGCGACCACGCCCACGGTGCCCTGTACGCGGCGATGCGTACCGCTGCCGTACCTGCCGCCGACGAGCACCGTAAGACACCGGTCTGGTTGCGGCGTGTTCTCGAAGCGGCACGGCCCCAGGCGCCCGGGCTGACCGCCTCCTACCTGCACACCCTCGTCCAACGCTGCCCCTGGCCCGGGCACGCGACGGCCTACGCCCGCATGATTCAGGCCGACCACGCCCGCCGCATGCTGCGGGAGCACGCCGACCGCCTCGCCCAGGCCGCCACCGATGCGTCGCTGCCCGACCCCACCGTCACCGTCCTGGCCCAGTGCGACGCCCTGTTCAGCTTCCTGGAAACACTGTCGGGCCGGTTCGCCCCGCACCCCGGCTCCCTGCCCCGCACCCCACAGCCCCCACCCGCCCGACGCACCGCCAACGGGGAGGCACTGGAGGAGGAACGGGCGCTGCTCGCGTGTGCGACGGCGCGACCCTCCAGGCTGCGGGAGATGCGCTGGCTGCAGCCCGAGGATTTCGCCCTGCCGCTGCACGGGCAGCTCTTTACGTGCCTGACCGCGCTGGTCCACCGCCGCGAACCGGTCGACGCGGTCACCGTGCTGTGGGAAGCCCAGCACCAGCACCTGCTGCACGCCGGCTTCACCCCCGCCGACCTGATCGATCTGCTCGCCACCCCGGTCGGCACGCCCGAACACTGGGGCGAGAAGATCCTGCGGCGCGCCCTGCTCGCGCAGGCCCACACCACCGCCCTGCGCATCCGATCGTTCACCGACGATGCGGCCAACACCCCGCACCAACTCGCCACCGGCAGCCGCCGCGCCCTGGCCGCCCTGACCGCCCTGCGCAGCCGCTGGCAGCGCGCCACCCACACCCCCGCCACCCCCCGCTCCCCGGCCGTGCCCCGCGCCGGGCCGCGCCTGCGAGCCACCGCTGCCTCCCCGACCACCCGCGTCCCCCGATAGCCCACCCTGCCCGGCCGGACCGCCGCATCCGGCCGGGCCCGGAAGCGAGCGCCATGCCCCAGCCCGACACCGCCGCCCATGTCCGTTAGGGGGTGCGGTCGATGCCCAGCCGGATTCCCTGCGTTCCGATGCCTGTCGGACCGTACGGGAGCCGATGACGGGCGGGACGGCTTTCCGGCTCTTCGGTTGCCGTGCCGCTGAGGGGGGCGCGGTACCTGGGTGAGAACTCTTCCCAGGTTTTCGTGGCATCCGCGCAGATCTTGAAGTCCTCGTACGCCGCCACGCATCTCTGATCTTCCTCGGCCGCCAGCAGTTCCCCCAGGGCCGTGATCAGATGGGCGTAGTTGTCGTCGATCCTTTCGGTCAGCTCTTCGTGGCTGAGGTCGTGTGCAGCGATCGCGTTCCACTCGCTGGAGTCCGACTCCTTGCCGAGGGAGTACCGGTCGTTGACCAGCAGTGTGTCGAGTTCCAGCCAGTGCATGTAGTTGTGCAGTTTCAGGGCGCCGAATTTCTTGGCCGGGAGCCCGTAGAGGCACCAGCGGATGTAGTGCACGGGCAAGATGCCCATCGTCACGCTCTTGACCCTGCTGTAGAGGAGTTCGCTCCGCTTGATCTTGCCCTGTAGGAGACTTCCGGCGAGAAATTCCCGGAACACGTCCGCGAACCCGGCGTGAGCGTCAGGGAGATCGCCCTTGAGGTGTTCGTCGAACGCGTGCACCACCGGGTCTGCCCCGGTGTCGTCGAGCAACCGCACCAGATCCAGTTCGTGACGATGGTCGTCGACGTGGAAAATCAGCAGCATCACGTGGTTCAGCGTGGCCAGCGTGCTGAAGTCCCGCACTCTCGGGAAGGACATGACGGTCAGGTGCGTCTGATCCTTGGCGTGTTCCAGGTCCAGGTGCCGCGTGACAGCGAAGCTGCGGCAGTACCAGGCGAAAAAGGCGTCGCGGAATTCGAGGTCCTTCGGTGCGACGTAGCGCAGCGCGTCGGCAGGGGCGGTCGGCAGCACCTTGCCGACCAGCCTGCTGGCCTGCCAGAACGCTGTCATCCACCCGGTGTGGGACTGCAGGTCAAAGCCGGGCGTGCTGCCGCGTTCTTCCACGCCCAGTGCCGCGTCTGTCATGCCTGTGGCCCCTTTGGTCCGGGCGCGGCGCTTGGACGCGCCTCCCGTGGGGGCGAGCCTAGGGATGTTTCCGGGCCGGATGCCCTGACGTCACTCCTTCGAGTACCGAGGGGGCTTCAGGTTCGATCTTTGCCTGTTCGTGGCCGCTCGTTTGTGGTACGGCCCGGGGTGCTCGCTCTTGCACCGCCTCTCTCGGCCCGGCCGCTCCCCGGTCCACCACTTCGGGGTGGGCTCCGGCGCTGGCGGGGCACTGACCGGCGCTGCCGATCACCGTGGCCCTCTGCGAAGGACCGGTTGACGCGCACCACGGGTGCCTTGATTCACGAAGACGCCTGCGTCGCACCACGCCGGGTCATGGTGGGTCAGGTGGTGCGTGGGTGGGGGATGCACAGAGGGCGGACGGCTTGGGCGGCGTGGAGGATGCGGTCGATGTCGTGGTCGGTGAGGTCGCAGTGAAGGGAGAGCCGTAGTGCGGTGTGGTTGCGGGCGGTGGCGGGAGGACAGAAGACAGAGCCGAACACGTCGTGCTCTTCCATGGTGTCGCGTAGCTGGATGATCGTTTCGTCCGGGCCGGCGGGCAGCGACATGATGTGGGCGCCTGAGCCTCGAAGGTCGTAGCCAAGGCCGGTGAGGGCTTCTCGCAGGGTGGCGGAGACCTCGTGCAGGCGGGTACGGCGCCATTGGTCGGTGCGGACGGCGTCCAGGGTGGCGTTGATCTGTACGAGGTCGCAGGGCACCAGGGTGGAGGCGAAGACCGCGGGCAGGGAGGTCATCTTGAAGTACTCGACGAAGTCCTCGTCGGGGCAAGTGAGGTAGCCGGCCCGTTTCGCGAATGCCTTGGACAGGCTCATGGTGCGAAAGTGGACCCGCTCGACGAGTCCGGCCTCGGCGACCATGCCCGCGCCCTGGGGGCCGTGGGTGCCCAGCGAGTGCGCCTCGTCGACAACCAGGACGCAGCCCATCTGCTCGGCCACGTCGCACAGCGCGGCCAAGGGTGCGAGGCTGCCGCACACGCTGTACATGGAGTCGACCGCGATCACGCCGGGCCCGTGCTCCTCGATGCGGCGTTGCAGGTGGGCGATGTCGTTGTGGATGAAGGGCCGTACCGGGGCGCCGGCTGCCTTGGCGCCGGCCCACAGCGACATGTGGGCCAGCTTGTCCAGGTACACCGGGACCTGGGGGCCGGCCAGGGTCTGCAGCAGACCCACGTTGGCGTCGTACCCCGACTGGGAGAAGACGCCGGCTTGCGCACCGAGGTAGCGGGCGAAGTCCCGCTCCAGGGTCGTCTGGGGGGTGTCCTCGTACAGCAGCACCGCCGAGGCCAGTCGTGCTCCCCGCATGGCGTGGAGCGACTCGCTCACGGCACCTGTCACGCGTTCGTCGCCGGCCAGGCGCAGGTAGTCGTTGCTGTCGACGATGGTGGAGCCCGGCCCGGGCATGCGCAGGCCGCGCAGGATGTGACGGCCGCCCCATCGGCCGCGGATCCCGTGGGCGTGGAAAGCCTCCACGCGATCCTGCACGAACGCGGGCAGCGGCCGGACACCGGCACGGACTTCGGTCATGTTGCGTAATGTCGGCCGCCGGAACAACCACGAAACCCTGAAGGCACGTTCGGGTGACCCAGTGTGAGGGTGTTCGGGCGGCGGAGCAGGTACCGCCACGGCAGCCTGCTCACTCCTTCCGGTGACAAGGTTCCATCACGCCGTCGCCCCGGGGTCTTGTCTGCCTACGTTGAGGCGTTCATTGAGCCAGGCCCGGCATCGCCGAGCCGCACAAGACAGGTGACCGGCATGCGAACCGAGGCCGCCAAGCGAGTCGAGCTGATCTTCACCCTCCTGGACGTCAACGGCAACGGAGTCATCGACTCCGACGACTTCGACCTCATGACCGCCCGCGTCCTGAAAGCGGCCACAGCATCGGACGACAGCGCCAGGACCGCCATCCAGGACGCGTTCCGCAACTACTGGACAAAGCTCTCCACAGAACTCGACACCAACGGCGACGGCGTGATCACCGTCGAGGAGTTCCGGCCCTTCGTGCTCGACCCCGAGCGCTTCGGACCTACCATCACCGAGTTCGCCCAAGCCCTCGCCGCGCTCGGCGACCCCGACAAGGACGGCCTCATCGAACGCCCCCTCTTCGTGGCGCTGCTGACAGCGATCGGCTTTGAGGAGGCCAACACCCACGCCGTCTTCGACGCCTTCGCCCCCGACACCCACGACCGCATCCCCGTGACCACTTTCGCCGCCGGCATCAAGGACTACTACGCTCCGGAAAAGGCCGGCATCCCCGGTGACCTCATGGTCGCCCCCAGCGTCTGACACCGACAAGTGCAAACGGGGAAGGTCGCTGCAGCCCGGTGCCGGACGCGGTCGAGGGTGGCTGGACGCGGATGCGCCTTAGACGGATGACGGTCATTCCTCCAAGGCGGGACTGCCTGCAGACCTGGCGCGTGATCACGTGAACATGAACAAGTGATCAACCATCGGCCGGCCACGCTGAAGGTCACCGATTCCCTGGTCACCCACCAGATCCGCGCCTACGACTTTCGTTCGGATCAATTCCGCTGGCCGAGGTTGTCGTTGATGATGACCGCATCAGCGCGCTCTGATCTCGCCCTTCGGCCTCCTTGCCAACGTGATGCTCCTCGTTCTTGCCGTTCGCGAGTACCGTTCTGGGGCGTCGGTCCTCCGGCTCGTGGTTAAAGCCGTGATCTTCCTCAGTTCTTCGTACACGCTCGTGCGGAACGTACGGCGGCTCCGCGCTGGACCAACCGCCGACAGATGTACCGTCGCTGTCGATGGTGCGGGCGGCCAGGTACTCGGCCCAGCTGGCGCTTGCTCGTGATCGGTTTCTCGCGAACGCGCAGAAGAGGTTGTTGTGCTGAACACCGTCCCCCGACGCGTCACCCGCACCTACCTGGCGCATGGCCTGACCGTCGTAGAACTCCACGGCGACATCGACATAGCGACCACCGACGAAGCCCGCCGGCACCTGGAGTCGGTAACCGCCAGGCCAGCCTTCCGCTTGCTGCTGGACTTGCGGCCGGTGACCTTCTTCGACTGTGCCGGCGTGCGCCTGCTGATGTTCGCCCAGCGGCGCACACTGGAGCAGCGCGGCCGGCTGCATCTGGTCTGCGACGCCCCGCAGATTCTGCGCCTGTTGGAGATCACCGGCCTGCGCAGCCTCTTTCACCCGGCGCCCACGATCGATCAAGTTCTGATTGATACCGCCGTGCCCCCGCGCCCACCGCGCCGCGGCCCCCGCAGGCCCTGATCACACTCGGCGGCTGGGGTGCGATCCGCGGCGCGAGCCCGCAGCAGCGTCCGGGCGAAGCCCCCGGATGGCGCAGCCTGGCCCGCTCGGCAGCGGGAACCCGTGCAGTGCACCGGTCGGCGAAGGTCACGACGCTCGGGAAGGCGCACGGTGCTGGGCGTACCGCCCGCGCGGGGGGGGGGGGGGAGACACCGCCCCCCCCCCCCCCCCCCCCCCCCCCCCCCCCCCCTTCCTGGGACGTCT
>NZ_JBVIQN010000038.1:0-93905 GCF_055577005.1 Streptomyces sp. NPDC033221 | reverse complement strand
GGAATTCATCGGCCGTTCCCAGTGGCGCGACACCACGGCGGCGGGCGGCCGGAGTCTTCCGGCCGCACGGCGCTCGCGTACTCATCAGGGACGTACACAGCAGGCACGCACTCAGCAGGCGCTTACACAGCAAGCAGCGCGTACCCGGCGCCGGCGTACAGAGACACAGCCGCCTACGCCTCCACTCCCCCTGCCGCCCCCTCTTCCCCAACCATTCCTACGGCTCGAACTTGTACCCCAGGCCGCGGACCGTGACCAGGTACCGCGGTGCGCCCGGATCCGGTTCGATCTTGGCCCGCAGGCGCTTCACGTGGACGTCCAGCGTCTTGGTGTCCCCCACGTAATCGGCGCCCCAGACGCGGTCGATCAACTGCATACGGGTCAGCACCCGGCCCGCGTTGCGCAGCAGCATCTCCAGGAGGTCGAACTCCTTCAGCGGCAGGTCGACCTTGCCGCCGCCGACGGTGACGACATGCCGGTCCACGTCCATCCGGACCGGGCCGGCCTCCAGGGCCTGCGGCGTGACCTCCTCGGGCTCCCCGCGGCGGCGCAGCACCGCGCGGATCCGGGCGACCAGCTCGCGGGAGGAGAAGGGCTTGGTGACGTAGTCATCGGCTCCTATTTCCAGGCCGACCACCTTGTCGATCTCGCTGTCCTTGGCGGTCACCATGATGACCGGGACGTTGGAGCGGCCGCGCAGCTGACGGCAGACCTCGGTGCCGGGCAGGCCCGGCAGCATCAGGTCCAGCAGGACCAGGTCGGCGCCGTTGCGCTCGAACTCGTCCAGGCCGTCGGGGCCGGTGGCCGCGACGGCGACCTCGAAGCCCTCCTTGCGGAGCATGTACGACAGGGCGTCACTGAACGATTCCTCGTCCTCGACGACGAGCACTCGGGTCACGGAAGGACCTCCGGGGCAGGGTGAGCAGGGAGCGGATCGTTGAAGGTCTCGTACGGGCGGTCCTCGTCGTCGAGGCCCTCCGCCGACGGGTCGGAGGCGGCACGCGCGCGCTCGCGCACGGCACCGGCCTCCGGGAGACGCAGGGTGAAGGTGGAGCCCTGTCCCTCAGCGCTCCACACCGTGACTTCCCCGCCGTGCGAGGCGGCCACGTGTTTGACGATGGCGAGGCCGAGGCCGGTCCCGCCGGTGGCGCGCGAGCGCGCCGGGTCCACGCGGTAGAACCGCTCGAAGACGCGGTCCCGGTCCTTCTCCGATATCCCGATGCCCTGGTCGGTCACCGCGATCTCGATCAGGTCGCCGCCGTGTGCCGGGACCCGGCGGCCCGCTATACCGACCCGGGTACGGGCCGGTGAGTAGTTGACGGCGTTCTCGACGAGGTTGCCGAGGGCGGCGGCGAGCTGGCCGCGGTTGCCCCATACGTGCAGGTCGGCGGTGCCGGCGGCGGCCATGGTGATCTGTTTGCTGCCGGCCTGCTGGCGGCAGCGGTCGATCGCCTCCGCGACCAGTTCGTCCACCCGGACCGGCTCGGCGTCCTCCAGCGGGTCGTCGTTCTGGACCCGGGAGAGGTCGATCAGTTCCTGGACGAGGTTGGTCAGGCGGGTGGCCTCGTTCTGCATCCGGCCCGCGAAGCGCTCGACCGCCTCGGGGTCGTCGCTCGCGTCCATGACGGCCTCGGACAGCAGGGACAGGGCGCCGACCGGTGTCTTGAGCTCATGGCTGACGTTGGCGACGAAGTCACGTCGTACCGCCTCTATGCGCCGGGCCTCGGTCAGGTCCTCGACCAGCAGCAGGACCAGCCGCGAGCCGAGGGGCGCGACGCGCGCCGAGACCGCCAGGGCGTCGCCGCCCCGGCCCGTACCCCTGCGCGGCAGGTCCAGCTCGACCTGGCGTATCTCGCCGTCGCGGCGGGTGTCGCGGGCCATCTGGAGCATCGGCTCGACGGCCAGCTTCCCGCCGCGCACCAGGCCCAGCGCGTACGCGGCCGAGCTGGCCTTGACCACGGCATCGGCCTCGTCCAGGACGACGGCAGAGGAGCGCAGCACCGAAAGGACCGTGTCCACGCCGGGCGGCAGGACGGCGTCGGTGTGCAGGGACGTACGCGTGGGCTTGGCCTGATCCCGCTCGCTCCAGCGGAACGCCAGCATGGCGAAGACGCCGGTGCACAGTCCGGCGATCGCTGCCACTGCGGCCACGGCCGCGTCCACGTTCATGACTCCAGGTTATGCGTCACCTGTGACAGTTCCCCAGCCGTTCGAGGGCCTGCTCGAACATACGTCGCCCAGAGTTCACCTTGGTGTCGTTACTGGTTCATTCCGGAGGTCAGAACCGGTCGCGTTCCGGCCGGAACGTGGGAGCGTGGGGCTTCCGGCCCCCACTCCGTCAAGCCGAATGACACTTCACCACCCCGAACCACCCCGAGCGACACGCCACCACCCGAACCGAGAGAAGGTCACTGATGCGGGACGCGTACCACGAGGAGCTGGATTCGATCGGCGAGAGCCTCGTCGAGATGGCCAGGCTCGTCGGCTCCGCGATCGGGCGCGCCACCACGGCGATACTCGACGCGGACCTGAAGCTGGCCGAGGCCGTCATCGCCGCCGACGAGAAGGTGGACGATCTCCAGCGGGACCTGGAGGCACGCGCGATAGCCCTCCTCGCCCGCCAGCAGCCGGTCGCCACCGACCTGCGCATCGTCGTCACCTCCCTGCGCATGAGCGCCGACCTGGAACGCTCCGGCGACCTGGCCCAGCACGTGGCCAAGCTGGCCCGGCTGCGCTTCCCGCAGACGGCCGTGCCGCGGGACCTGCATGCCACGATCCTGGAGATGGGCCAGCTCGCCCAGCGCCTGATGGCCAAGGCCGCCGAGGTCATCATCACCAAGGACGTCGACCTCGCGCTCCAGCTGGAGCAGGACGACGACGCAATGGACCTCCTCCACCGTGCCCTCTTCCAGCACCTGATGGACGACCGCTGGAAGCACGGCATCGAGACGGCCGTGGACGTGACGCTGCTCGGCCGCTACTACGAGCGGTTCGCCGACCACGCGGTGTCGGTCGCCAAGCGCGTCGTCTATCTGGTCACCGGCGAACACGCGGACGAGCTCGCCCCGCCGGCCCCGGTGGAGGGCGCGTAGCAGCACCCGGCCGCGCACGGCACGGCACGGCACGCACGCCCCGGCCAGGCGCCGAACGGCGTCGAGCCGTGCCACCGCGCGCCGTTGATGCGCCTCGGCGGGCAGGCATCCAATGGACAGCGAACGACATCCGGACGCCCCTCTCCCCGAGGAGACAAGTCATGACGCGTTCCCCCTCCCCCAACCCAACCCCAAGCAACTGCGCCTGCGGCCCCGGCTGCTCCTGCGGCTGCCAGTCCGGCGGCCCCTGCCAGTGCGGTGGCGGCTGCGGCTGAACCGGCAAACGGTTGCGGCCAACTTCCGGCGGCCACTCCGGCCACAACCGCTGCACACACAGGGCCCCGCCCGGCGCACTGCCGAGCGGGGCCACTGATCTGCGTCACTGGCGCGCGCCGGGGGGCGGCGCGGGGGGACGCAGGGGGTTACTTCTTCTTGCCCTGGTTCTTCACGGCCTCGATGGCGGCCTTGGCGGCGTCCGGGTCGAGGTAGGTGCCGCCCGGGTTGACCGGGTGGAAGTCGGCGTCGAGCTCGTAGGAGAGCGGGATGCCGGTGGGGATGTTCAGGCCGGCGATGTCCGCGTCGGAGATGCCGTCGAGGTGCTTGACCAGGGCGCGGAGCGAGTTGCCGTGGGCGGCGACCAGGACGGTGCGGCCGGTGGCCAGGTCCGGGACGATGCTGTCGTACCAGTACGGCAGCATCCGCACGACGACGTCCTTGAGGCACTCGGTGCGCGGGCGCAGGTCGCTGGGGATGATCGCGTAGCGCGGGTCGTCGATCTGGGAGAACTCGGCGTCGTCGGCGAGGGCCGGCGGCGGGGTGTCGTACGAGCGGCGCCAGAGCATGAACTGCTCCTCGCCGAACTCGGCGAGGGTCTGCGCCTTGTCCTTGCCCTGGAGCGCTCCGTAGTGGCGCTCGTTCAGGCGCCAGCTGCGGTGGACCGGGATCCAGTGGCGGTCGGCGGCTTCCAGGGCCAGCTGCGCGGTGCGGATGGCGCGCTTCTGGACGGAGGTGTGTACGACGTCGGGGAGCAGGCCGGCGTCCTTGAGCAGCTCACCGCCGCGGACCGCCTCCTTCTCGCCCTTCTCGTTCAGGTTGACGTCCACCCAGCCGGTGAACAGGTTCTTCGCGTTCCACTCGCTCTCGCCGTGGCGAAGGAGGATCAGCTTGTACGGTGCGTCGGCCATGTCTTTGAGCGTAATCGACATTCGGCCATGGGATCGCCCCGGCCCGCGTTGGGAGGGTGGGGAGCGGGGGCGGGTGTCTTCGTGGGGGCTGGGGTGGGGATGGGGGTGGTGGCACGATCGCGCGGCGGGTGTGGGTTCGGGAGGGTGGTCGGAGGGTGGTCGTGGGAGTGGGCGGCCGCTGGTGACCGGACCGGACGGGGAGCGGTGGGATGGCGAGGATGTATACGCGGCGTGCTTGTGTGAGGGCGGGGGTCGGGGTGGGGGTCGGGGTCGGGGTCGTTTCGGCTCTGGACTTGCTCGCGCCGGCGGGTGGTGGGAGTGGCGGGAGCCAGGCTGCGGGGAGTGCTCGGGGTGTGGTGCCGGTTCGTATGACGTTGCCTGTGCCTACCGGGCCGTATGGGGTGGGGATCGCCTCCCTTCGCCTGGTGGACGGCGGGCGTCGTGACCCCTGGGTGGCGGAGCGGGCGCAGCGGGAGCTGATGGTGAGTGTTCGCTACCCGGCGCGGGCAGTGGACGGGCATCCGCGTGCGCCGCAGATGTTGCCCGGGGAGGCGGCGGCCTTCGAGGCCTGGAGCAACTTTTCGGCGGACATTCCGAAGGGGACTGCCGACTGGGGCGCCACCCGTACGCATGCGCATGAGGGCGCGCCGGTCGCGTCGCACGGTGGGCGGGGCTTCCCGGTGGTGCTCTACTCGCCCGGCGCGGCGGACCCGCGCTCGCTCGGCAGCACGCTCTGTGACGAGCTGGCCTCGCGGGGGTACGTCGTCGTCAGTGTCGATCACACGTACGAGGCGCCGGGGGTGCAGTTCCCGGACGGGCGGGTGGCGTACAGCCGGATGCGGGAAGAGGCCGGGAAGGTGCAGGGGCCGGCGCAGATGACCGCGTTGCTGAAGAAGCTGACGGCGGTGCGGGTGGCCGATACCCGGTTCGTGCTGGATGAGCTGGGGCTGTCGGTGGCGCTTCCGCGGGTGTTGGGAGGGACGCTGGATCTGCGGGCGGTTGGGATGTTCGGGCAGTCCGGTGGTGGATTCACGGCTGCGCAGGCCATGCATGACGATCGCCGGATCAGGGCCGCGGTGAATCTGGACGGCGTGATGGGTTACACCCAGCGGGACGATGATCCTGCCCATCCGTCCACGGTGGGTACGGACGGGCTCGACCGCCCGCTGCTCCTCATGGGCAAGGAGGGCGACGATCACCACACGGTCGCGTCCTGGAAGGCGGTGTGGGAGCGCAGTTCGGGGTGGCACCGGGATCTCACCCTGGCCGGTGCCGAGCATGCGAGTTTTACGGATGCTCAGTGGTTGGTGCCGCAGTTGGCCCAGAAGGGCGGGGGTGGGGGCGGATTGCCGCGGGCTGTTGTTGAGAAGTTGGTGGGTACGGTCGCGCCGGGGCGTTCGGTGGCGGCGCAACGGGCGTATGTGACGGCGTTCTTCGACCGGTGGCTGCGGGGGCGGGGCGGGGGCGGCGGGTTGCTGGACGGGCCGTCGGTCCGCTTCCCGGAGGTTCGGTTCGTACGGTGACGGGTTCGTACGGTGAAGGGCCCGTACGGTGAGGAATTCGTACGGTGAGGGGGCCGTACGGGGAGGGAAGCGGCGCCCCCGGAGCGGTTACTTTGACGGCCGCTGGGTCAGGTGGCTGAACGCCTCCAGGTTCCGCGTGGACTCCCCCCGCGCCGTCCGCCACTCGTACTCCTTGCGGATGGCGGAGGCGAAACCCATCTCCAGGAGGGTGTTGAAGCTGCCGTCGGCGTTCTCCAGGACGGTGCCGAGGAGGCGGTCGAGTTCGTCGGGGGTGACGGCCGCGAGTGGCAGTTTGCCGACGAGGTAGATATCGCCGAGTTTGTCGATCGCGTAACTCACGCCGTACAGACGGGTGTTGCGTTCCAGGAGCCAGCGGTGCACGGCTTCGTGGTTCTCGTCCGGGTGGCGGACGACGAAGGCGTTGACGGAGAGGGAGTGCTTGCCGACGATCAGGGAGCAGGTCGTGGAGAGCTTGCGGGTACCGGGCAGGGTCACCACGTACGTGCCGTCGGTGGGCGATTCCCACGTCAGGCCGGCGTCGTCGAGAGCCGCCTCGATCACCTGTCGTGCCGTGTCGTCAGCCATGGGGTGATCGTAGGTGACGGCGTCGTTCCTGCATCGCGGCGGTGTACACCTCGGCGGTCGCGGCGGCGGCGGTGTCCCAGCCGAAGGAGCGGGCGTGCCGGGCGGCGGCGCCGCCCATCCGGTCGGCCAGCGATGCGTCGCGGGCGAAGCGGCCGAGGGCGCGGGCGTAGTCCGCCGGGTCGTGGCCGGATATGAGGAAGCCGCTGACGCCGTCGCGTACGGCCACCGGGAGGCCGCCGACGGCGGCGGCGATCACCGGGGTGCCGCATGCCTGGGCCTCGATCGCGACCAGGCCGAATGATTCGCTGTATGACGGCATGACCAGCACGGACGCGGCGCGGTACCAGTCGGCGAGCTGTTCCTGGCCGACCGGCGGGCGGAAGCGGACGACGTCGGCGATGCCCAGGCGGGCGGCCAGTTTCTGCAGCCCCTCGGGCTTGGCCAGGCCGCTGCCGCTGGGGCCGCCGACCACCGGGACGACCAGGCGCGACCGCAGGGACGGGTCCTCGTCGAGCAGGACGGCGACGGCGCGCAGCAGGATGTCGGGGGCCTTGAGCGGCTGGATGCGGCCGGCGAAGAGCGGGATCAGGGCGTCCTGCGGCAGGCCTAGGCGGGCGCGGGCGGCGGCGCGCGAGGCGGAGGTGTCGTGATCGGAGGTGGGGGCGGAGGCGGCGTCCTCCGTACGGTCGGGGCCCGTGGGGCGGAAGCGGTCCAGGTTCACACCCGGGTGTACGACGGCGACCTTGCCCGGCTCGGCCTCGTAGTGGCGGATCAGCTCCCCGGCTTCCTCTTCCGTGTTCGCGATCAGCCGGTCGGCGGCGCGCACGATCTGGGTCTCGCCGATGACGCGCGCGGCGGGTTCCGGGGTGTCGCCCGCGGCCAGGGCGGCGTTCTTGACCTTGGCCATGGTGTGCATGGCGTGGACGAGCGGGACGCCCCAGCGCTCGGCGGCGAGCCAGCCGACGTGCCCGGAGAGCCAGTAGTGGGAGTGCACCAGGTCGTAGTAGCCGGGGCGGTGGCCCGCCCACGCCTGCATCACGCCGTGGGTGAAGGCGCAGAGCTGGGCGGGCAGCTCTTCCTTGGCCAGGCCTTCGTACGGGCCGGCGTCCACGTGCCGTACGAGGACGCCGGGGGCCAGCTCGACGGCGGGCGGCAGGGTGCCGGTCGTGGCGCGGGTGAAGATCTCGACCTCGATGTTGAGGGAGGCGAGCTTCCTGGCCAGCTCGACGATGTAGACGTTCATGCCGCCGGCGTCGCCGGTGCCCGGCTGGTGCAGCGGGGAGGTGTGCACGCTCAGCATGGCGACCCGGCGCGGACGGCGGGCCGCGCCCGGCAGGCGCAGCCCGGAACGGCCCGGGAACGGACCGTGGGAACGGCTGCGGAGCCTGGACACGTATTGGCTCACTGCGGGCTACCTCCTAGCCGGTACGGCCTTGGCCGGGGCGTGCGGCGCCTCCGAAGCCCGTAACAACGGATGCGGCGCCCGCATTTCCCTGTGAGCCCGCCCTCTTGTCACTTTGCCAAAGCGTGACCTTGGGGGTAGGGGCGGCGCTTTGCGGGACCGGCGAGACGGTCGGGGCTGGCGGGGTGGAAAGGTTTGGTGGGTCCGGTGGGTCTGGTGGGCGCATAAGGTCGGGACATGGTCCGCCGCACGTCCGCCTCTCCCCCGCCCTCCCGCCCCCTCGGGAACGCGACCCGCGGCACCACCAACCCGAACCGGCTGCGCCGCATGGACCGCTGGATCGCCGCCACCCACGCGCCCGCGCTGCGCCGCGCCGCCGCCCCCGTCGCCGTGGATCTCGGGTACGGCGCCGCGCCGTGGACCGCCGTGGAGCTGCTGGCCCGGCTGCGTACGGTACGGGCGGACGTGCAGGTGGTCGGCGTCGAGATCGACCCGGCACGGGTCTCCGCGGCGGCGCCGTACGCGCGCCCGGGGCTGGTCTTCGCCCACGGCGGGTTCGAGGTGCCACTGCCGGGGCGGCGGGCGCCGGTGCTGATCCGGGCCGCGAACGTGCTGCGCCAGTACGCGGAGGACGAGGTGGCCGCCGTATGGGAGCGGCTGTGCGCGCGCCTGGCGCCGGACGGGCTGCTCGTGGAGGGCACCTGTGACGAGATCGGGCGGCGGCATGTGTGGGTGGCGCTGGGCCCGGAGGGCCCGCGCACGGTCACCTTCGCGGCGCGTCTCAGCGCCCTGGAAACCCCGTCCGACCTGGCCGAACGCCTGCCGAAAGCGCTGATCCACCGCAATGTGCCCGGCCAGCCCGTGTACGCGTTCCTGCGCGATTTCGACCGGGCGTGGGCGGCGGCCGCCCCGTACGCGTCACTGGGCGCGCGGCAGCGGTGGATGCGCAGCGTGCTCACCCTGAGCACGACGTGGCCCCTGGCCGACGGGCCCCGGCGGTGGCGGCAGGGGGAGGTCACGGTCCGGTGGGAGGCGCTAGCGCCGGTATGAGGGGGCGCCCACCGCGCTCATCGCCTCCCCGGCCAGCTCCCGCAGCTTCCGCGCCGTCGGTGAATCGCGCGGTGCCGTGTACGTGGTCAGTGCCTGCCCGGCTTCCTGGGGCAGGCGGAAGCTCTCGTAGCAGAGGACCAGTTCGCCGACCCGCGGGTGACGGACGCGCTTGGTGCCGCTGCACCGTTCCTGTACGGACTGGGCCTGCCACAGGCGCCGGAAGTCCTCGCTGTGGTCGAGGAGTTCGCAGATGACGGCGCAGACCCGGGGGTGCTCGGGGGTCCGCCCGGCTTCGGCACGCAGGTTGCCGACGATGGCCTCCGCGATCAGTTCCCAGTCCGGGTGCAGGGCGCGGGAGGCCGGGTCGAGGAAGACGAGGAGGGCGGAGTTGCGCCGCTCGGGTCCGATGGTGTCGTAGTCGAACGCGATACGGGCGGCGAGACGGTTCCAGGCGAGTACGTCCATGCCGGGGCCCTGGATGAAGGCGGGCACGGTCGCGTCCATGGCGTCCAGAAGGTGCCGGATCTCGGGCCGTACGCCGCGCACCGGCTGCGCGGGCGGTGCCGGGCGGCGCGGTACGGCGAGGTTGCGCAGGTAGCGGCCCTCGGCGTCGGTCAGGCGCAGGGCGCGTTCGATGGCGTCCAGCACCGGCTCCGATATGGCGTGGGCGCGGCCCTGCTCGATGCGCGTGTAGTAATCGACGCTGATGCCGGCCAGCTGCGCGACCTCCTCGCGCCGCAGGCCGCGCACGCGGCGCCGGGTGAGGCCGTCCGGCAGGCCGAGTTCGGCGGGGTCCAGCGCGGCCCGGCGCGCTTTGAGGAACGCTCTGATCTCGTATTCCGGATGCACACCCATCGTTCCAGTATGCGGCGCGGGGGCTGCGGGGTCGGGCTCGTGCCGGGCCCCGGCCGTCAGGGTGGTTCTGCCGGACCCAGGTCGGGGCGGGCCTGGTCCGGGACGGGGGCGGCGCGCAGGGTGGTGGTCACAAGGCCGCACCCGGGGCGCAATCCCGCAGGCGGCACGGGCGGAGAAGAGGACTCATGCAGCGCAGGATTCTCGGCGGTACCGGCATCTCGGTCAGTGAGTACGCGCTCGGCGCGATGATGTTCGGCGCCTGGGGGAACAAGGACCACGACGAGAGCGTGCGGATCATCCACCGCGCGCTGGACGCGGGCATCAACTTCATCGACACGGCGGACGTGTACGCGGCGGGCGAGTCCGAGGAGATCGTCGGCAAGGCGCTCAAGGGGCGGCGCGAGGACGTGGTCCTGGCGACCAAGTTCTTCAACGGGATGGGGCCGGACGCCAACCACGGCGGCAGTTCGCGGCGCTGGATCGTACGGGCGGTCGAGGACAGCCTGCGGCGGCTCGGCACCGATTACATCGACCTGTACCAGGCCCACCGCCCCGACCCCACGACCGACATCGACGAGACGCTCGCCGCGCTCTCGGACCTCGTACGGTCCGGGAAGGTGCGGGCGGTCGGCAGCTCCACGTTCCCCGCCGAGGAGATCGTCGAGGCCCAGTGGGTGGCCGAACGCCGCGGCCATGTGCGCTTCCGCAGTGAGCAGCCGCCGTACTCGATGCTGGCGCGCGGCGTCGAGGCCGCGGTGCTGCCGACCGCGCAGCGGTACGGGATGGGCGTTCTGACCTGGGGGCCGCTCAGTGCGGGGTGGCTGTCCGGGCGGGACCTGTCGGCCAGTGGGCGGGCCGCCCTGGAGAACGCGAAGTTCGACCTCTCCGTCCCCGCGAACGCGCGCAAGGCGGAGGCGGTCGCCGAGCTGGCGAAGGTGGCGTCCGGGGCCGGGCTGACCCTGCCGCAGCTGGCGACGGCGTTCGTACGGTCGCATCCGGCGGTCACGTCCGTGATCATCGGCCCGCGTACGTACGACCAGCTCGAAGGGCTGCTGAGCGGCGCGGAGGTGACGCTCGGCGCCGACGTACTGGACCGCATCGACGCGATCGTGCCGCCCGGCACGGACCTCAACAAGGCCGACAGTTACCACACGCCGCCGGCCCTCGCGGACGCGAGCCTGCGGCGGCGGTAGGCGGGGCGGTGCCGCGGGCGAGGGCGCGGGGCGGTGCCGGGCGCTCGTCCGGCGCCCGGCACGTACGGCCTCTACGGCCCGGCCTCAGTGGGAGATCTGCTTGCGTGAACTCCCGCCCGCAATCTCGATCTTGCGCGGCTTGGCCCGTTCCGCGATCGGGATACGCAGCGTCAGCACGCCGTCTTCGTACGCCGCGTCCACGCGCTCGCTGTCCAGCGAGTCACCGAGGAACAGCTGCCGGCTGAACTTGCCCGCCGTGCGTTCGCTCGCGATCAGCTCGGCGCCCTCGGGGGCGGTGGATCGGCGCTCGGCGCGGACGGTCAGCACGTTGCGCTCGATGTCGAGGTCGATGGACTCCGGGTCGACGCCCGGCAAGTCGAAGTGGATCACGAACTCGTCCCCGGCCCGGTAGGCGTCCATCGGCAGCGCCGCCGGACGCGCCGCCGTCCCGAGCACCTGCTGGGAAAGACGGTCGAACTCACGGAACGGGTCGGTACGCATGAGCATCACGGGTCATCTCCTTCCGAAGGCAGTGGAAGCGATGTCTCACGCCTTCTGGTATACCCCGACGCAGGGAAGTTGACAAGCTCCGACTCAAGAAGGCTGCGATGAGTTGCGCGAAGCCCCCTCCGGGCGTGCCTGCCTGGAGGGGGCTTCGGTGGAGGCTGCGGCCCGGTGGGTCAGACCGCCATGGTCTTGGCGAGGTCCACGAAGGCGGACCAGGCCGCGGCCGGGACCATCAGGTGCGGCCCCTCGGGGCGCTTGCTGTCACGTACGGGGACGACGGGGGTGATGCCCGGGGTGGCGGGGATGACGGGGGCTATTTCGATGCAGTTGCCGCCGTTGTTGCCGCTGTACGTGCTCTTGAGCCATGTCGCTGCGCTGAGGTCGGGGGTGTTCACGTTGGCGATACCCTTCCATGATGCTGCTGATGAGAGCGGCTGAGTCCGGGACCGACAGAGCGTCCGCCCTCAACACATCATAGGTTTGGGAGTGTCGGTCGACAGCGGCCGGATCGTCGTTGAAATGGCCCTGGTCCAGGCTTTCCGAGTACACCCATTCATGCCCGTCCGGCATTTTGATGAGGGAGAGCGCAGTGGTGGGCCGGACAAGGGACGATTCAGGGTCGAACGCGGCGACTTGGATGATGTTGTTCGGAAGCTCACCCACAGTCAGCAGATGTGCACACTGCTCACGCATCACGCGCGGCACTCCGACAGCGGTCCGCAGAGCGCTCTCGTCGAGCACAGTAATCAGCAACGGCCCCTGCGGGTCCATGAATCGCTCCTGCCTGCTCAGCCGAGCAGCCACCCGCTTTTCCAGGGCCGCCCCGGAGTCGACCTGAGAGAATAGCGCTCGCGCATAGCCCTCCGTCTGCAACAACCCGGTAATTGACTGCCCCTGGTACTCCCGCAACACCACTGCCTCCGCGTCCATGTCGGCTCGACGCCGGAACCAATCCGGATGTTCGATCTGCGGGTACCAATCGATCCGGCGCCAGAGCCGCAACAGGGCTCCGCCCGTTTCCAGCACCTGATCGCATCTGGTGACGAACGGCTCGTCCGGCACCCGGCTCCCCGACTCGATGCGCGTCACGTGCGTACGGTCGCAATGCAGCTTCAGGGCCAGATCCACTTGTCTGAGACCTGACACTTCACGGTGATGGGTCATCAGTTCGCCGAACGCTTCTGCGGCGCTCCGCACTTGACCGCCCTGAGCGTTGCGTCTCCTCATGGCTCTCCTCATGTGCCAGTCACCAAACGGCACCTCTCCGGCATTGTGAGCCAACTGCCGTTGGTAAATCCTGGATTCACCCAAGAACAATCCAGGAGACCGGCACATGATGACCGCAGACGAGGACGCAAAGTCGTTCGAATCAATGGGGCTCGCGAAGGTGCGGGAGCGCATCACGCTCACCGCTTACGACGATCGCGTAACCGAGCAAGTGCCGAAGTGCGTCAACTGCTCGTGCCTCATCCTCTGGACGGATGAAACGGGTATCTGCGTCTTCTGCGAGAAGCCGCTGAAGGAGCGCCCTCAGTGAGCGAACCCGTGATGCCGGCGCCGGCGAAAAGCAGCGATGACCCCTTCACGTTCACCGTCTACCGATGGCTTCCCACCGGTGATACACCGACGGCCGAGAGCCGCTCAGTCACCTGGGCCGAGTGGCGAAGGCTGGGCAGCGGCTGGAAGACGTGTACCTGCCCGCTCTGCTTCCCCGGCGGGCCGTCCACGGCCACGCCCGGGCTGCGGCCGGCCGCAAGACGACTCGACGCCGAGCAGGAAGGAGCCCACGAACATGGGTAAGCAGAACGAAGACGAGTGGGACCCGCAGGAGAACCAGGGCGCCGTCACGGACCCCGACACCCGGGTGTCGCAGAACGGCGACGTGTACAGCAGCATGGCTGACGACGAGGAACGTGAAGGGACGTAGCCCGTGATGCACGGCGAGCACCTGGTGACGGAGCTACGGCGGAAGCACGGGTTCGTGCACGTCGGACGCACCAAGGACGGGCACGCCGTGATCATGCGCAAGGGGGGCCGCTGGACTGTCGTACCCCTGCGGCTGCTCAATCAGGAGGCCGTGGATTCGATCAAGGCGCAGGCCGGGATCATCGGCACCGAGCAGACCTGACAAGGCCCCAGCGCCGCATCAGCCGACCTCAGCCCCGCCCCACCCCCCGCAACGCGTCCAGCAGCGCGTCCACCAGTTCGCGGTCTCTTTCCTGGGTGAGGATTCGCCGGGCCTGGTCGGGGGGCAGCCACAGCAGACGGTCCACTTCCAGGTTCGGGTCGAAGGAACCTTCGGTGGCTTCGGCGGCCCAGTAGCGGACTTCTTTGGGGCGGCCGTTGGCGAGGTAGTGGGTGGTGGGGAGGCGGGTGCCGGGGTGGCACTGCATTCCGGTTTCCTCGGCCACCTCTCGGAGGGCGCCGGCCAGCCAGTCCTCGTCGCGTTTCAGTTTTCCTTTGGGGTGCGACCAGTCGTCGTATTTCGGCCGGTGAATGAGGGCGATTTCCAGGCTGCCGGTCATCGGGGAACGGCGCCACAGTACGCAGCCCGCCGCTCGGATGGGTTTCGGGGACGCCGACATTTCCGCGTCACCCCTTCCGTACCGAGGGGCCCGGCTCGGGTACGGGCGCCGGGAGCCAGACCCGGCCGAACACGTAGCGGGCCGCCTCGACGTCGTGGCGCTGGTCGGCGTGGAGGACGCCGAGCGCGTACGCGGTGGCGGGGGCGATCCGTGGGGTACGGGCTGCCGCCGCGGCCGCGGCTGCCGCTTCGGCGGCGTCGCGGTGGTGTTCCAGGGCGCGGCCGGCTTCCACGAGGCGCGGGTCGGTGTCGTCGGGGTCGGTGACTTCCCTGGCGTACCGGCTCAGGCGGGCGAGCAGCCGTACCTGGTGCCAGGGCGCGTCCTGCCGGGAGTCGGAGGTCAGGGCGTCGGCGTTGTACGCGTGTCCCGCGCGGGCGAGCGGCAGGGCCGCGACGGCCTCGGCGAGGCGCCGGTGGGCCTGGTCGGCCAGTGGCAGCAGCACTTCGGCCGCGGGCCGGTCGGCCACGGCGGTGAGCGGGGCCTCCGAGGCGAGTACGGCCACGGCGTCGGCGACGGCGTGGAAGCGGGAGGAGCCGAGGGCCTGGAGGGCGGCGGAGTGGGCGCGGGTGCGGGCGAGGGTGATCTGCCGTTCGAGCAGGGCGCCGGCCCGCGCGGCCCCGGCGGAGAGGAGGGCTTCGGACGCGTCGGGGTCGGGCCGGTCCTTGGCGGAAGGCGCGGCAGGACTGTTGGTGTCGGTGCGGCCGTCCCGGGTTGTGAGGCGTTGCAGGGCGCTCAGCAGCCGGTCGAGCCGTGCCGTGCCGGCGTGTTCGCGGGCCAGGGTGCCGGACAGCCAGGCCAGTTCGCCGCGCAGGTGGTCGGCCCACTTCTCGTCCGTGAGCGGGCGGAAGGTGTGCAGCGCGCCGCCGATCCGGCGGGCCGCGGACCGCAGGTGGCGGGCCGCCTCGCGGGTGCTCTCCGCGTCCGGGCCGCTCTCGCGGTGGGAGCGCAGGCTGCGCAGGAAGTCGGTCGCCTGGTGATGCAGATACGCGGCGAGGACGTCGCGGGCGGTGCGTCCGGACAGGGCGGGGTTCAGGGCGGGGTCGCCGGTTCCGTACGGGTGAGGGCGAGTGCCGGGGCGGGCCTGCGCCCCGGGCCGGGCCGGGCCGTCGGCCAGCGCGGCAGGCGCGCCGCCGGGTGCGGCCGGCTCGTAGCGGAGCGGGGGGAAGTCATGTCGCTGAGCCACGCCGGCGCCTCCGGGCGTCAATGAGCATTTCCTGTACGTTGCGCAGCGGCGCGCCGTCCGCGTCGACCGCGTGCCGGGTCCAGTTGCCGTCCGGGCCCAGGTGCCAGGACGAGGTGGCGTCCGACGTGCCGGTCTCCAGGAGCCGGTTGAGGGAGGCGCGGTGGGCCGGGTCGGTGACCCGTACCAGCGCCTCGATCCGCCGGTCCAGGTTGCGGTGCATCATGTCGGCGCTGCCGAGCCAGACCTCGGGTTCGCCGCCGTTGCCGAAGGTGAACACCCGGGAGTGTTCGAGGAACCGGCCGAGCACGCTGCGTACCCTGATGTGCTCGCTGAGCCCTTCGACGCCGGGCCGCAGGGCACAGATGCCGCGTACCCACACATCGACCGGTACACCGGCCTGGGACGCGCGGTACAGCGCGTCGATGACGGCCTCGTCGACCATCGAGTTGACCTTGATGCGGACGTGGGCGGGCCGCCCGGCGCGGTGGTGCGCGATCTCCTTGTGGATACGCTGGACCAGGCCGTCACGCAGGGACTTGGGGGCGACCAGCAGCCGCCGGTAGGTCTCCCGGCGGGAGTAGCCGCTGAGCCGGTTGAAGAGGTCGGAGAGGTCCGCGCCGACCTGCGCGTCGGCGGTCAGCAGCCCCAGGTCCTCGTACAGCCGGGCCGTCTTGGGGTGGTAGTTCCCCGTCCCCACGTGGGAGTAGCGGCGCAGCATCTCGCCTTCCTGGCGGACGACGAGCGACAGCTTGCAGTGCGTCTTGAGGCCGACCAGCCCGTACACGACATGACAGCCGGACTCCTCCAGTTTGCGTGCCCACTTGATGTTGGCCTGTTCGTCGAAGCGCGCCTTGATCTCGACGAGGACGAGCACCTGCTTGCCGGATTCGGCGGCGTCTATCAGGGCGTCGACGATCGGCGAGTCGCCCGACGTGCGGTACAGCGTCTGCTTGATGGCGAGGACGTCCGGGTCGGCGGCGGCCTGCTCCAGGAATGCCTGGACGGAGGTGGAGAACGAGTCGTACGGGTGGTGCAGCAGCACGTCACGGGCGCGCAGCGCGGCGAAGATGTCGGGCGCGGAGGCCGACTCGACCTCGGCGAGGTCGCGGTGGGTGCCCGCGACGAACTTGGGGTACTTCAGCTCCGGGCGGTCCTGGGCGCCGATGCCGAAGAGGCCGGTCAGGTCCAGCGGGCCGGGCAGCGGGTAGACCTCGGAGTCGGAGACCTTCAGCTCCTGGACGAGCAGGTCCAGTACGGCCGGGTCGATGGACTCCTCGACCTCCAGGCGGACCGGCGGCCCGAAGCGGCGCCGCATCAGCTCCTTCTCCAGCGCCTGGAGGAGGTTCTCCGCGTCGTCCTCCTCGACTTCGAGGTCCTCGTTGCGGGTCACCCGGAACATGTGGTGCGCCCGCACCTCCATGCCGGGGAACAGCTCCTCCAGGTGGGCGGCGATCACGTCCTCGATGGGGACGTACCGCTGCGGCGCGGCCTCCAGGAAGCGGGAGAGCAGCGGCGGGACCTTGACCCGCGCGAAGTGGTCGTGGCCGCTGACCGGGTTGCGCACGACGACGGCCAGGTTCAGGGAGAGGCCGGAGATGTACGGGAACGGGTGGGCCGGGTCGACGGCGAGCGGGGTGAGGACCGGGAAGATCTGCTGGCGGAAGAGGGTGAACAGGCGGGCCTGCTCCTTCTCGGTCAGCTCGGGCCAGCGGATGAGGTGGATGCCCTGGTCGGCCAGCTCGGGGGCGACGTCCTGCTGGTAGCAGGCGGCGTGCCGGGCCATGAGCTCGCGGGAGCGGGTCCAGATGAGATCCAGTACCTCGCGGGGCTGGAGGCCGGAGGCGGAGCGGGTGGCGACGCCGGTCGCGATGCGGCGCTTGAGGCCCGCGACGCGCACCATGAAGAACTCGTCGAGGTTGCTCGCGAAGATCGCGAGGAAGTTGGCCCGTTCGAGCAGCGGGGTGGCGGGGTCCTCGGCCAGTTCCAGTACCCGCTCGTTGAACGCCAGCCAGCTGCGTTCGCGGTCCAGGAAGCGGCCGCCGGGCAGCTCCTCGCCGTCGGCGCCCGCCGCGCCGGTCTCCTCGTAATCGTCCAGATCCGCGTCGAGGTCGGGTTCCAGCTCGGGCACCGGCACGGCGACCGCGTGCGGGCGGTGCGCCGCTATGGAGCCCACCGACGGCTGCGTGGACGGCGGCAGGTGCGCCGCCGTCCGGGACACGCTCGTCTCGGTCCGGTCCGTGGCCTGCTGGGCGCTCGGCTGCTGGTTCATGACCTTATTCTTCCGCGCCGGGGGCTTTGTCAGCCCGTCGGACGGAGTCGGTACGGGGCGCAGGCGGCGACCGGCGGCGTTCGGGACAGCGGGCTGCATTCCGTGATGCTCGCAAGCGACGTTGAACCGTCGGTAACGCGAACGTGGCGGACAGGCAAGCGGGGCGCTACTCCATGGTGTTTACATTCCCGTGTCTTGTGCGGCCGGGCCCGCGCCCCAGGGCGCACAGAGGGGCGCGCGAGCGCTCCGGCGTGCGCCCCCCTGCCGTATCCGGGGCTGTGAGGCCTTTCCCGCCCGCCCCCTGGGGCCGCCCCCAGGCGGCCGACCGGGCGCCGGCTCAGCAGTCCGGGCGCGCCAGCCGTACGCAGCAGGTGACCACGGCACCGTGCGGCCGGGTGTCGCGGCCCGGGCCGACCTCCAGCCCGTCCGTCAGCTTCCGTACGGTCCACAGTCCCCACCCCGTGGGAGCGTCCAGCCCCGGTGTCCGGTCGGGGATGACGGAGATGTCAAAACCCGGCCCGCTGTCGGAGACGCGGCAGCACACCAGCGGCCCTCTGCGGTAGAGCTGCAGGAGTCCGCCGCCCCCCGCGTGCCGGATCGCGTTGTCGGCCAGCTCGTTGGCGGACAGCAGCAGGGCGTCGCGGGGGCGCCCGGCCAGGCCCAGGCGGGCCGCGTACGCACCGAGCACGACGCGCAGGCGGGGCAGATCGGCCGAGGTGAAACGGGCCTCCAGAGAGCAGTCGGCGGGAAGGTCGGCGGCCGGGCCGGGCGGCCGCTCGGGGCCCCCGGCCGGGGAGCCCTGGGTGGTCGGTCCCATGCGTCACTCGCCTTCCACGGTCAGCTGCGGGATGTCGAGCGCCCCCAGAAGCAGGAACGTGTGGGCGTGTATGCCGTCGCACCGGATGACGACGCGTCTGCCGTCCCCGGCGGCCAGCCGCAGTACGGTCCGCGCGCAGTACACGTCGAGGAAGGACAGCCCGGTGAGGTCCAGGATGACGCGCGGCGCGTCCGAGGCGGTGATGCGGCGTACCGCGTCGTTGAACTCTTCGCGGGTGGACAGGTCGGCCTCCCCGACGAGCCGCAGCCCGAACGTGCCGGTCTCCTCGGGCTCCGCGAGCGGCCGGGCCAGCAGGGTGCCGGGTCGTTTCAGCAGGGCGGTGGGGTGCCCGGCCGCCGCCCGGCCCAGCACGTCACCGCTGAACCGGGTCTCGTCGTAGGTGCAGATCTCGGTGTAGTGCGCGTCGGTGAACAGGTAGTGGCAGCCCTCGCTCTCCCGCCACAGGACCTGTTCGATGTCGGCTCCGAAGGACGCCACCCACGCCATGTCGATGGCGCTGCGGACCGTGGCGTACCCCTCGTCCAGCGCCTCCTCGACCTCCCGGCGCAGCCCGGCCATCTGCCGTTCCACCGAGATCGCCTCCGGCAGCCACATCCGTTCCATGGTGAGCAGCTTCAACTGGCCGCGCTCCAGCGGCTGCCCGACCGGCGGGCCGTACGCCTCCAGGTGCTCCAGGACGGTGGCCTCCGGGAGGGCGGGGTCCGCGAAGAGCAGGACCCGCTCGCCGCGGGTGATACCGGTCTGGGCGAACGAGCCGATGGTGGACCAGCGCGACTCGTCGTCCGTGTAGCTGGCGAAGGCGTGGTCCCCCGGCCGCAGCCGTTCCACCGACACGATGCGGTTGTGCTCTTCGGCATGGAAGGGCAAGGAACTCTCCTACTTCTGCCGCCGTTTCGGCCTGGCCGTGGCGAGTGCTCGCAGAGCACCCGGGCGGGAGGGTAGCGGGACGCGAAGCGCCGCCGGCCCGGAGTACGGGACGGCGGCGCTCATGGATCGCAATACGGCGGGAGATGATCGGGTGCGTTCGCTCCGATGATCAACTGGGGGCGTTGTACGACAGGTTGTGTAAAGGCCGGGTCCGCGCCCGAGCGGGAGCGGGCCGGACACGCGGGGGCGGGCCCCCGCGCGCCCTCACGTCTCCGTGCGGTACATCAGGTCTCCGTGCGGTACATCAGGTCCGTCTCGTGCGTGGTGAACCCGAGCCGCTCGTAAACGGTCACGGCGGGCACGTTGTCCGCGTCGACGTAGAGCATCGCCGTCGGTACGCCCTGGCCCGCCAGGTGCCGCAGCCCGATCGCGGTGAGCGCCTTGCCGAGCCCGCCGCCCTGCGCGTCCGGCCGTACCCCGACCACGTACACCTCGCCCAGGCCCTCGTCGGCGTGGACCTTGGTCCAGTGGAAGCCGGCCAGCCGGCCGTCGCGCTCCGCGAGGAAGAAGCCCTTGGGGTCGAACCACGGCTCGGCCTTGCGGTCGTCCAGGTCGCGCTGGGTCAGCGAGCCCTGTTCGGGGTGGTGGGCGAAGGCCGCCGCGTTCGCCTCCAGCCACGCCGCGTCGTCGGCGCCCGGCTGGAAGGTGCGTACGGACACGCCGTCCGGGAGAATCGGTTCCGCCAGGTCCAGGCCGGTCAGCGGACGGCGCATCTGCCGCAGTTCGCGGAAGAGCGTCATGCCGAGGGTCTGGGCGAGGTGGCGGGCCGCGGCGTGGCCGCCGTGCGCCCACACCCGCAGGCGGCGGCCGGACTGCTCCAGCAGCCCGGTGCCCAGCGCGCGGCCGTGGCCGTGGCCCCGGTGCGACGGGTGCACCACCAGCTCGGCGGCAGGCGCCTCCACGGGGTCGGTGTCCTCCAGCTGTGCGTACCCGGCGAGCACCCCGGCCTCGTCGTCCGGCCCGCCCGGTACGTACAGCAGCAGATGCCGTACGCCCTCGCGCCGCCCGCCGCGCAGCTGGAGCCGCCCCTGCTCGGACACGGCGGGCTGCCCGTCCGT
This sequence comes from Streptomyces sp. NPDC033221, assembly GCF_055577005.1. NCBI lineage: Bacteria > Bacillati > Actinomycetota > Actinomycetes > Kitasatosporales > Streptomycetaceae > Streptomyces > Streptomyces sp. NPDC033221. The sequence continues at coordinate 73,654 of NZ_JBVIQN010000038.1, read as the reverse complement.
CGCCGCGGCCTGCTCGATCAGTGCGAGGACGGCGGCGGCCGTGTCCGGCGCCAGCTCGTCCGCGACCTCGACCCGCCGGCCCGTCCGGCTCTTGTCCTGTGCTGCGTCAGTCATGCTTCGAAGCGTACGGCCCGGGTGCCGGTACACCCGATGCACACCGGTCCGTCACCTGTCACCCCCTGTTCCGCTACGCGCGTTGACCGTAGGCTGCGTCCGCTCGGACACCAGCCCACAAGGGAGACCCTCCTCATGTCACCGAGACCGCAGCGGCGGCGCGCGACGCGCAGACTGACGGCCGGAGCGGCGGTGCTCGCCGCCGCCGTCGGCATCACGGCCGCGACACCGGCCGGCGCCGAAACCGCCGCCACGGCCGGCGCCGCCCACGCCCGCCACACCGGGCACGGCCACGGACACGGCCATGGACACGGACACGGCGGGGGCCACGCCGGCCGCACCGTCGACGTGCAGCTGCTCTCCTTCAACGACTTCCACGGCAACCTGGAGCCCCCGCAGGGCTCGGCCGGTACCGTCGAGGAGCAGCAGGCCGACGGCAGCAGGAAGAAGATCGAGGCGGGCGGCGTCGAGTACCTGGCCAACGCGCTCCGCACGGCCCGCAAGGGCCACCCGTACTCGGTCACCGCCGCGGCCGGCGACATGGTGGGCGCCAGCCCGCTGCTCTCCGGGCTCTTCCACGACGAGCCGACCATCGAGGCCATGAACAAGCTCGGCCTGGACGTCACCTCCGTCGGCAACCACGAGTTCGACGAGGGCCGCGCCGAGCTGACCCGCCTCCAGAAGGGCGGCTGCCACCCCACCGACGGCTGCTACGAGAAGGGCAAGCGCTTCAAGGGCGCCGACTTCCCCTACCTCGCCGCGAACGTCACCGACGAGAAGACCGGCCGCCCGATCCTCAAGCCGTACACGGTCTGGAAGCACAAAGGCGTCAAGATCGGCTTCATCGGCGTGACGCTGGAGGGCACGCCCGACGTGGTCAGCGCCAGCGGCGTCAAGGGCCTGAAGTTCCACGACGAGGCCGAGACCATCGACAAATACGCCAAGGAGCTGGACCGGCAGGGCGTGAAGTCGATCGTCGCGCTGGTCCACGAGGGCGGGCAGCCCGCCTCCACCGCGTACGACTACGACTGTGACAGCCCGGGGCCGGGCGCCGGTATATCCGGGCCGATCGCGGAGATCGCCAAGAAGGTCACGCCGAAGGTGGACGCGCTGGTCACCGGCCACACCCACCAGGCGTACGCGTGCACGATCCCGGACCCGTCCGGGATGCCGCGCACCGTCACCTCGGCTTCCTCGTTCGGCAAGCTGTACACGGACACGACGCTCACGTACGACCGCCGTACCAAGGACATCGTCCGTACGTCGGTGAAGTCGCCCACCGCGCGCAACCACGTCGTCCACCGCACACAGCCCAAGGCTGCGGACCTGACCGCGCTCATCCAGCGCTGGAACAAGCTGGCCGCGCCGGTCGCGAACAAGCCGGTCGGCTATATCTCCGCCGACATCCCGGGCCGCGGGGCGGCCACCCCGGAGTCGCCGCTCGGTGACCTGATCTCCGACGCGCAGCTGGAGGCCACCAAGGCCGACGGCAAGGGCGGCGCACAGCTCGCCCTGATGAACCCCGGCGGGGTGCGCGCCGACCTGGCGCACAAGGCGTCCGGGAGCGAGGGGGACGGCGTCGTCACGTACGGCGAAGCGTTCACCGTGCAGCCCTTCACCAACATGACCAACGTCGTCACCCTCACCGGCGCCCAGCTGCTGACCGCACTCCAGCAGCAGGTCAGCGGCGCGAACGAGGCGTCGCCGAAGATCCTCCAGGTGTCCGAGGGGCTGACGTACACCCTGGACCTGACCAAGTCCGGCGCCGAGCGCGTCGTCAAGGACACGGTCCGGCTGGACGGCAAGCCGATCGACCCCGCGAAGACCTACCGCGTCGCCATGAACGAGTTTCTGGCCGGCGGCGGTGACGGCTTCACCGCCCTCAAGGAGGGCAAGGACAAGTACGTCGGGCCGTCCGACCTGGACGCGCTCACCGCGTACCTGACGGCGCACTCCTCGGCCGCCGCGCCCCTCGCGCCGCCGAAGGCGGACCGGATCACGGTCGTGAAGTAACGCGCACAGCCGTACGACCACGGCCCGGCGGGGACTCCCGCCGGGCCGTTGGTGTGCCGAAGGGGTGTCCGGAACCGTCCGGGGGCACAGTGCGCCGTCCGCTCCGGCTCGCTACCTTCGCTGCCCGTCCACCGCTCTTCCACCGGAAGGCACATCCATGACGCAGCCCCGCACGCACTCCGGCTCCTCCGGCCCTGCCCGCCTCCTCCAGCGCTCCCGCCTGCGGCTGGCGGCGCTCACCCTGAGCGCCGCGCTCCTGGGGGCGGGCGCGCCCACCGCGTACGCCGCTTTCACCGAGGAGTCCGGGCCCGCCGCGGCCCCCGCCGCCCCCGGGAAGGCCGCCTCCCAACAGGCCGACGAGGGTCGGCCCTACATCGAGACGAGCCTGCTGTTCGGCACCGCGCGGCCCGACGGTGGCGCTCCGGTCACCGACAAGGAGTTCCGCGCGTTCGTCGACACGGTCGTCACCCCGCGCTTTCCCGCCGGGCTCACCGTCCAGGACGGTTACGGGCAGTACCGCGACTCGCACGGCACGATCGAACGGGAGCGCTCGTACGAGTTGACCCTGCTGTACCCCACCTCCGATGCGGGCCCAAACGACCCCAAGATCGAGCAGATCCGGGCCGCCTACCTCAAGCGCTTCGGCCAGGAGTCGGTGGCCCGTGTCGACGACCGGGCGCGGGTGGACTTCTGAAAGACGGGCCGGGAACGGCTCGCCATGTTCACCGCCAAGTGAACATGGGCTAGGGTGGCGGCAGTCCGGCCGGGAGTGCGGGGGCACGGCCGCGGGCGTGACCGGCCGGACCGACGATCCGCCACTACAGCAGCGAGGTTGAGGGCAATGCCGACTCTGGGAATCATCGGGAGCGGCCACATCGGCACGGCGATCGCCCGGCTGGCGGTGGCGGCCGGCGTCCCGGTGCTGGTGGCCAACTCCCGTGGCCCGCACAGCCTCGCGCGGCTGGTCGGCGAGCTGGGCCCGTCGGCCGTCGCGGGCACCGCCGAGGAGGCCGCGCAGGCCGGTGGCCTCGTCGTGACGGCCGTACCGCTGACGGCCGTACCCATGCTGCCCGCGGCCGCCCTGCGGGGCCGGACCGTGCTGGACACCACCCACTACCACCCGGCCCGGGACGGTCGGATCACCCCGCTCGACCGCGAGGAGCTGACCACCGGCGAACTGGTCGGCCGACACCTGCCCGGCGCGCACCTGGTCAAGGCGTTCAGCACGGTCATGGCGCACCACCTCCCCCAGCTCGCCCGCCCCACCGGCGCACCGGACCGCTCCGCGCTGCCGATCGCCGGTGACGCGCCCGCGGCGAAGGCCGTGGCGGCGGACCTCATCGACCGGCTCGGCTTCGACACGGTGGACGCCGGTCCACTCGCCGCGAGTTGGCGGTTCGATCCGGGGTCGACCGCCTGCACCCGGCTGTACGCCGCCGACCCGGACGCCCCGCGCGAGCGGCTGGCCGATGTCCCCGGCCTTCCCGTACCGGCCGAGGGCCTGCACGCGGCCCTCGCCCAGGCCCGGCGCGTACGCGTCGCCGACCGTACGTTCTGAACGAACCCCCTTCCGAGCCGGGCTATTTGCCGCCGGCCTCCGCGAGGGTGTGCGCCACCAGGGCGTTGGCGTGGCCGTGCCCCAGCCCGTGCTCGGCCTTGAGCCAGCCGACCAGCTCCATGTGCCCGGTCAGCGAAGAAGCACGGATGAGGTCCTGCCACTCGGCTATGGGCCGTCCGTACTTCTTCTCGATCGACGGGAAGTAACTGGCCGGGCCCTTGACGGCGTTCTGAGTCATGAACGCAGTCTGGCACCCACCACTGACAACGCCCCCGGCTCGCCGCCTCCGCACCCTCCGCACGAGCCGAAAGGGCTGGTCAGGGAGGGTCGGGAGGGATCACGAGACCGGGTAGCGTTGTGGGAAAACGATTTTCCACAAGAAAGCGCAGAGCCGCCCATGTCATCCACCCGGCCCCGCCTCCTGTTCGTGACCGACCTGGCCTACGAGGCCAAGGGCCGACGGTACTGCGACGAGGACATCTTCCTCTCGTCACGGCTGCGCGCGGACTTCGACCTGGCCCTGTGCCACCCGCTGGACGCGGCGGGCCTGATGGACGCCTTCGACCTGACGGTGATCCGCAACAGCGGCCCCGTACTGAACCACCAGGAGCAGCACGACTCCTTCCGCGCCCGTGCGCTGGCGACCGGCGCGCGCGTCTACAACCAGCTCACGGGCAAGGCCGACATGGCCGGCAAGCAGTACCTGCTGGACCTGACCGCCGCGGGCCACCCGGTCATCCCGACCGTCGACGCCGCCGCGGACCTGGGCCGCCTTCCGGACGCCGCCGAGTACGTGGTCAAGCCGAAACTCGGCGCGGACTCGATCGGCCTGGAATTCGTCCCGCGCGACCGGCTCGCGGACCTGCGGTACGGCGACGTGCTGGTCCAGCCGCGCATCGACTTCGCCTACGAGGTCTCCTTCTACTTCATCGACCAGACGTTCCAGTACGCCCTGTACGCGCCGCGCCCCGACCAGCGGTGGCACCTGGAGCGTTACCAGCCCGACGAGGCCGACCTGGAGTTCGCCCGGTCCTTCGTCACCTGGAACACCATCGGCCACGGCATCCAGCGCGTGGACGCCTGCCGCGCCCCGGACGGCCGCCTCCTCCTCGTCGAGCTGGAGGACCTGAACCCGTACCTGTCACTGGACCTCTTGGACGACGCCACCCGCGACACGTTCGTCGGAAACCTGACGTCGTCCCTGCGCGCCTTCCTCGACGCACCCCGCGGCGCCTGAACCACCAGGCGCCCGCCGGCCGCGATACCGACCGCGACACCGGGTGCCAACGCCCGCCCGGTCAGCGGAAGTCGGCCACGTGGTCCTCGGCCCACTGCTCGAAGGTGCGGGCCGGGCGGCCGGTGACCCGCTGGACCGTGTCCGTGACCGGCGCCGTCGTGCCGACGGCGGTGGCGAAGAGGCGGAAGATCTGGAGCAGGGTCTCCTTCGGCATGCCCGGCGTGGCGTGCTCCTCGGCGGCCTCTTCCTCGGAGATCGCCGCCACCCGCGTCGGGCGTCCGGCGACCCGGCCGATGGTGGCGACCTGCTCCTCCCTGGTGAGGGACGCCGGTCCGGTGACCACATGCACCTGGCCGGCGTGGGCACCCGTGCCGTCCAGGAGGGCCGCCGCGGCGACGGCGGCGAGGTCGTCCTCGTGGACGGGCGAGGTGGCGGCTCCCGGGTGCGGATCGCGGACCACGCCGCCGCCCCGGATCTCCCCGGCCCACTGGAGGGCGTTGGCGGCGTACGCGCCGCCGCGCACGAAGGTCCACTCCAGGCCGGAGGCGCGTACCGCGTCCTCCACGGCGCCGTGCATCCGGGCGAGGAAGTTGCCCTCGTCCTCCGGGCCGCCGGTCACGGCTATCGAGGAATTGAGGACGATGCGCCGCACTCCGGCCCGCACCGCCGCCTCGACGACCGTACGGGCCGCGTCGCCGCCGCCCGCCGCCAGGTTGAGGAAGAGCGCGTCGGCACCGCTCAGGGCCGGTTCGAGCGAGGCCGGGTCGGTGAGGTCCGCCCGTACCGTCTCGGCCCCGGCCGGCAGCCCGGCGCGCTCGGGGTCGCGGGTCAGGGCCCGTACGGAGGCGCCCTCCGCGAGCAGCTGCCCGACCAGACTGCGGCCGATGTTGCCGGTGGCACCGGTTACTACGATCATCGCTGCACCCTTTCAGGGAGGGGTACGCCGCGGTCCGCCGTACCTCTGCTGACCTTGGTCAACACCGGGCGGCGCGGGGAATTCCCGGCAGCGGCGGCCCGTCGCGGGCGCATTGGCCCGTACCTGGGCCGGATACGGCCCGGCGGAGGCCGAGCGGGCAGGACAAGCCCGCGTATACCTCACTTACCACCAGCAGGACTTGCGTTCGAGGGTCGTCAGCATGGTGGGATGTCCGGATGCGCCTCCCCACACGCATACCCTCACCCTCGAAAATCGTCCCCCCACCAGGAACTCGGACACCAGCACAACCAGCAGCAGCGGACCGGCGATCCCCCACCGCAGCCGCACACGGAGAACAGAGCAGCACGGGCGATATGGGCGGCATAGGCGGACACGGCGGCAGCGTCGGCGGCTCGGGCGACGGGCCCGACACCCGGCAGTTCGAGAAGATCAACCCGTACGCGGACCTGGCCGCGCTCGCCGACCCCGAGCCGGAGCCCGAGCCGGACCCGCCGGCCGGGCCGCCGCCGCTGACCCGGCGCACCTACCTCAACGAGCGCGACGACAGTGACGACCCGCTGGGCCTGGGGCTGCGCTCCGACGAGGACGACCCGGACGCCTGGAAGCCACCGAACCACCGCCGCCGCAAGCGCGGGCTCAGGCGGTTCGCGGCGGTGTCGAAGACGGTCAAGCTGCTGATCGCGGTCCTGGTGTGTGTGGCGTTCCTGGCGCTGTCGGACCGCTTCGCCGTGCTGTACGCGCAGAACAAGGCCGAGGAGCAGCTGAAGAAGTCGCTGCACCTGAACGCCAACCCGGAAGTGGACATCAAGGGCTTCCCCTTCCTGACGCAGATGCTCGACAAGCGGCTGGAGCAGGTGGACGTCACCGTGCCCGACCTGGCCGCCGACCGGGTGTCGCTGGCCAAGGTCGAGGCGAGCGCGAAGGACATCCGACTCGACGGCGACCTGCCCGCTTCCATCAGCGGCGCGACGGTCGGCACCATGCGCGGCACCGTACTGCTGTCGTTCGACGACATGAACCGGGAACTGGGCGCTTCGCAGGTACGGTTCAGCGAGCTGGGCCCCAACTCCGTACGGGCCGTCGGGCAGCTGCCGATCGCCGGGCACGAACTGCGCGTCCAGGCGGAGGCGCACATCCGGCAGGCCGGGGACCGCGGCATTTCCACCGACATCAGCAATATGCGCCTGGACATCGCCGACGTGGCCGTCTACCGCCCGGGAACGGGCAAGGAGGAGGGCCTGCGACTGACCCGCAAGGCCGCGGCCGAGGTGAGCCGGCAGGCCGCCAAGGTGAAGTCACTGCTGGGCGTGCCGGCCATCGCGGAACGCATCGGCATCCCGCAGGCGACCATCGACGACGCGCTGCGCAGCGAGAAGAAGCTGCACGAGCTGACCGGCGCGCCGCGCTTCATCGAGCAGCTGATGCAGGTCAACCTCGTCGATGTGGTGGTCGACCACCCGTGGCTGCTCCAGAAGGTCGGCATCGACCCGAAGATCCTGGGCGCGCTGTCCGGGCTGACCAAGCCGCAGCTCGCCGACCGGCTGTCGCTGTCCTTCCGGCTGCCGGAGACGCCCGGTGACGTGCGACTGCGGGACATTTCCGTGGAGAAGGACGGAATCCGGGTGAAGATTTCCGGTTCCGGGCTGCCGATCGGCAGCGCCGCGAAGGGCAAGAAGTAGGCCATGGCCGCGCGGCACGCGCTCCGCGGCCACCGCCCCGGTCACCGGTCACCGGCCATCGGCTACGGCAGGTCCGGCGGTGGCGAAGCCGCTCCCGGCAGGCTCAGGAGGGCTTCCGTGCCGCCGCCCGCCGCCGCCCGCAGTTCCACCGTGCCGCCCGCCTGGTAGGCCGTACGCGCCACGATCGACAGTCCGAGGCCGCTGCCGGGGAGACTGCGGGCGGTCGGCGAGCGCCAGAACCGTTCGAAGACGTGCGGCAGTTCCTCCTCGGGGATGCCGGGGCCGTGGTCGCGCACCCGTAGTTCGCCCTTGCGCAGGCCGACCTCGACGGCGCCGTCCGCCCCGCTGAACTTCACCGCGTTGTCCAGCAGGTTGACCACCGCGCGCTCCAGGGCCGCCGGCTCTCCCCGTACGTACCAGGGGTCCAGCTCGGCGGTGATGTCCAGCGAAGGGCCGCGCAGCCGGGCGCGGCGCAGGGCCGAGTCCACGATGTCGTGCAGCGCGACGACCGGTACGGAGGCCGCGCCGCCCGGCCGGGCTTCCGGCGTGCGGGAGAGTTCCTGGAGGTCGCCGATGAGCGCGGCCAGCTCACCCATCTGCGCCTTCACCGAGGCCAGCAGCGCCTGCTTGTCCGCGGGCGGGAGCTGACGGCCGGACTGTTCACTGCGTACCAGCAGGTCGATGTTGGTGCGCAGCGAGGTCAGCGGTGTCCGCAGCTCGTGCCCGGCGTCCGCGATCAGCTGCTGCTGGAGGTCGCGGGAGGAGGCCAGCGCGGCGGTCATGGAGTTGAAGGACCGCGAGAGGCGGGCGATCTCGTCCTCGCCCTCGGCGGGGATGCGGATCGTCAAGTCCTCCGTACGGGCGACATGTTCGACGGCTTCGGTGAGCCGGTCGACGGGTTTCAGGCCCGCGCGGGCCACCCACAGGCCCGCGGTCGCGGCGCCCAGCACACCGATGCCGGTGACGATCAGCAGGATCAGCGCGAGCTGGTTGAGGGGCTCGGAGACCTGCGCCATGGGTGACGCGACGGAGATCGCGACCTGGTTGCCGCGCGCGTCGGTGATCGGCCCCTGGTACGCCCGGGTGATGACCCGCATCTCCTGGCCGTTGTTGGCCCGGGTGGTGTGCGTGGCCTCCTCGAACTGCCCCTTGGCGACCGCCATGTCCGAGTCCTGCGCCGGGATGCGGGTCTTCTCCCACGAGGTGCAGACGGTGCCGTCGGCCGTCACGATCTGGATCGTGTACGGGGTGGGCAGCTGCAGCCGCGCGTCGCCCGGCAGCGGGCTGTTGCACTTGGTGCGCAGGGCCTCCACGTACTGGGCGGGGATGTCCTTCGCCTGCTGGCTCAGCGTCTCGTCGAGCTGCTCGGTGAGCCGGTCCCGGGTCACCAGCCAGCAGGCGGCGGCCGAGGCGGCCACGGCGATCGCGACAGCGACGGCGGTGAGCATGGCCAGCCGGGAGCGCAGCGGGAGCTGCCGGTAGCGGTGCACGGCGCGGTCCTTCAGGCCGGGGCGCGGCCCGGCACCGCCGTCGGGCGGCGCGCCGGTGCCCGAAGCCGGGGCGTCGGTCATTCGGCGCCGCCCTCGGCGCGCAGTACGTACCCGACCCCGCGCACCGTGTGCACCAGTCGCGGCTCGCCGCCCGCCTCCGTCTTGCGGCGCAGGTACATGACGTACACGTCCAGGGAGTTGGAGGTCGGTTCGAAGTCGAAGCCCCAGACGGCCTTCAGGATCTGCTCGCGGGTGAGGACCTGGCGCGGGTGCGCGAGGAACATCTCCAGCAGCGTGAATTCGGTACGGGTCAGCTCGACCAGCCGTCCGCCGCGGGTCACCTCCCGCGTCGCCAGGTCCATCCGCAGGTCGGCGAAGGTCAGCGCGTCGCCCTCGGCGGGCTGCGCGCCGGCCGCCGCCGCGTACGAGCTGCGGCGCAGCAGTGCGCGGATACGGGCCAGCAGCTCGTCCAGCTCGAAGGGCTTGACCAGGTAATCGTCGGCGCCCGCGTCCAGTCCGGTGACCCGGTCGCCGACCGTGTCGCGGGCGGTCAGCATCAGGATCGGTACGGTCACGCCGCTCGCGCGCAGCCGGCGGGCGGCCGTCAGCCCGTCCATCCGGGGCATCAGCACGTCCAGCACGATCAGTTCGGGGTCGTACGAGGCGACCTTCTCGACCGCGTCGAGCCCGTCGACGGCCTGCTCGGTCCCGTACCCCTCGAAGGCGAGGGAGCGCTGCAGCGCCTCCCGGACGGCCGGCTCGTCGTCGACGATCAGGATGCGGGCGGGCTGATCACCGTGCTCGGCGGGACTCATCGCTGTGACTACCTCGGGTGTGGGTGTGGCCGGCTGACCGGGGATTCCGCGGTCCTGCCTGTCAGCCTTGCACGTCGGCGGCCCGGGCATGCCGCTCGGCACGGTTTGGTCGGTGCTCCGCATGGCGCCCGGTGCGCGGGGCGCGTCGCGGGGGTACGGGGGCGCGCCGGTCATCTCCGGGCTGCGGCCCTGGGCTGCCGGGCCGTACCCGCCGCGCCGGTCCGCTTGGGGCGCGGGCGGGCTGCCGCGGCGACCTCCGTGGGGCGCGCGGTGCGTGCCCCCGCCACCCGGGCGTCGGCCTCGGCCAGGTCGAGGGCCAGGTCCAGGTCGGCAGGGCCGGTACGGGCGTCCGCGCCGTGGTCGACGGACAGCACTCCGGCGCTGTGCCGTTCGCCGCCCGCGCTCCAGGCGATGACGGCCGCGACGGCGCGCCGGGCGCGGTGGACCGGGACGGTGATCTTGCTGGCCATGGTGGCCTCCTCGTACGTGCGTGAGGTTCGGGGCGAGGGAGGGGGTGACCCGTGCCTCAGCTCTTGCTGCTGCCGCCCGCCCGCAGGTTGGCGAGGTCCGCCTTGACGGTGTTGATCGGGATGGCGAAGCCGAGGCCGACGCTCCCCGCCGAGCTGCTGCCCTGGGCGGAACTCGGCGAGTACATCGCGGAGTTGATGCCGATGATCTGGCCCTTCATGTCGATCAGCGCGCCGCCGGAGTTGCCGGGGTTCAGGGCCGCGTCGGTCTGGATGGCCTTGTAGGTGGTCTTCGACTGGCCGGTGTCGCCGTTGTACTGGTTGCCGCCGAACTCGAACGGCCACCGGGGGCTGCCCTGCTCCTGCTGCTGCTGTCCCTCGTCCTTGGGGACCGTCACATCGCGCTTGAGGGCGGAGACGATGCCGCTGGTGACCGAGCCGGTGAGCCCTTCGGGCGAGCCGATCGCCACGACCTCGTCGCCGACCGTCAGGTTGTCGGAGTTGCCGAGCGAGGCGGTGGTGAGGTTTTTGGCGCCCTTGACCTTGATCAGCGCGAGGTCCTTGTCCGGGTCGGTGCCCACCACGTCGGCCTGCTTCTTGCTGCCGTCGCTGAAGGTGACCTCGACCGAGGACGCGCCGGCCACCACGTGGTTGTTGGTGACGATCTCGCCGTCCGGCGTGATGACCACGCCGGAGCCGGTGGACTCGCCGCTCTGCGTCCGCGCCTTGATCTCGACTATGGCGGGGGTGACGGCCTTGGCCACCGCGGAGACGCTGCCGCTGCTCTTGGCGGAGCCCGCGTTGACGGCCGGGGTGGTGGTGCCGGTCTGCTGCTGGTCGGTGGCGCTGCCGATGAGGGCGGCGCTGCCGCCGCCGATGAGACCGGAGGCGAGCGCCACGGCCGCGATCAGCGCGACGGGACGGCGGGCCCGGCGGCGCGGCGCGGGGGCGTCGGTGCCGTCGGGGCCTTCCGGTCCACCCGGTCCGCCGGAGCCGCCCGGTCCTCCGAAGCCGGGGGTTCCGGGGCCCGCGGGGGTGCCGGCCGCCGCCTGCGGCGCGCTGTACGGCGGGTGGGACGGCGGTGCCGGGTAGCCCGCCCCGCTCGTCCCGCCCGGCGCCTGCGGCCCGTGGGCGTAACCCTGGTACTGAGGAGTCTCGTCGCCGCTTCGGCGGTAGGTCTCGGTCATGTACCCGACTGTGCGAGGTGACCATGAGAACCGTCTGAGAACGCCCTGAGAGGCCCGACAGAAGTCGGTATGCCCGGTGTAAGGAAGATCAGCTACGGGCCGCGCGCTCGACGCTCGGCACCGAGCCGGCGGGGGCCGGACCGCAGCCGCACGACCCCCGGACCACCAGCCGCGCCGGGAACAGCCGCAGCCGCTCGCGCCGCGATCCGACCACCCGCAGACCGTCGTCCAGCACCAGGTCGACGGCGGCCCGGGCCATCGCCTCCCGGTCGGAGGCGACCGTGGTCAGCGGCGGGTCGGTCAGCGCGGCTTCCTTGACGTCGTCGAAACCGGCCACCGCCAGTTCGCCCGGTACGTCGATGCGCAGCTCGCGGGCGGCCCGCAGGACGCCGATCGCCTGGTCGTCGGTGGCGCACATGATGGCCGGCGGCCGGTCCGGGCCGGCGAGCAGGCCGAGGGCGACCTTGTACGCGTCGTAGCGGTTGTACGGCGCCTGAAAATAGCGCCCTTCGAGCGACTTTCCGGACTCCTCCATCGCCCGGCGCCAGCCCTCCAGGTGATCGGTCACCGGGTCGCCGGACTTCGGGGTCTCCTCCGTGCCGCCGAGGAAGGCGACGTACGGATGGCCGTGCTCCAGCAGATGCCGGGTCGCCAGCTGCGCGCCGCCGACGTCGTCCGTCATCACGGCCACGTCGTCGATGGCGTCCGGCCGCCGGTGTAGCAGCACCACCCGGGCGTCCCAGGCGTCGATCTCGGCCGCCGCGTGCTCGCTGGGCCCCTGGCTGATCAGGATCAGCCCGGCCACCCGCATCCCCAAGAAAGCGCGCAAATAGTGCACTTCGCGCTCGTCGAGATAGTCGGCGTTGCCGACCAGGACCATCTTTCCGCGCTCGGCGGCAGCCTGCTCGACGGCGTGCGCCATCTCCGCGAAGAACGGCTGCCGGGTGTCCGGCACGATCAGTCCTATGAGGTCCGTGCGCCGGGACGCCATCGCCTGCGCGACCCGGTCCGGGCGGTACCCCAGCTCCTTGATCGCGGCGAGCACCCGCTCGCGCGTGGCCGGGGCGACCGGCCTCGGTCCGTTGTTGATGACGTAACTCACCACGGCGGTCGAGGTACCCGCCAGTTTTGCCACATCATCCCGCGTCACCTTGGCCACGCGCGGCAGTCTACGCGGGTGGCCTCAGCTCTTGGCAGGCCGAGCGACGGCGGCTTCCATCCCGGCACCGGCGCGCGAGGTCGCGGAACGGCGCGCGCCCGCGCCCGCGCCGTCCTCCGGGCCGTCACCGTTCGCCGACGCCCGGCCGCCGCGCTTGCCCTGCGACTCCTTGTCCTCCGCCGCGCGCTCCGGCTTCTCCGGCGTCACGAAGCGGTAGCCGACGTTGCGCACGGTGCCGATCAGCGACTCGTGCTCGGGGCCCAGCTTTGCGCGGAGCCGCCGCACGTGTACGTCGACCGTGCGCGTACCGCCGAAGTAGTCGTAGCCCCAGACCTCTTGCAGCAGCTGGGCGCGGGTGAAGACCCGGCCCGGGTGCTGCGCCAGGTACTTCAGCAGCTCGAACTCCTTGAAGGTCAGGTCCAGGACCCGGCCCTTGAGCTTGGCGCTGTAGGTCGCCTCGTCCACCGACAGGTCGCCGTTGCGGATCTCCGTCGGGCAGTCGTCGACGGTGATCTGCTGGCGGCCCATGGCCAGCCGCAGCCGGGCCTCGACCTCGGCGGGGCCCGCGGTGTCGAGCAGTACGTCGTCGATGCCCCAGTCCGCGGTGACGGCGGCCAGGCCGCCCTCGGTCACCACCAGCACCAGGGGGCAGCCGGGTCCGGTGGACCGCAGCAGCTGGCACAGCGACCGTACGTGCGGCAGGTCGCGCCGCCCGTCGATCAGTATGACGTCGGCCCCGGGGGTGTCCACCAGGGCCGGGCCCTCGGCGGGGGCGACCCGGACGCTGTGCAGCAGCAGGCCGAGCGCGGGGAGCACCTCCGTCGAGGGCTGGAGGGCGTTGGTCAGGAGCAGCAGCGAACTCATCGCCGATCACCCGCCCGGGTTCCGGCCGGCCGTTTACCGCCCTTGTTGTCCTGCACGCTTCGCTCGCCCATTACGTCTGGTTCCTCCTCGGTCCCTGCGAACGGGGCCCCTCCCATGCCCGTCCTGGCCATGGGGGCGTATGCGGCACTGCTTCGTACGGGTGGCTCCCGAGGCCCCTGGGGGCCCTGTGGAGCGCCGGTGCGCTCATCCGCGCGTGAACGCGGGTGAAAGCACAAAAGGACCCGGGGGCAACGCTGCCCGGATCCTTCTTGCCCAGCAGAATAGCCCACATGACTTCCGGACCCGAGGCCGATTTTGCGCGATCTTGTGTTCCGTCGATCACAACGAGTGGCCGGCGCACGTCGTTGTTGACGGAGGACGGGGTCCGGATCGACGCCGTGTACACGCCCCGGCGCGCCCCCTCGGGCACCCCTGCGGACGACCTCGCCATCGTGCTCGCGCACGGCTTCACCGGAGCACTGGAACGGCCCGCGCTGCGCCGCGCCGCCGGGGTCTTCGCCCAGCGTGCGGCCGTGATCACGTTCTCCTTCCGCGGGCACGGGCGGTCCGGCGGGAGCTCCACGGTCGGCGACCGGGAGGTGCTGGACCTGGCCGCGGCGGTCGGCTGGGCACGCGCCCTGGGCCACCGCCGGGTGGCCACCGTGGGATTCTCCATGGGCGGCTCGGTCGCCCTGCGGCACGCCGCGCTGTACGGAGGGGCGCGCGAGGGGCGCACGGATGCGCGTACCGACATGGTGGTGTCGGTGAGTGCTCCCGCGCGGTGGTTCTACCGGGGTACGGCCTCGATGCGCAGGCTGCACTGGGTGGTGACGCGGCCCACGGGACGCCTGGTGTCACGCCTGGGGCTGCGGACCCGTATCCACCCGGAGGACTGGGACCCCGTACCGCTCTCCCCCGTGGCGGCCGTCCCGCGCATCGCTCCCACCCCGCTGCTCGTCGTGCACGGCGACCGCGACCCGTACTTCCCGCTGGACCATCCGCGGATGCTCGCCGCAGCGGCCGACCCGGCGACCAGCGACCTGTGGCTGGAGCGCGGCTTCGGCCACGCGGAGAACGCGGCGCCCGGGGAACTGCTCGAACGGATCGCGGCGTGGACGGCCGAACGGGTGGCGGAACAGCCGGCCTGATCATGACGACGGCCCGTACCGGAAAGGTACGGGCCGCCGCTCACCGGGCTTCAGGCACCGGTCCTCACTCCGCCTCGACCTCCGCCAGCGGCTCGGCGAACTGCGCCGCGTAGAGCTTCGCGTAGGCACCGTCCGCGGCCAGCAGGGCGTCGTGCGTGCCCTGCTCCACGATCGCGCCGGACTCCATGACCAGGATCAGGTCCGCGTCGCGGATGGTGGACAGCCGGTGCGCGATCACGAAGCTGGTGCGGCCGGTGCGCAGCTGCGCCATGGCGTGCTGGATGAGCACCTCGGTACGGGTGTCGACCGAGCTGGTGGCCTCGTCCAGGACCAGGATCGCCGGCTCGGCGAGGAAGGCCCGGGCGATGGTGATCAGCTGCTTCTCGCCCACCGAGACGTTGGCGCCCTCGTCGTCGATCACGGTGTCGTACCCGTTCGGGAGCGTACGGACGAAACGGTCCACGTGGGTGGCCTTCGCCGCCTCGATGATCTTGTCCATCGAGGTGCCCTCGGGGGCGCCGTAGGCGATGTTCTCGGCGATGGTGCCGCCGAAGAGCCAGGTGTCCTGGAGGACCATGCCGATGTTGGCGCGCAGGTCCTCGCGGGTCATCGCCTGGATGTCCACGCCGTCCAGGGTGATCCGGCCGCCGCGCACCTCGTAGAACCGCATCAGCAGGTTGACCAGCGTGGTCTTGCCCGCGCCGGTCGGGCCGACGATCGCGACCGTCTGGCCCGGGTGGACGGCCAGCGACAGGTCGTCGATCAGCGGCCTGTCGTCCTCGTAGCGGAAGGAGACGTCCTCGAAGACGACATGCCCGCTGACGTGCTCGGGGCGCTGCGGCTCGGCGGCGTCCGGCTCCTGCTCGTCGGCGTCCAGCAGCTCGAAGACCCGCTCCGCCGAGGCGACACCCGACTGCACCAGGTTGGCCATCGAGGCGACCTGGGTGAGCGGCTGGCTGAACTGCCGGGAGTACTGGATGAACGCCTGCACGTCACCGATGGACAGCGCGCCGGACGCCACGCGCAGGCCGCCGACCACCGCCACCAGGACGTAGTTCAGGTTGCCGATGAACATCATCGCGGGCTGGATGATCCCGGAGATGAACTGGGCCCTGAACCCCGCTTCGTACAGCGCGTCGTTCTGCTTGCGGAACAGCTCGGCGGACTCCTTCTGGCGGCCGAAGACCTTCACCAGGGAGTGGCCGGTGTACATCTCCTCGATGTGCGCGTTGAGCTTGCCGGTGGTCTTCCACTGCTGGACGAACTGGGGCTGCGCCCGCTTGCCGACCTTGGTGGCAACGACGATCGAGACCGGCACCGTGACCAGCGCGACCAGCGCCAGCAGCGGCGAGATCCAGAACATCATCGCCAGCACCCCGACGATGGTCAGCAGCGAGCCGACGATCTGGCTCAGGGTCTGCTGGAGCGTCTGCGCGATGTTGTCGATGTCGTTGGTGGCGCGGGAGAGCACCTCGCCGCGCGCCTGCTTGTCGAAGTAGCGCAGCGGCAGCCGCGCCAGCTTCTCCTCCACCTGCTCGCGCATCCGGAAGACGGTGCGCTGGACGACGACGGTGGCGATCCGGGCCTGTACGAAGCCGAAGAGCGAGGCACCGAGGTAGATCAGGAACACCCACATCAGCACCACGCCGACGGCGCCGAAGTCGATGCCCTGGCCGGGCACCACCGGCATCGTGCCGAGCATGTCGGCCAGCCCGTTCTCGCCCTGCGCGCGCAGCTGCGTGACGGCCTCGGCCTTGCTGATGCCGTCGGGAAGCCGCCGGCCGACGATGCCCGCCATGATCAGGTCGGTGGCGTGGCCGAGGACCTTGGGAGCCACCACGGACAGCGCGACGCTCAGCACGCCCAGCGCCACCGCCGCCCACATGATCGCCTGCTCGGGCTTCATCTGCCGCAGCAGCCGCAGGCCGGACCCGCGGAAGTCCATGACCTTCTCGGTGGGCTGGCCGCCCATCATGCGCGCGGGACCGGCGGCCGGTGCGGGGCCGCGCTGCTGCGGGGCCTTCTGGCTGGTCACGCCGCCTCCTGCTCGGTGAGCTGGGAGAGCACGATCTCCCGGTAGGTCTCGTTGTCCGCCATCAGCTCGGCGTGCGTGCCGGTGCCGACCACCCGGCCCTCGTCCAGGACGACGATGCGGTCGGCGCCGCGGATGGTGGAGACGCGCTGGGCGACGATCACGACGGTGGCCCGGTCGGTCTCCCGGGCCAGCGCGGCCCGCAGGGCGGCGTCCGTGGCGTAGTCCAGGGCCGAGAAGGAGTCGTCGAACAGGTAGATCTCCGGCTTGCGCACCAGCGCCCGCGCGATGGCCAGACGCTGCCGCTGCCCGCCGGAGACGTTGCCGCCGCCCTGCGCGATCGGCGCGTCCAGACCGCCCTCCATGCGCTCGACGAAGTCGCGGGCCTGCGCGGTCCCCAGCGCGTGCCACAGCTCCTCGTCGGTCGCGTCCGGGTTGCCGTAGCGCAGGTTCGTGGCGACGGTCCCGGAGAAGAGGTACGGCTTCTGGGGTACGAGGCCGATGGCGGTGGCCAGCGTCTCGGGGGCGAGGGTGCGCACGTCCACGCCGTCCACCAGGACCGCGCCGCCCGTCGCGTCGAACAGCCGCGGCACCAGGCCCAGAAGAGTGGACTTGCCGCTGCCGGTCGAGCCGATGACGGCGGTGGTCTCCCCGGGGAGCGCGGTCAGCGAGATGTCCTTGAGGACCGGCTCCTCGGCGCCCGGGAAGCGGAACTCGACGCCCCGCAGTTCCAGTTCGCCGTGCCGGCGCAGCTCGGTGACCGGCGCCTTCGGCGGGGTGACGCTGGTGTCGGTGGCCAGCACCTCCTGGATGCGCTCGGCGCAGACCTCGGCGCGCGGCAGCATCATCACCATGAACGTCGCCATCATGATCGACATGAGGATGTACATCAGATAGCTGAGGAAGGCGGTCAGCGCGCCGATCTGCATCCCGCCACTGTCGATGCGGTACCCGCCGAACCAGACGACGGCCACGCTCGACACATTCACCACCAGCATGACCAGCGGGAACATCAGCGACATCAGCCGGCCGGCGCGCAGCGACACGTCGTACAGCTCGTGGTTGGCGCCCGCGAAACGCTCGCGCTCGTACCGGTCACGGACGAAGGCACGGATCACCCGGATGCCGGTGATCTGCTCGCGCAGCACCCGGTTGACGGTGTCGATACGGTCCTGCACACCGCGGAACAGCGGACGCATCCGGCGGACGATCAGCGCCACGAGGATCCCCAGCACCGGGACGATGACCAGGATCAGGGCGGACAGCGGCACGTCCTGGTTGAGCGCCATCACCACCCCGCCGACACACATGATGGGCGCCGCCACCATCATCGTGAACGTCATCAGGACCAGCATCTGGACCTGCTGCACGTCGTTGGTGGTACGGGTGATCAGGGACGGCGCGCCGAACCTGCCCACCTCGCGGGAGGAGAAGGACTGCACCCGGTCGAAGACCGCTGCCCGGATGTCACGGCCCAGCGCCATGGCCGTACGGGCGCCGAAGTAGACGGCGCCGATCGAGCAGACGATCTGCAGAAGTGTCACGGCGATCATCACGCCGCCGAGGCTCAGGATGTAGCCCATGTCCCCCTTGACGACACCGTTGTCGATGATGTCGGCGTTCAGGGTGGGCAGATAGAGGGTCGCCAGCGTCTGCACGAGCTGGAGCAGCACGATCAGGGATATGGGGCGCATATGGGGCCGCAGATGCGCCCGCGCCAATCGGACCAACACCTTTCGAGCCTATGCGAGCCCTCTCCCGCGGCAATCGAATTTCCCTGCGTCAGTTGGACAGCACCGGATGTTTTGCCAGAACTTGTCCGGACAACCGCCGGACTTGCCCGGAACGGGGCCCGGCGCGGCGTACGCCATCATGGAGCCCCTGACGACGCACGACGAACGACGATGAAGAGGCCGCCGTGACAACAACTGGCACCGTGCGCTACTGGGCCGCGGCCAAGGCCGCCGCCGGCACCGCCGAGGAGCCGTACGCGGCGGCGACACTCGCCGAGGCACTGGCCGCGGCACGCGAGCGGCACGCCGCGAACCCCGAGTTCGCCCGCGTCCTGCTGCGGTGCTCGTTCCTGGTGGACGGCGACCCGGTCGGCGGCCGCGACCACGCGGCCGTCCGGCTGGCCGAGGGCGGCACCGTCGAGGTCCTGCCGCCGTTCGCGGGAGGATGAGCGAGACCATGAGCGAGAACCAGTCGCACAATCCGTACGGTTCCTACGACCCGTACCAGCCACAGGACCAGCAGCAGCAACACCAGCAGCCCGCGGACGGCACACCGCCTCCGTACGAGGCGCACGGGTCCTATGAGACCGACGGTGCGCACGGGGCACCTCCGGCGCAGTCCTACGGCGGGTACGACGGCATGTACGGCCAGCAGCCCCAGCAGGGCTACGGACAGCAGCCGCAACAGCAGCAGCCGCAGTACGGGCACCAGGCATACGGAAGCCAGCCGTACGACCGGCAGCAGCACCCCCAGCAACACCCCCAGCAGACCTACGACACCTACGGGCAGCCGCAGCAGGCATCCTGGCCCGCGGCCGCCGGACAGCAGCAGCAGACCGGCCAGTACGGACAGCAGAGCCAAACCGGTCAGTCCGGCCAGTACCCCACCGGCCCCGGCGGCGGTCCCTCCTACGGCCAGAACCCGCCCGGAGGCGCCTCGTACGGGCACGACGCCCACGCGACGGGCGGTGGCGGCCACGAGGACCCGCAGACCCAGATCTGGACGGCGCCGACCTGGGACACCAGCGTCCAGCTGCCCGTCATGGGCGCGCCGGACCCGTCGAACGCGGCGGCTCCGGACCCGGCCGCCGCCGAGACCGCGTACCTGCCGAAGCAGAGCCCGGCACCGGCCGCACCCCGCGACCCGCAGCCCCAGCCGCGGGCCCAGCACCGGGCACACGGCCAGCATCGGTCCGCACCGGAACCCGAGCGGCCCGCCGCCGAATCCGCGCCCGACCTGTCACGGCTCGCCCCCAACCAGCGCGCCCGCGCCGAAGGCCGCTCGCCGATCATCGCGCCCGGACTCCAGCCCGCCGCGAGCACCGCCGCGCTGGCCCTGCTCCTCGCCCTCGCCGCCCCGCTGCCCCGGGCCGCCCTGATGGTGCCGGTGCTGCTCCTCCAGGCCGTCACCGCCGCGGGCTGGTTCCGCCTCAACGGCATGTGGCCGGCCCGGCAAGGCATCGCCCTCGCCTTCCTGGCGGGCGTCACCACCGATATCGCGCTGCTGGCCACGGACCGCGACCAGGCACCCGTGGTCGCCATCGGCACCCTCGGCGTCTGGTGCCTGTTCATCCTGATCCTCCAGCTCCGCAACCGCAGCAGCGCGGACGAACGGATGTACGCACTGACCGCCGGCCTCACCTCCACCGCCCTCGCGGTGCTGGCCGCCGGCCAGCTCGCCGCCACGGCCAACGCGGTGTCGGTGGGCTGCGTCGCGGTCGCCGTGACCACCCTCGCCCGCGCGCTGCCGCTGCCCCAGCCCGCGTCCCTCGTCGTCGCCCTGCTGGGCGGCGCAGGCGCAGGCATCGCAACCGGCCAGCTCACCGGCCTGGGCGCCTCCGGCGCCCTGCTGGGCCTGGCAGCAGGCGGCTGCGCCCTGATCGGCCTCCGCGTAGCCAGCTACGACTACCCGTCCCGCTTCGTCCACATGACAGCGGGCGTGGCTCTCCCGCTGACACTGGCAACCCCGGCGATCTATGTGTTGGGGCGCGCGCTGGCGTAGGGGACGGTTCGGCGGGCCCGCAATTACTTACGGGCCCGCCATTTCCTTATGGGCCTGCCCATTCCCAGTCCAGCCACCAAGCCCGGCCCGCCACAATCAAGCCCATACGGACACTGAGGGCCGGTCCCAGCCACTTCGAGCCCGTCCGGCGCTTGAGGACACAGTGACCGGCGCCAAAGCCGGTCCGCAGCCCGCGGGCGCCCCCAGCCCGCAGCCCCATCCGGGCGCGCTCGTGCCGCAGGCACCCCAGGCCACGGAAAAACACCGGCCCCAACAGGCCGGTTAGGCTCGGGCGCAACCGACCGGGGGTCCGACCCGGAAGATCCGGGCCGATTTCGGCCCCACGCCTGGGGGTAGTGGTTCGATGCGCGCACTGCGAGTGCTGTTGGTGATCGTCGTGATACTCGGCGGCTTGTTCGTGGCCGCCGACCGGGTGGCCGTGAACATCGCCGAGGACAAGGCCGCGGACAAGATCCGCAGCAGCCAGGGCCTGGATCGTGCGCCGGAGGTGTCGATCACCGGTTTCCCGTTCCTGACGCAGGTCGCGGGCCGCAGCCTGGACCAGGTCGACGCCAAGATCGACGGCCTGAACGCCACGGCGGAGGGGCACACGCTGCGTATCCAGGAGCTGGCGGCGCAGTTCCACGACGTCAAGCTGACCAGCGACTACACCTCGATCGAGAGCGCCGCGAGCGCCACCGGCGAGGCCCGTGTCTCGTATGCGGACCTGACCACCGCCTCGGGCAAGAACGTCAAGGTGAGCTACGGCGGCGAGAAGAACGGCAAGAGCCAGGTGAAGATCTCGCCTAACCTGCCGAACCTGCCGATGCTGAACTCGCTGGAGGTGACCGGCACGGTGAGCGTCGTGAACGGCGACACCGTGCGGCTGCGTGCCGACACGCTCCCGGCCCTGTGTTCCCAGCTGTCCGCCTGCCGTGACCAGATCCGTTCGCAGACCGATCACGAGTGGAAGCTGAACCGGCTGCCCGGTGGTCTGAAGCTGGACAAGGTGGTGTCGACGCGGGAGGGCATCTCGATCTCGGCCAGCGGTACGAACGTCAAGCTCCCCGGCTGACCGTCCACGGCGTCGTCCGGCCGGGTCGCCCCCCACGCCCGGCCGCCGATATCGGCACGTATCACCACGCATCACCCGGCCGTCCATGCAGTGAGACGCCGCGTCCCGTACGCCAGACCCCCACCGGCGCCCGGGCTGCGGCGGCACGGCCCGCACCTCTCCTCCACTCCACCCGCGTACCGCCATGCGGACCAACGCGTCTCAGCATCCGACACACCGGTGACACGTCCGGTCGCCCCTCCCTACGATCGGTCGCATGCAGAGCTCTCTGAGCGGTTCCCGTTCGCGGGGACAGGCGAATCTCACGAAGCGGCGGGCAGTCGACCTGTGCCGCGTCGCCGCCATGCTCTGTCGCACTGCCTGACGGGCGATCTCTCCCCCGTCCCCGCCCGGCCCGCTGAGGCCACCCCTGCCACTTCTTTGACGCAGCGCCGCGCCCCCGCCCGCAGCGCGCACCGGCGTACGCGTGTTCCGTAACTGCCCCGGAGGAGAACGACATGAGCCGTAGCGACGTCCTGGTGGACGCCGACTGGGTCGAGGCCCACATCGACGACCCGAAGGTGGTCATCGTCGAGGTCGACGAGGACACCTCGGCCTACGACAAGAACCACATCAAGAACGCCGTCCGCATCGACTGGCAGAAGGACCTCCAGGACCCGGTGCGCCGCGACTTCGTCGACCAGGCGGGCTTCGAGAAGCTGCTCTCCGCGAAGGGCATCGCCAACGACGACACCGTCGTCCTCTACGGCGGCAACAACAACTGGTTCGCCTCGTACGCGTACTGGTACTTCAAGCTGTACGGCCACGACAGCGTCAAGCTGCTCGACGGCGGCCGCAAGAAGTGGGAGCTGGACTCGCGCGACCTGGTCGACGGCTCGCAGGTGCCCAACCGCCCACAGACCGACTACAAGGCGAAGGCCCAGGACACCTCCATCCGCGCCTTCCGTGACGACGTCGTCGCCGCGATCGACAACCTGAACCTGGTCGACGTGCGCTCCCCCGACGAGTTCAGCGGCAAGCTGCTCGCCCCGGCGCACCTCCCGCAGGAGCAGTCGCAGCGCCCCGGCCACGTGCCGAGCGCCCGCAACATCCCGTGGTCGAAGAACGCCAACGACGACGGCACCTTCAAGTCGGACGACGAGCTCAAGGCGCTCTACGAGACCGAGAACGTGGACCTGGCGAAGGACACCATCGCCTACTGCCGCATCGGCGAGCGCTCGGCGCTCACCTGGTTCGTGCTGCACGAGCTGCTCGGCCAGGCCAACGTCAAGAACTACGACGGGTCCTGGACCGAGTACGGCTCGCTGGTCGGCGTGCCGATCGAGCTCGGCGCCGCGAAGTAAGCGCACCGCGCAGTACCGCCTCCCCCGTACCCCTCAACCCACCAAGGAAGTACCCATATGTGTGGAGCACAGGCCGGCGGCCCGGACGCTTCGACGATCAAGCCGGGCGAGACCACGATCCAGGGCAGCGTGACCCGCGACGGCCAGCCCGTCACCGGTTACGTGCGGCTGCTGGACAGCACCGGCGAGTTCACCGCCGAGGTCCCGACCTCGGCGACCGGGCAGTTCCGCTTCTACGCCGCCGAGGGCACCTGGACGCTGCGCGCCCTGGTCCCGGGCGCGACCGCGAAGGACCGTACCGTCGTCGCGGAGCACGGTGGTCTCGCGGAGGTCGCCATCGCCGTCTGACGACGGCGGACGAACGTACGCACGTACGGCCGACGGGCCGCACCCCAGGGGTTTGGACGCCTTGGCCGGGGGTGCGGCCCGCCGCGCTTCCCAGCCGTCCCGGCCGGATCTACGGTGGAACCATGTCCGCGCACCAGCGTCCGCCCGCGCAGCGCCGGCACCGCCGGTACTTCGTCCTGATGGGTGTGTGCATCGCCCTGTTCGTCCTGGCGTGGGGCGTCGTACGGCTGTGGTCCGTACCGGCGGCCGTGGCGATGTGCGTGGTCGCCATGGTCATTCCGCCGTTCGCAGCGATCATCGGCAACCGGCGGGAGCCGGGTGAACGCTGGTGGGACGAGTCCGGCGATCCGGAGTCGGACCGCTGGTGGCGCGAGATCGACGACCGCGGCCACGGCTCCGACTCCGGTTCCGGCTCGGGGCGCCGCTGAGCCGCGCCCCGGCCCGCCCGCCTCAGTAGACGAGCGCCTGCACCCCGTCCGGCATGACCTCGCTCACGAACACCTGCGCTCCGGCGATCCGGGCGCCCTCGATGAGGTCCTTCTCCTCGATGTCCCGGCGCGCCGCGCACTGCGTGCACACCGTGATGGTGCCGCCGCCCGCCGTGATCGATCCGATCAGGTCCGGCAGCGGCGCCGCGTGCGGCAGCTCGAACTCCGCCGCGCGCCCCGGCAGCGCGAACCACGCCGACTCCCCGGTCAGCCACAGCGAGACCTGCACCCCGCTGGCCACGGCCACCGCCGCCACCGTGAACGCCTGCGAGCACCGCTCGGGGGCGTCAGCGCCCGCCGTCACCTTGATCACCAGCTTCTTCGCCATACCCGCACTCTAGGCGCGCGGCGGACCTCACAGCGCTGCCTCCGGCCACGGCGACTAGACTCGCTTCCGGTCCGTAACACCTCACTCCGTCCGAGGAGCGCGCTCGTGCTTGAGGCAGTCTTCACCACCCTGCTCGTCCTGGTCGCCGTCGGCGTCGTCGCCTTCGCCGGGCTGACCTGGAAGAAGCTGTACCAGGGCCAGCGCTAGAGACCGAGATTCCTCCCCCGAAACAGATCGCCTGAGCTGATGATCGAGATCCCGTCCGACCTGAACCCGGCCCTCGTGCCCCTCGCCTTCCTGCTCGGCAACTGGGAGGGCGCGGGCGTCGCCGACTTCCCCGGTTCCGAGAAGTGCAACTTCGGCCAGGAGGTCACCTTCACGCACGACGGCCGTGACTTCCTCGAATACACCTCGCACAGCTGGGTGCTCGACGGCGACGGCAAGAAGACCGCTCCGCTGGAGACCGAGTCCGGCTACTGGCGCATCGACCAGGACCGCAAGGTCGAGATCGTGATGATCCGCGACGGCGGTGTCGCGGAGGTCTGGTACGGCGAGCTGGCCGACCAGAAGCCGCAGATCGACCTGGTCACCGACGCCGTCGCGCGGACCGCGGCGTCCGGTCCGTACACCGGTGGCAAGCGTCTGTACGGGTACGTGAACAGCGACCTGATGTGGGTCGGCGAGAAGGCCACCCCCGAGGTGCCGCTGCGCCCGTACATGTCGGCGCACCTGAAGAAGGTCGTCGACCCGCGCGAGTGGGCCAAGGACATCAAGGACCTGCCGGACGACGGCATCGCCTTCTTCAAGTAGACCGTCGGTCGGGCAGGCCTTCGCGGGCCTGCCGGCCGGCCCGCACAGTCGCAGAGCGCCCCGCGGGGGAAGTCCGGTGAGAGTCCGGCGCTGACCCGCAACGGTGTGCGGAACCACGCGTTCCGCCAGCCCGATCACCCGCGGGGGCGCCCGTTCCTGGACAACTCGCCGTGGACTGCGAGGGGACACCGCCGCCGGCCTCGCGCCACGCGCCGTCACCCCTGACCGTACGGACGCGGCCCGAGCCGAAGGCGTACGTCCTCTTGGCCGCCCCAGCCCGCACCGCCGCCTCCGCCGGTACCGCCGGCTCCGCCCCCGCGGAACGCTCCGGCGCCCGGCCCCGTACCGGCTCACCGGTGCCCACCGGGCCGCTGGTCGCCGGGCTCGCCCTCGTCCTGCTCGCCTCGCTGGTGTGCGGCGTCGGCCTCGGCGCATCCGGCGTCGGCTGGGGCGAAGTCCTGCGCTACCTCGGCTCCGGGCTGAGCGGCGGCACCATCACACCCGACGAGGTCTCCGCCTACACCATCGTGTGGGAGCTGCGCTTCCCGCGCGCGCTTCTGGCCGCCGTGGTCGGCGCCGGGCTCTCCGCCATCGGCGTCGCCGTCCAGGCCCTGGTACGCAACGCCCTCGCCGACCCCTTCGTGCTCGGCATCTCCTCCGGCGCGGCCGTCGGCGCCAACGCCGTCCTGCTCTTCGGGGCGCTGGGCGCGCTCGGCGTCTGGGCGCTGTCCGCCGCCGCGTTCTGCTCGGCGCTGCTGGCCATGGCGCTGGTGTACGCGGCGGCCCGCAGCGCGCACGGCCTGACCCCGCTGCGCCTGGTCCTGACCGGCTCCGCGATGTACTACGGCTTCTCCGCCCTCTCCACCCTGATGGTCTTCGCCGTCGACCGGGGCGAGGCGGCGCGCTCCGCCATGATGTGGCTGCTCGGCAGCCTCAGCGGGGCGGGCTGGGGCTCGCTGCCCGTCGCCGCGGTGGCGGTGGCCGGGGCGCTGCTCTACCTGATGCTCTCCGCGGGCCGCCTCAACGCGCTCGCGATGGGCGACGAGTCGGCCGCCGCGCTCGGCGTGGACCCCGGGCGGCTGCGCCGGGAACTGTTCGCGGTCACCGCGGCCGTCACCGGCGCGGTGGTCGCGGTCAGCGGGGCGATCGGCTTCGTCGGCCTGATGGTGCCGCATGTGACCCGGATGCTGGTGGGCGCCGGGCACCGCCGGGTGCTGGCGGTGGCGCCGCTGCTGGGCGCGGTGCTGATGGTGTGGGTGGACATCCTGTCCCGGGTGCTGCTGGCGCCCGTCGAGCTGCCGGTCGGGGTGATCACCGCGGTGATCGGTGTACCGGCCTTCGTGCTGCTGATGCGGCGCCGCGGCTACACGTTCGGAGGCGGTGCCTGATGCGGATCGACATCGACGCGGTGTCCGTGGACGTGGCCGGGACCCGGCTCGTGCACGACATCACCCTGCACGCCGGCAGCGGCCGGGTCGTCGGGCTGGTCGGGCCCAACGGCAGCGGCAAGTCCACCCTGCTGCGCTGCGCCTACCGCGCGCTGCGCCCGGCCGCCGGGACGGTCCGGCTGGACGGCGCCGACCTGCACGCCATGGGCGTACGCGAAGGGGCCCGCCGGCTGGCCGCGCTGCCCCAGGAGTCGGCGACCGAGTTCGGGTTCACGGCCGCCGAGGTCGTCGCGATGGGACGGCTGCCGCACCAGCGCGGGACGGGACGGCCGAGCGCGGCGGATCTCCGGGTGTGCGAGGAGGCACTGGCCCGGACCGGCGCGGACCACCTGGCCGAGCGCTCGTTCCTGAGCCTGTCCGGCGGCGAGAAGCAGCGGGTGCTGATCGCCCGCGCGCTGGCCCAGGAACCGCGGGTGCTGGTGCTGGACGAGCCGACGAACCATCTCGACATCGCGCAGCAGCTGGAACTGCTGGCCCTGGTGCGGGACAGCGGGCTGACGGTGCTGACCGCGCTGCACGACCTCAACCTGGCCGCCCGGCACTGCGACGAGCTGTACGTCATCTCCGGCGGGCGCATCGTCGCCTCCGGCGCGCCGCACGACGTGCTGGGCCCGGAGCTGCTGGCCGAGGTGTTCGGGGTGCGCGCGCACCGCGTACCGCATCCGGAGACCGGCGCCGTACAGCTCCTGTTCGACCGCCTGCCCGCCCGTACCGACGCACCGACCACCTCGTGAGGCCCCCCATGCGCACCCGCCGCCGTTCCGCCGCCCTGCTCACCGCCCTCACGCTCGCCGCGCTCTGCGGCTGCGGCGCGCGGGTCGCCGAGGACGGGAAGGACGGCGCCGCGAAGGCGGGCGGGTCCGGGCACTACCCGGTCACCGTCGAGAACTGCGGCACCAAGACGACGTACGACAAGGCGCCGCGGCGCGTGGTCACCAACGACGTCGGGATCGCCGACATCATGTTCGCGCTCGGCCTGGAGGACCACATGGCCGGGTACGTCATGCCGGCGTACCGGGGCAAGGCCGACGCCGTCGCCTGGAAGGACGCGTACGGCAAGGTGCCCTGGCTCTCCAAGAAGGCGATCACCAAGGAGATCGCCCTGGACGCCAAGGCCGACCTGGTCTTCGCGGGCTGGAACTACGGCTTCGGCGAGGACAGCGACGTCACCCCCGCCTCCCTGAAGAAGCTCGGCATCGGCAGCTATGTGCTGACCGAGTCGTGCCGCAACGGGACCGACGGCGGCCAGGGCAGCGCGCGCGGCGTGATGCCGCCGCTGGACGCGCTCTACACCGACCTGAAGACCCTCGGGAAGATCTTCGACGTCGAGGACCGGGCGGACGCGCTGATCGCGAAGTACCGCAAGCAGGTCGCCGACGCGCAGGCCAAGGCACCCAAGGACGGCGAACGGCCCACCGTCTTCCTCTACGACGGCGGCCAGGACAAGCCGATGACCTCCGGCCGCTTCGCCGGGCCGCACGACATCATCACCAAGGCCGGCGGCGACCACGTCATGAAGGACCTCAAGGACTCCTGGACCACGGTCGGGTGGGAGTCGGTGGTCGAGCGCGACCCCGAGGTGATCGTCATCAACGATTACGGCACGCCGACCGCCGAGCAGAAGAAGGCATTCCTGAAGTCGTACGCGCCGCTGAAGAACGTTTCGGCGGTCAAGAACGACCGTATCTACGTGATGGATTACGCCGATCTGGTGGAGAGCCCGCGCAACCCGGCGGCCGTGAGCGCACTGTCCGGATACCTGCGGGGCGTTCGCGGCCACTGAGCGCCCTCCTACACTGGGGGCGTGGTGACCTCCGACTGGCAGAGCGACCTCCGCAAGCGCGGGTACCGGCTGACCCCGCAGCGCCAGCTCGTGCTGGAGGCGGTGGACAAGCTCGAACACGCGACCCCCGACGACATCCTCACCGAGGTGCGCAGGACGGCGGGCGGGGTGAACATCTCCACCGTCTACCGGACGCTGGAGCTGCTGGAGGAGCTGAACCTGGTCAGCCATGCCCACCTCGGGCACGGCGCGCCCACGTACCACCTCGCCGACCGGCACCACCACATCCATCTGGTGTGCCGGGACTGTACGGAAGTGATCGAGGCCGATCTGACGGTGGCCGAACCGTTCACGACGACGTTGCGGGAAACGTTCGGCTTCGACACCGACCTGAAGCACTTCGCGATCTTCGGACGGTGTGCGGCGTGCACCGGGAAGTCCGCGGCGAAGACCCCGGACGGCGGGCCGCGCGCCGAGGGCGGGTCGGGGGCCACGTCGTAGCCGGTCGTAGGCTTGGGGTATGCCGCGCCAACGTGAAGCCAGTCCGCTGCTGTCGCTGCCCGGTGCCGTCCCGGCCGAGGCCCCCGACGAAGGGGTCGCCGCACACTACGGCGACCTGTTCCGCGAACAACGCACCCTCGCGGACGGCCGCGGCCTCGTCGACCTCTCGCACCGCGGCGTGGTCACCGTCAGCGGCCCCGAGCGGCTGAGCTGGCTGCACCTGCTGCTGACGCAGCACGTCACCGACCTCGCGCCCGGCCACGCCACCGAAGCGCTGATCCTCTCCGCCAACGGCCACATCGAGCACGCCCTCTACCTCGTCGACGACGGGGAGACGACCTGGCTGCACACCGAGCCGGGCAACGAGGAGGCGCTGATCGCCTACCTGGAGAGCATGAAGTTCTTCTACCGGGTCGAGGTCGCCGACCGTACGGACGCGTACGCGGTCGTCCACCTGCCGGCCGGGTCCATCGCCGAGGCCCCGAAGGACACGGTCGTCCGGGAGACCCCGCACGGCCGGGACCTGTTCCTGCCCCGCGGTGAGCTGGAGGCCTTCGCGGCGGCCAACGGCCCCGCCGTCGGCACCCTGGCCCTGGAGGCGCTGCGCGTCGAGGCGCACCGGCCGCGGCTGGGCATGGAGACCGACCACCGCACCATCCCGCACGAGCTGGGCTGGCTGGGCACCGCCGTACACCTCCAGAAGGGCTGCTACCGCGGCCAGGAGACCGTGGCCCGCGTCCACAACCTGGGGAAGCCGCCGCGCCGCCTGGTCTTCCTGCACCTGGACGGCAGCGAGGTGCACCTGCCGCCGCACGGCGCGCCCGTACGCCTGGCCGCCGACGGCGCCGAAGGCCGCCAGCTCGGCTTCGTCACCACCTCGGCCCGCCACCACGAGCTGGGCCCCATCGCGCTGGCCCTGGTCAAGCGCAACGTGCCGACCGACGCGCCGCTCCTCGTGGACAGCACGGCGGCGGCGCAGGAGGTCGTGGTCGAACCGTAGGCGCGCCGGTCACACGTCCGGCGTGCCGGTCACACGTCCAGCAGCACCGTGAACGGGCCGTCGTTCGTCAGCGAGACCTTCATGTCCGCGCCGAAGCGGCCCGTGGCGACCTCCGCGCCCAGGGCACGGAGCTGCGTGACGACCTCGTCGACGAGGGGTTCGGCCACCGGACCGGGGGCCGCCGCGTTCCAGGTGGGCCGGCGGCCTTTGCGGGCGTCACCGTAGAGAGTGAACTGACTGATCACCAGCAGGCCCGCACCCGTGTCCGAGCAGGACTTCTCGCCGTCCAGGACGCGCACCGACCACAGCTTGCGGGCGAGCTGCGCCGCTTTCGCCGGAGTGTCGTCGTGCGTGACCCCGACCAGCACGCACAGGCCTTCTCCGACGATCTCCCCGACCGTCTCGCCGTCCACCTCGACGCGTGCGCCGTCGACCCTCTGCACCACAGCTCGCATACCGCCCATGATGCACGGCACGCCCGGGCCTCCGACAGCCGTACCCTCCCGGGGCCGTTCGGGTGCCATGGCCATGGCTGGCCCTGCGGGGGGCCCGCCCACAGTGGCACGATGCGTGCACGCGGTGCGTCACGCGGACAACCTGCCCGTACGACCGCACCGGACGAGGGGACGGAACGACTCATGAGCACTGCCGGACCCGGGCACACCCCCGGTCCCGTACCGATCGCCCGTACGGCGCCCACGGCGGCCCGTACGACCCCGCAGGCCCCGGCGTCCGCCGGGCCCGCCCGCACGGAGGACGGTCCCATGTTCCAGGCAGGCACGGCACCGCACCGGCCGCCGCTGCAACGCGACCGTTTCCGCCCGGTGCCACGGCCCGACCTGCCCCGGCTGACCCTGCCCGACCTGCGCGTCGTACGGCGCGGGGCGCAGCAGGAGGAGGCCGACCTGAGCTATGTGCGGCGGCTGCTGCAGGGCCGGATCGACATCCTGCGCGCCGAGAGCACCCGCCGTACGGCCCCGCACTCGCCCCTGCTGGACCGCCTCCCGGAGATCCTGACGGACGAGCCGTCGCGGCACCGTTCCTCGGCCCGTCATGTGACGCTCGGGATGCCGCACAGCGAGGAGTACCGCCAGCTGGCGGAGCAGATGCTCGGCGAGGTGGAGCTGTCGGACCTGACCGCCCGTACGGACCAGGAGCTGCACGACGCGATGGGGCGCCTGGTCCGCTACGAGCAGCAGGTCTCCCGGCGGCGCCAGACCCTGCAGCGAACCGCGGACGATTGCAGTGCGGAGATCGCCCGCAGGTACCGTGAAGGCGAAGCACAAGTAGACGACCTGCTCTCCTGACCCAGCGGCCGCACGGCTCCGGGGGGATCGCGGGTCACTCCCCGGAAGGCCCCCGATGAGTTCCTCCACCGTTACCGACGGGTCCGCCCCGGCCGGTATATCCCCCGTCCTCGCCGAGGTCGTGCGTTCGGGCTTCGTCGAGGGCCGGCACCGCGGTTCGCTGGTGGTCCTGGCGGCGGACGGCAGTGTGGAGTCCGCGCTCGGCGATGTGACCTCCCCGGTCTTCCCGCGCTCCGCCAACAAGCCGATGCAGGCCGCCGCCATCCTGCGGGCGGGCCTGGACCTGTCGGGCGAGCGGCTGGCGCTGGCCGCCGCGAGCCACTCCGGCGAGGGCTTCCACCTCGACCTCGTCCAGAAGATGCTCAGCGAGCACGGCCTGTCCGCCGGGCTGGTGCGGACCCCGCCGGACCTGCCGCTGGACCCGGTGGAGGCGGAGACGTACCTGGCGTCCGGTCGGGTGCGCGAGTCGCTGACCATGAACTGCTCCGGCAAGCACACCGCGATGCTGGCCGCCTGCGCCGCCAACGGCTGGCCGCTGGACACCTATCTGCACCCGGACCACCCGCTCCAGCAGCTGACCCTGGAGGCGGTGCGTTCCGCGAGCGGCGAGCGGGTCGAGCACGTCGGTACGGACGGCTGCGGCGCGCCGCTGATGGCGATCTCCCTGACCGGCCTGGCCCGCTCGTTCCGGCACTTCGTGCTGGCCGACGCCGGTACGCCGGAGCGGCGGGTGGCGGACGCGATGCGCGCGCACCCGGAGTACGTGGCCGGCACCCGCCGCCCGGACACCTGGCTGATGCAGGCGCTGCCCGGCGTGCTGTCGAAGATGGGCGCGGAGGCCGTGCAGGCGGTGGCGCTGCCGGACGGGCGCGCGCTGGCGTTCAAGGTCGAGGACGGCGCGACCCGCACGCTGGGCCCGATACTCGGCCGGGCGCTGCGCCGGATGGGCGTCGAGTCGCCGGTGCTGGCGCGCATCGAGGAGGCACCGCTGCTGGGCGGCGCCGAGCGCGTCGGGGAGATCCGCGCGGCGTTCTGAGGCGGTGGGCGCCCGGGCGCCCGCCCCGCGAAATTCCCGCGACGGCGGGACAGGGCCGTGGCTACCGTACGCAGATGGGCATCGAGGTGCGTACGGTCGGCGACGCGGACATCCCCGACTGGGTGCGGGCCGTGAACGTGGGGTTCCTGCGGCCACCGGAGGCCTCCGAGGAGCAGGTCGCGTTCCGCCGCCGCGAGCACGACCCGGACCGCACCCGGGGCGCGTACGACAACGGCCGCTGCGTCGCCACGTTCCGCAGCTTCGCGCAGGAACTGACCGTCGTCGGCGGCGCGCGGGTGCCCGCGGACGCCGTCACGGCCGTGACGGTCTCCCCCACCCACCGGCGGCGCGGCCTGCTCAGCCGGATGATGGCCGACGACCTGCGGGACGCCAAGGAGCGCGGTGACGCCCTGGCCACGCTGATCGCCGCCGAGTACCCGATATACGGGCGGTACGGCTTCGGGCCCGCCACCTGGTTCACCGAGTGGCACATCAACGTGGCCCGCGCCGCGCTGGACCCCCGCCACGCGGGACCGGACGACGGCGGCCGGATCGACTTCGTCGACGCGGCGGAGGTGCGGAAGACCGGCCCCGGGCTGCACGAACGGTTCCGCGCCGGGCAGCCCGGCGCGATCGACCTGCCCGGCATCTGGTGGCAGACCCACACCGGCGCCGTTCCGGTCCCGCACGTCCCCGCCAAGGACCGCTTCCACGCCGTCTACCGCTCCGCCTCCGGTGAGGTCGAAGGCCTGGCCGCGTACCGTGCGGACGCCGTGTGGGAGCACAAGCTGCCGCAGAACACCGTCACCGTCGACCGCCTGACCACGACCACCCCGGCCGCCGACCGGGCCCTGTGGCGGTTCCTGTGCTCGATCGACTGGGTCATGCACATCAGGACGGGCGTACGCGGGCCCGACGACGCGCTGCCGTTCCACCTCGGCGACCCGCGCGCGGCACGGATCGTGCAGCACGCCGACTATCTGTGGATCCGGCCGCTGGACATCCCCCGGCTGCTGGAGGCCCGTACGTACCCGGCGAGCGGTTCCCTCGTCCTGGAGGTCCGGGACGAGGCGGGACTGGCCGGCGGAAGGTTCCTCCTGGAGGCCGGGCCCGAGGGCGCCACCTGTACGCGTACGGACCGCAGCGCGGAACTCACCCTGGACGCCCAGGCCTTCGCGGCGCTCTACCTCGGCGACGAGTCCGCGGTACGGCTGGCCGCGCTGGGCCGCGTCGACGAGGAGCGGCCGGGCGCCTTGGCGACCGCCGGCCTCCTGCTCCACACGGCGCGCCGGCCGTGGTGCCCGGACGTCTTCTGACGCGCCGCCGGGCGCGGCCCCGGCGCGCGCCGGGGTCGCCCGGCAGGTGTGCTGAATAAGGTGGCGGGGACAAGTAAAGGCCCAGGCGGGAGTTGCAGGACACCGCCCCACCACCGAAGCAGGAGGCCGGCGACCATGAGTGACGCGAACCCGGAGCCGCAGGGTCCCGACACGACCGAGCACGCGCACGACCCCGAGGTGCTGCAGCTCGCGGCCAAGGTCTTCGATCTGGCCCGGCACGGCGACACCAGCACCCTCGCCGCCTATGTGGACGCCGGTGTGCCCGCCAACCTCACCAACGACAAGGGCGACACCCTGGTGATGCTCGCCGCGTACCACGGCCACGCCGACGCGGTGGCGGCCCTGCTGGAGCGCGGCGCCGACCCGGACCGCGCCAACGACCGGGGGCAGACCCCGCTCGCCGGCGCCGTCTTCAAGAGCGAGGACGCCATCGTCCGCCTCCTGGTGGCCCACGGCGCCGACCCGGCCGCGGGGACGCCGTCCGCGGTGGACACGGCCCGGATGTTCCAGAAGACGGACCTGCTCACGCTCTTCGGGGCGCAGTGACGCGGGGCGCCCGGTGAGGGGCTGACGGGGCGGCCTCCGGGGGACGCGGGGGCCACCGGGCGCGACGGTGCGGTGTGATCCCAGGGCCAGGCCTTGACTTGAACTTTGGTTGAGGTTTTAGCGTCTGGTCTCGAAGCCGATCGCCGGCTCCACCGCACCGCCTTCAGGAGGCCCCGCCATGTCCGAGCGCCCGTTCACCCTCGCCGTCATCGTCGGCAGCACCCGCGAGGGCCGCTTCGCGCCCGTCGTCGCGAACTGGTTCGCCGGGCACGCCGGCCGGCGGGAGGACATCGTCGTCGACGTGCTCGACCTCGACGAGATCCAGCCGTACGAACTGCGCTACGGCAGCGAGGAGATGGCGACCTACGCCAAGCGCATCGGCGCGGCGGACGCGTTCGTCGTCATCACCCCCGAGTACAACCACTCCTTCCCCGCCCCGCTCAAGCACGCCGTGGACCTGCTGCGCGAGGAGTGGCAGGCCAAGCCGGTCGGGTTCGTGTCGTACGGCGGAATCTCCGGCGGACTGCGCGCCGTCGAGCAACTGCGCCTGGTCTTCGCCGAGTTGCACGCCACGACCGTGCGCGAGACGGTCAGCTTCCCGATGGCGGGAAGCCTCTTCGATGACGAGGGCCGGCTGCGCGAGCCCCTGGACGCCGACCGGGCCGCCACCGTACTGCTGGACCAGCTGGCCTGGTGGGCCCAGGCGCTGCGCGAGGCGCGGGAGGCCCGTCCGTACGGCGGCTGAGGGCGGGGACACCCGACCCCGGCCCGCCGCGCGGCACGCTCCCGTACAGGGGTCGGGCGCGCGCCCTCGCGTGCAGGCCGGCCGGTTCCCCGCCGGCCGCAGGCGACGTACGAGGCCCGCCACCCGCGCGTGAGCCGGTCACGCGCGGGGGCGGCTCGCTACCCCCGCTCCTCGGCGTACCGCTCCCGCGCGGCCGCCAGCGACCGGTCGAAGCCGCGCTGGGTGGCGTCGCACCAGTGCATCAGGTCGGCCAGCACCCGCTGGAGCGTCTCGCCCGGGCTCGCGCGCCAGCCCTGTTCGGAGAGGGTGTACGTCTCCAGCGCCGCCCCCGCGCGTGCCACCTGTTCGTCGTTCCCGGTCATGCCGCATCCCCTTCCGCCGCCGTCCGGCACAGCGTACCAATGCGAGCGCATCGGAAAAAGCCGCGGCCACCGCAGCCCACCCCTCCGCTCACTCCCGGTCCGGTATCCAGGCACCGTGGAACCCGACCGGCACCCGCACCGGCAGATGCACCCGCGCGACCGGCTCGCCCGTGAAGTCCTGCGCGTGGAGGATGACGAGATCCGTGGCGTCACGGTCCGGATCGAACACATACGCCAGCAGCCAGCCGTCATCCTCGGCCGCGTCCGGACCGGCGGGCACGAACACGGCCTCCCCCACACCGCCCTGCGGCGAGAACCGGCGCACCTCGCTCGTGCCACGCTCCAGGTCGTACTTGACCAGCCCGGCCCCCACCCGCTCTATCCCCGGAAACCGCGCCACCCGCACATCCGCAGACCCGGACTCCAGCACCGCGTACCCGTACCGGTGCGGCAGCGTGAGCCGCCGCGGATCGACCCGCGGCAGCTCCACCGGCCGGTCGTCCACCCGCGCACGCCGCACCCGGCCCGCCCGGAGGTCCACCGTCCAGCGCTCCAGCGCGGGCGGCGACCCGTCCGGGCCCGTACGGCCCTTCGCGAACAGCCGGTCGTAGCGCACGAGATGCACGACGATCAGACCGCTGCCGTCCTCCGTCTCATACGCGTTCATCGGATGGAAGACGAAGCACGGATCGACCTCCAGCCACCGCACGTCCGACGCCTTCCCCTCCCGCGGCAGCACCCCCAGCCGGGCCGGGCGCCCCGGCTCCCACACGTACGGGAAGGACGGCCCGACCCCCACACCGCCCGGGTTGAAGACCACCGGCAGGTCGTACAGCAGCACATGCCGCTCGGTCAGCGAGAAGTCGTGCATCATCGGCCGCCCGTCCACCGGCACGTCCACGCGCCGCCGGATCCGGCCGTCCGTCCCCGCCACCAGGTACTGCACATACGGCCAGGCCCAGCAGTACGCCACACAGTGCAGCTCGTCGGTGTCCGGATCGATGGTGGTGTGCCCGGCGAGCCCGCCCGGCAGGGTCCCGGCGAAGTCGAACGGGCCCACCGTGTCCAGCTCGGCGTCCAGCTCGTACGGCAGCGCGCCGCCCTCGACCAGCGCCAGCAGACGCCCGGCGAAGCGCGTGACATGCGTGTTCGGGGCGAAATCCATGTCCAGGTGACGCGGCCCGTGCAGGATCTTCTCGCCCAGCCGCAACGCCATCGCGTCCGACCGCACCCAGCGGTTGCGGTACCACTCGGCCCCGCCGCCGCGCAGCCGCACGCCGTGCAGCATCCCGTCGCCACTGAACCAGTGGTACGCCACCGGGTCGTCCACGCCCAGCGGGTTGGGCCCGTTGCGTACGTAGCGGCCCTCCAGCTCCTCCGGGATCCGGCCGGTCACGTCCATGTCGTACGCGGTGGTCTCCTCCCGCACCGGAGCGAACAGCCCCCGCATATAAGGATTTCCGGCACCCGCCATCGCCGTCCGCCTCTCCGGCCCCGCCCCGCGGCGGCCCCCCGGCCACCACCTCCCGCGGGAGCACCCCGCCTCCACCCTCCAGCCCCGGCACCGCCACGTCGAGACCGGCGACGGCTCAACGGGCGCGAAGAGCGCCACCGCGCGCCCCCCGGCGGCGCACCGCCACACGCCGCCGTGCCTGCCCGCCGCTCGTGGGTTCGGGTAGGGTGACCAGCCCACACAGTGGACGACCAAGGAGGTGAGACCCATTACCGCTGTCCAGGCTGGGTGCTCTCACCTCACGGCTGAACGGTCCCTCCGAGGCAGGTGACCGCGAGAGCGCCCTTCGGCACCCCGAAAGGCCCGAACGCGCATGTCACTCCCCCTGCCTTCCCCCGCCCCCACCGCATCCCCCGCCCACGCCGACCTGGTCGCCAGGCTCCGCGCGGCCGGCTGCGTCTTCGCCGAGGACGAGGCGGAACTCCTCGTCTCCACGGCCCGCGCCCCCGCCCACCTCACCGCCATGACGGACCGCCGCGTCGCCGGCCACCCACTCGAACACGTCCTGGGCTGGGCCCGGTTCGCCGGCCTGCGGATCGCCGTCGACCCCGGCGTCTTCGTCCCCCGCCGCCGCACCGAATTCCTCGTCGCACAGGCCGCCGGACTCCTCCGCGCCCGCGCCGCGGCCGGGCCGCGGCCCGTCGTCGTCGACCTGTGCTGCGGTACGGGAGCGGTCGGCGCGGCACTGGCCGCGGGCGTACGCGGCCACGCGCCGGACACCCCGCCCGCGGCGCGCCCCACCTCCCCACCCCCCATCGAACTGCACGCCACCGACATCGAACCCGCCGCCGTACGCTGCGCCCGCCGCAACATCCCGCCCGCCACGGGCCGGGTCCACGAAGGCGACCTCTACACCCCGCTGCCACCCACCCTGCGCGGACGCGTCGACCTCCTC
Organism: Streptomyces sp. NPDC033221; assembly: GCF_055577005.1. NCBI lineage: Bacteria > Bacillati > Actinomycetota > Actinomycetes > Kitasatosporales > Streptomycetaceae > Streptomyces > Streptomyces sp. NPDC033221. The sequence continues at coordinate 36,354 of NZ_JBVIQN010000038.1, read as the reverse complement.
GTCGTCAACGCCCCCTACGTACCGACCGCAGCGATCGGCCTGCTGCCCCCGGAAGCCCGCGACCACGAACCCCGCGTGGCCCTCGACGGCGGTACGGACGGCCTCGACGTCCAGCGCCGGGTGGCGGCCGAGGCACGCCAGTGGCTCGCCCCCGGCGGCCACCTCCTGATCGAAACCAGTGAACGCCAGGCACCCCACACCCTCGAAGCCTTCCGCCGCGGCGGCCTGGCGGCCCGGCTGACGACCGACGACGACCTCAGCGCGACCGTCGCCGTGGGCACCAGACCGGCCGGGACGCCCTGAGATCCGAAGGCCGGCGCGGGCCCTTGCCGCCGCCGCTCCCACACGTCGAACGCGTCCCCGACCGGCCCGCGCCGCTGTGACCCGGACCACACCCGCGGGCTGTCACGCTTCTGCGACGTGGCGTGTCTCCATGACACCCGAGGAGAGGAGCCGGACACCATGCCGGGACGCCGGTCCACGTACACGACAGGGACGAACCGTGACTGAGGACGCCTTCACCGAGCACCGTCCGCTGCTGTTCACCATCGCCTACGAGATGCTGGGCAGCGCCACCGACGCCGAGGACGTCCTGCAGGAGAGCTACCTGCGGTGGAGCACGGTCGACCCGGCCACGGTCGAGCACCCGCGCGCCTACCTGGTCCGTACGGTGACCCGGCAGGCCCTCAACCACCTGCGCGCGGCCAAGGCGCGGCGCGAGGACTACGTCGGCATGTGGCTGCCCGAGCCGATCCGTACGGCGCCCGGGGTGAGCGAGGACGTGATTCTGGCCGAATCCGTCTCGATGGCCATGATGCTCGTCCTGGAGACGCTGAACCCGACCGAGCGCGCGGTGTTCGTCCTGCACGAGGTCTTCGGGTACACCCACGGCGAGATCGCCGCCTCGATCGGCCGGACCGAGGTCTCCGTACGGCAGATCGCCCACCGCGCCCGCCGGCACGTGCACGCGCGGCGCCGCCGCTTCGAACCCGTCTCGGACGCCACCGGGGAGATCGTCCGGCGCTTCCTGTCCGCCGCCGCGACCGGCGAGGTCCAGGCGCTGATGGACCTGCTGGCGCCCGACGTCGTGGTGCTCTCCGACGGCGGCGGCAAGGCGGTCGCCGCCCGCCGCCCGGTCACCGGACGCACCGAGGTCGCCCGGTTCGTCGTGGGGGTGTACCGCGGCAGCGCCGCCACGACCCGCGCCGAGCCCGCCACGTACAACGGCATGCCCGCGGCCCGGTTCGTGACCGACGGCGGCCTCGACTGGCTGGTCGCGTTCGACATCCACGACGGCAGGATCACCGGCCTCTACGGCATCCGAAACCCCGACAAACTGCACCACGCCGACGCGGTGCGCACACTCGACAGAGGAGGACCCCAGCCATGGAAACCATGACCGTGGAACGCGTCATCGACGCCCCGATCGGCGCCGTGTTCGCCTGGCTCACCACGACCACCAACTACACCCGCTCCCCCCTGGTGGTGCGCTGCCGCCTGACCCGGCACGGCGACACCGCGCCCTACGGCACCGGCGCGGTCCGCAGCCACCTCTGGCTGATCGGCTGGTTCCGGGAACGCATCACCCGCTACGACCCGCCGTACGCCACCGAGTACGTCGTCGAACGCAGCCTGCCGCCGTCCCGGCACGAACTCGGCCGGATGACCTTCACCGAGGCCGACGGCGGCACCCACGTCCGCTGGACCACCCGCGCCGAGATCCCCGTACCCCTCCTCGGCGGGTTCCTCACCCGGCACGTCGCCCGGCCGATCATCACCCGCACGTTCGGGAACATCCTGGACGCCGCGAACACCGCCCTGGCCGGAACCCGCCCGCCGACCGCCGGCCCGGGCCCTCGCCCCCTCCAACCGTGAACCACACGCCCCACGCCCCACGCCCCACGCAAGACCCTGGCGAGCCCGGCCCCTCGCGACAGAATCGAGGAGTACGCCCGCCACCGCGGCCACGCCGACCTGCTGCGCGAGCGCATCGACGGGAGGGTGGGGCAGTATCGGGGCGGGCCGGGGACGGATGAGGGCGCCGCAGGCGCGGTAGGGGGCGTTGACCCGTCTCAATGACCATGGGCCGACCCAGGGCGGTGAACTGCGATGGTCCAGGTCGAGCGAGACAGCGTCGGGTGGGGGTGGCCGCCTGGGGGGCGCACTATCTGGTGTGCGGAGAGGTCTGGGAATGTCGTACCGTGGATGAGTTGCCACGCCGGAGACATCGGCGGCAGCAACCAACTCCCTGTTCCACTCTGTGTCGATCTTGAGGTGACGTCCTATTAACCAGGCCATGTAGTCGTCCGCGTTCCCCACGTGCTGTGTTGTCGCACGTGTCCGGGGGCGGACGCCGCGCTGGCCTGAGTTGCGTCACCCTTCCCCGCAGTTATCTGTCTTGCCCCGGGTGCAGCTCTGCCGTCTGCCCCGGGTTTCGTGTTTTCCGGCCCCGGTGCGGCTGTCGGCAGGGCTCCCCGATTCCTTGGAATCAGGAGTTTCCCGTCGTGTCTTCCTCCGCGCTCGGCAACGAGCCGCAGCACGCCACCCCACCCCCAAACCACCCCACACCTGGCCTGTCGAAGATGGGCCTGGCTGCCTGGATCGCGCTCTTGGTGCTGCTGGGCGCCGAGCTGATGGACATGATCGACCAGTCGGTCGTCCTGACCGCGCTGCCCGCGATCCAGGAGTCGTCCGGCGCCGGACCGGCCGCATTGCAGTGGCTGACCACCGGCTATTCACTGCCCGTCGCCGTCGGGCTGGTCACCGGCGGGCGCCTCGGCGACCTCTACGGCCGGCGCAGGATCCTCCTGATCGGCACCGTGGTGTTCACCACGGCCTCAATGCTGTGCGGCCTCGCTGCCGGACCCGGCGTGCTGATCGGCGCCCGCGCCCTCCAGGGCGTGGCAGTGGCCGTCATGATCCCGCAGATCCTGGCCACCCTCCACGTCACCTTCGAGGGGCAGAACCGCAGCAAGGTGTTCGGCCTGTACGGGGCCGTCATGTCGCTTGCCAACGTCCTGGGCCCGGTGATGGGCGGCCTGCTCACCGAGGCCGACCTGTTCGGTCTGTCCTGGCGGCCGATCTTCCTGGTCAACGTGCCCGTCGGCATCGCCGTGCTCCTCCTGGGACGCCGGTTCATCCCCGAGTCGACCGTTCAGAAGGCCGACCGGCTCGACCTGACCGGCATGCTGCTGTCCGCACTGGCCATCGTCCTGATCGTCTTCCCTCTCACCGAGGGTCACCTCCACCACTGGCCGCTGTGGTGCTTCGCCATGCTCGCCACCGGTCTCCTTGCGCTGGGCGCCTTCCTGCGCCATCAGCAGCGCAAGCAGGACAACGCGCCCCTCGTGCCCCTGTCCCTCTTCCGGGGCAGGCAGTTCTCCGGCGGCATGGCCGCGCAACTGCTGCACGGCCTGCTGTGCGGGCTGTTCTTCATGACCTGGACCCTCTTCCTCCAGCGCGGACTGGGCATGAGCCCCGTCCACGCGGCCCTGGCCTTCGTACTGCTCTCCATCGGAGAGCTGGCCGGTGCGACGCTCGCGACGAAGAGCGGCGGGCGTTTCGCCCGCCGCCTTCCCCAGGCCGGAGCCCTCACCGCGGCCGCTTCGATGGCCGCCTACGGGCTCCAGGCCGCCGGAAGTCAGGCGGACCTGACCCTGTGGGCGATGACCGCTCCGGTGGTACTGACCGGGTTCGGCCTCGGCATGGTCGGCGGCCCGCTCGCCGACCTGTCGCTGGCCCGGGTCCCGCACGAGGACGCCGGGGCCGCCTCGGGCCTGTTCAACACCGCGATGCACCTGGGCATCGCCCTCGGCACCGCGCTGACCGCCCTGGTGTTCTTCGCCACCACCGGCGGCTCACCGGACGCCGGGCTCAACCGCGACGCGTTCATCACCGTGCTGTGGTGGGTCGGTAGCCTGCTCGCCCTGATGTGGGCTCTGATGTTCTGCCTGCCCACCCGCCCGATACGACGGCAGTAGGGAGCCCGGTGCGGCGGTGGGACCAGCGTCGGCACAGCACGGCTTCCCCGGATGATACGAACCGACGGCTGAGTTTCGCCCTCATCCGACCTCATCCGGCCTGAACGGGATGCTAGGGAAAATCGGGTATCGCCCGTCATACGGTTGTCCTCGCTCCCCGAAAGAGTCGAGGTGGCCCGCTGGAGGCGCCGATCCCGCACCTGCTCGCCGGCGAGGCCGTCGCGGGTCTGCCCACCGGCTCGGGGGCCACCCGTTCCCGGCCGGGCCGGCGCACCGCGTGCGCAGGCTGCCCGGCGATCACGTCACCATCCTGTCCCGGCACGCCGACCTGATCTCAGCGAACCTGCACGACTGGCTGACGGAGGTGCAGCCCATATGACGACCGTTCCCGATCTTCCCGACGCCACAGAGGCGCTGGAGCACTTTCCCTTCGACGACGGCCGCGGCATCGAGGTCAACGAGCGGTTCCGGGAGCTGCGGCAGCGCGAGGGGCTGCTCCGGGTGCGGCTCGCCTACGGTGAACCCACCTGGCTGGTCACCCGCTACGCGGACGCCCGGCTGGTGCTGGGCGATGCGCGGTTCAGCCGCGCGATGTCGGTCGGCCGGGACTTCCCGCGCCAGGAAGAGGCGACGGACCTGGCCGGGCTGATCACCCTGGACGCCCCCGAACACACCCGGCTGCGCACGCTGTTGGTCAAGGCCCTCAGCAAGCCCCGTATCGAAGCGCAGCGCCCGACGGTGCGCGCGGCGGCGGACGATCTGCTGTCGTCGGCGATGAACGCCGGGCCGGGCATGGACATCGTGGTGGACTACGCGCAGCCGATGAGCGTGCTGTCCATCTGCGACCTGCTCGGCGTGCCGGTCTCGGACCGGGGGGCGTTCGAGTCGACCAGCGCGGCGCTGATGCCCGGCAGCGCCGTCGGCGCCGAGGACATGATGCGACGGTTCGGCGCCCTGCGCACCTGCACCGAGCGGCTCATCGCCGAGCGCCGGGCCAGCCCCCGCGACGACCTGATGTCGGCGATGGTCCAGGCCCGGGACGAGGGGGACCGGCTCACCGACGACGAGCTGATCGAGCTGGTCGTCAGCATGCTGCTGGCCAGGTTCGAGGCGATCATCACCCAGATTCCGAACTGCGTCTACGTTCTCACACGGGGCGACCGCGCACTCTGGAACCGACTGCGCGCGAATCCGGCCGAGCTGCCGGCGGCGGTCGAGGAGCTGCTGCGCAACAACGCCTCCGCCGGCGCCGGCCTGTTCGTCCGCTACGCGCGGGAGGACGTCAACGTCGGCGGCACGCTGGTGCGCGCGGGCGAAGCCCTGACCATCGCCGTCGAGTCGGCCAACCACGACCCGGCCCGATTCGAGGACCCCGACGCGATCGACTTCACCCGGCCACCCGGTGGACACCTCACCTTCGGTTATGGCGCGCACTACTGCGTCGGCGCCCAGCTCGGGCGCATCGACCTCCAGGAGGGACTGCGGGCGCTGCTCACCAGGACCCCGGAGCTGACCGTCCGCGACCTCACGTGGAGAGAACGGCCGCACATCCGGGGGCCGGAGGCGATGCGCGTGACATGGCAGGGCGGCCCGGAATGACCGCCACCGGCACCGGTGGCCCCGGCTTCGGCGCTGACCAGGTGGAAAGACCGTAGGAAGCCGGACGCGGCGGCGGGTCGGAAGGAACGGGACAGGTCGGCAGATGGCCAAGGTTGACTGTGGCGGACGGACAGGTGGTTCAGGTGGGCCGGGAATGGCCGGCTGAAGCGCCCCCGCCCCCGTGTGACTGAGCGCTCCAGTTGGCCACCCTGAGCTTCATGGTTGGCCTCGGGGTATGGGGTGCTTTGGCATGGTGAGGCCGCGTTTCGCGAAGTCGCATCGGCCGCCTGGCAGGCACTTGGTCCGGGGCGCCCTGCTCAGGGTCGCAGGTACCACGCGGGGGCCTGCGGAGCCGGCGACTCGGGGTGGAACTGCTCGACGCGGTCGCGCTTGGTGTGCATGTCCCAGCAGAGCTCCGCGAGATCGTCCGGGTCGGCGACCGGGAAATGCGGGCCGTCGGCCGACTCGAAGGCGGCCTGGGCCGCAGCGGACACCTCACTGCGGGCGATCAGGGACGCGATGGTCAGAGCACCGGCGTAGATCCCCTTGTCCGCCAGCTCGGCGTTGAGGGAGTACAGGTAATTACGCGTGGCGGCCATCACCGGGCCCAGGCCGCTGAGGTGGGGCATGGGCTGCGCCGCCGAGTAGCCCTGAGCCAGCAGGAAGGTGCCCTCGCCACGCTCGGTCCACTCCGGCAGCACGGCCCGGACCACCTCGACCGGGGTGAGCAGCAGCAGCGGGGTCAGTCCCCCCAGGGTGGCCGCGTCCAGCTCGGCGGCGGGGGTGAAGCCCTGGTCGCCGCTGATCGGCCCGTACTCGACCACGTCGATCCGGCCGAAGCGGTCATGGATCGCCTCGACGAGGGCGGGCACCCCGGCCGGCTGGGAAAGATCGGCGGGAAACGCGACCGCTTCGATGCCTTCACCGGCGAGCACCTCGACGAAGGCGTCCAGCCGGTCCTTGCGGCGGGCCACCAGGGCGACCCGGAAGCCTTCGCGCCCGAAGCGGCGGGCGACGGACACCCCCAGACCGGTACCGGCACCGAAGACGGCGATCACTTTGGACATAGGACCACCCCTTGCCACGGCAGCTTTCTTGACCCTTGGGTCAACTTGTTCGCCGACGGTAGCACGCGACTTGAACCGGGGGTCAAGTTAGTCTGAGGGGAATGCGGCCAGGGTGGCCGCAGCGCCGGAACCAGGAGGAACGACCTGATGCGGGCCGACGCGCAACGGAACGCGGAGAAACTGCGGGCAGCCGCCGCCGAGCTCTTCCAGGAGCGCGGCCTCAAGGTGCCCCTCAAGGAGATCGCCCGCCGGGCCGGAGTCAGCCACGGCACGCTCTACAACCTCTTCGGCACCCGCGAGGCGCTCATCGACGAAGTCGTGGCAGGGCTGGCCGCAGACCGCCTCGGCGAAGCCGCCGAACACGCCCTGTCCTTCGAGGAGGCCGGGGAGGGGTTCGCGTACTACATCGAGAGGGTCTGTGAACTGCAGGCCACCGATCCCGCGGTCGCCGACGTCGTCAGCGGACGCTTTCCCGCCGCCGAGTGCCTGATGGCCATCTGCGGCCAGACGAAGGACGCCGCCACACGGATCATCGAGCGAGCCCAGCTCGCCGGCGCTGTCCGCCCGGACTTCACCGGCGAAGACCTCCTGCTCTTCTTCGGCACCAACGCTCTCCTCGCTCGCGCGGTCGCGGACACCGCGCCCGATGCCTGGCGCCGCCAAGTTGCCTTCCTGCTGACCGGACTGAGCACGGAACCAGCGCAAGAACCGCTTTCCGTCGCTCCGCTGGCCCCGCCGCAGATGTACGAAGTGATGGGCAGGCTCGCCGGCACGCCGTAGCAGGTCCGGACGCCGCCCTGGAAGTACGCGACACCGCGACCGGGAGCACCGCAGCGGCTCGGCGCTGAGCACCGCAGCGGCCGACTGAAACGCCCAGTGGCCAACTGAAGTGCTCAGTCACACCCCGCCCACGCCACTTTTGCTAGCGCCCGCTTGCAATAGTTAGCACGATGGCGCACCATCGGGGCATGGCATCACTCAACGTCGGCAACCTCGGCGAGTTCCTGCGGGAGCAGCGGCGTACTGCGCAGCTGAGTCTGCGGCAGCTCGCGGATGCCGCCGGGGTGTCCAATCCGTATCTCAGTCAGATCGAGCGCGGGCTGCGCAAGCCGAGTGCGGACATCCTGCAGCAGCTGGCCAAGGCGCTGCGGATCTCCGCCGAGACGCTGTATGTGCAGGCCGGGATCCTCGACGAGCGGAAGGTGGACGGGGTCGAGGTGCACACCGCGATCCTCACCGACCCCGCGCTGACCGAGAAGCAGAAGCAGGTACTGCTGCAGATCTACGAGTCCTTCCGCAAGGAGAACGGACACGGGAGCGGAAGCGACGGCACGCCCGCCGACGGGCCCGCTCCGGATGCCCGAGAGGCCGACGGCGACCCGCACGCCATCTGAGCGACCGACCACCGATACCTGGAGGAACCACGCCATGGCCATCACCGACGACGTTCGCAAGGCGCTCACCGACCCGACTCCGCTGTACGCCCTCGCCGGCGGTGTCGACCTCGCCGCCGAGAAGGCCAAGGAAATCCCGGCCCTGGTGGAGAAGCTCCGCCAGGAGGCCCCCAAGCGCTTCGAGGCCGTCCGCAACACCGACCCGAAGACCGTGCAGGACCGGGTCACCAAGGAGGCGAAGGAGGCGCAGGACTGGATCACCCGGCAGCTGGGTCTGCTCGACGCCGACTTCAAGAAGCTGAGCCAGCAGACGCAGGACCTCGTGCTGCAGGGTGTCGGCCGCGCCGCCGAGACCGCGGTCAAGGCCCGTGAGGGGTACGAGGAGTTGGCCGAGCGCGGTCGCGGCGCGGTGCAGAGCTGGCGCAGCGAGACCGCCGAGGCCACCGAGGACCTCGCGGTCGCGATCGAGCCGGAGCCCCGCCAGGAGCCGAAGCAGGAGCCCGTGGCGGAGACCACGGCCGAGAACACGGCCGGTGCCGACAGCGAGGCGAAGACCGCCACGGCAAAGAAGGCGCCGGCCGCCAGGAAGACCCCGGCGAAGAAGACCACCTCGCCGGCCGAGAACGGCAAGTAGGCGACCCACCGGCAGCACGCCGGTCAGAACGGCAAGCAGGCGATCCGCCGGCAGCGGGCCGGGCACGCACCGCGTGTCCGGCCCGTTCTCCGGGTACGGTGGGCCGACGGCGGACCGAGTCGAACGGGTGGTGGCAGTGCTGATCTACGGTTTCCAGAACGTGCTGAGCTGGGTGCAGCTGGTGCTGGCCGTGTACGCCGCCGCGATGCTCGTCGACGCGGCCGTACGGCGGGAGGACGCCTATCGGGCGGCCGACAAGCAGACCAAGGGCATGTGGCTGATCTTCCTGGTGATCGCCACCGCGCTGCTGTTCCTGCTGCCGCTGATGTCGTTCCTGCCGATCATCGGGCTGATCGCCGTGATCGTCTATACGGTCGATGTGCGTCCCGCGATCAAGGGGATCACCGGCGGCCGCGGGCCGCGCCGTGGCGGGTCCAGTTCGGACGGGCCGTACGGGCCGTTCAACGGCGGGCGGTAGCGCGGGGCGGGGTGGCGCGGGGCGGGGCCGGGTGGCTCTACCGATTCCGTGCGTGGTGGCGGCCGGGCGTCAGTTCCGTATGCGTCCCCGGTCCAGCAGGAGGACGGCCACGTCGTCCGTCAGTTCTCCGCCGTTGAGGTCCCGGACCTCCGTGACCGCCGCGTCGAGCAGTTCCTCGCCGCGCAGCCCGGCCGCCATCTGACGTCCCACCAGTTCGGTCATGCCCTCCTGGCCGAGGCGCTGGTTGCCGTTGCCGACGCGGCCCTCGATCAGGCCGTCCGTGTACATCATCAGGCTCCAGGAGCCGCCCAGCGCGACCTGGCGGCGCGGCCAGCGGGCGCCCGGCAGCAGGCCCAGCGCCGGGCCGCCCTCCTCGTACGGGAGCAGTCGCGGCGCCCCGCCGGACCGGGCAAGCAGCGGCGCGGGGTGACCGGCCAGGCAGACCCCGGCGTGCCGTCCGTCCGGCGCGATGTCCACCAGGCACAGGGTCGCGAAGATCTCGTCGTCGGCGCGCTCGTTCTCCAGCACTTTCTGGAGGGTGGACAGCAGGGCGTCGCCGCACAGTCCGGCGAAGGTCAACGCGCGCCAGGCGATGCGCAGTTCGACGCCGAGCGCGGCCTCGTCGGGCCCGTGGCCGCAGACGTCGCCGATCATCGCGTGCACGGTGCCGTCGGCGGTCCGTACGGTGTCGTAGAAGTCGCCGCCGAGCAGCGCGCGGCTGCGTCCGGGGCGGTAGCGGGCCGCGAAGCGCAGGTCGGAGCCGTCCAGGAGCGGTGTGGGCAGCAGCCCGCGCTCCAGCCGGCGGTTCTCCTGGGCAAGCATCCGCGACTCGGTGAGCTGGCGCTGCGCGAGGTCGGCGCGCTTGCGCTCGACGGCGTAGCGCACCGCCCGGCTGAGGACCGCGCCGTCGAGTTCGTCGCGGAAGAGGTAGTCCTGCGCGCCGACGCGTACGGCTTCGGCGGCCCGCTCGGCGTCGGCCTCGGAGGTCAGCGCGAGGACGGCGTGGGAGGGGGCCATCCGCAGCACCGCGCGCAGGGCGCCCAGCTCGTCGTGGTCGCCGTCCTCCTCCGGCGGGTGCCCGTCCCGTTCCGTGCGCTCCTGCGGGCCCGGGGGGGCCAGGTCGAGCAGGATGCAGTGCACGTCGTCGGTGAGCAGCCGTTCCGCCTCGGTGAGGTTGCGGGCCGTGCGGACGCGGACCCTGCGGCCCTGCCAGTCCCGCATCTCGGGTACGGAGCTGGTGGGGTCCTCGCCTATGAGCAGCAGGGTCAGCCCGGCGTCGCCGGAGCGGGCGGTGGAGGGGCGGGGTGAGGGGTCGGTGTGGTGGGTGGAGTGGGTGGTGTGGGTGGCTTCTGGGGCAGAGGGGTCCGGGGTGCCCGCTGCGTCCGACGGCCCGGCCGCGCGGGACGCGTCGTCGCACGCGTCGCCCGCCGGCGCTGCCTGCTCCGGCAGCACGGCCGTCCGCTGACGCGGAATGGGTACGGACATGCTCTGCTTCCTTCCCTCCCCCCGAGGGTGCACGGGCCCGCCGAACGGCGCGCCACCGTGCCCGGTTCCGCCGCCGCCCGGCGGTCGGTCCGGGCGGTGCGCCACCGGGCACCGAGAGGCGACCATAGCGGTAGCGCGGATCCTTACGGAATGGCCGACGGCACCCGGCACTTGTCATATGCCGTACCCCACAGGCCGGATGACCTGGGAAGGGAGGGGCGCGGAATGACGAACATCACCTCGACGGCGTCAGGTTGGCCCCTGGCGCTCCGTGACGAAAAGCACGTCCACCTCACGCAGCGTCGTCGGGCCGCACCACCCCGAGGATCGGCATCGACCCGGCCCCGGTGATCGTGATCTGCCGGCCCGGCCGCGGCGCGTGCACGATCGCGCCGTCGCCGATGTACATGCCGACATGGCTCGCGTCGGGGTAATAGATGATCAGGTCGCCGGGACGCATGTCCTTCAGGGCGACGCGCGGCAGCTGACGCCACTGCTCCTGCGACGTCCGCGGGATCGACCGTCCGCCGGCCTGCCAGGCACGCATGGTCAGTCCCGAGCAGTCGAAGGTGTCCGGGCCCTCGGCGCCCCACACGTAGTCCTTGCCGATCTGCGAAGTGGCGTACGACACCGCCTTCTTGCCGGCCGCCGAGGCGTGCGCGCCGATGTCCTTGAGCACACCGGAATCCAGCCATTTCTGCTGCTCCTGGAGCGCCCGCGCGTCCTCCAGCTTCTTCAGCCGCTCCTTCTCCTCGGCGGCCAGCCGCGATTCCAGCTGCTGCGCGGCCTCGATCTTCTTGCGGACGTCGAGCTGCGCGGTCTGCGCCTTCCTGCGGTTCTCCTCCAGCCGCTCCCAGCGGTCGGTCGCGTCCTGCGAGTACCCCTCCAACACCGACTTCGTACGGGCGAGTTCGGCACCCAGGTCCTTCGCGGCCTGCTGGCCCTTGCGGACCAGCGCGGCGTTGTCGAGGAAGCGCCCGGGGTCCTTGTTGAGCATCAGCCGGGCCTCGGGGGGGATGCCGCCGCCCCGGTACATCGCGCTGGCCAGCGCGCCCGCCTGGCGCTTCAGCTCGTCCATCCGCCGCTGGGTCCGGTCGATGGTCTGCGCCAGCCTGACGATCTCCTTCTGCTGGAGGTCGACCTGCCCCTTCGCGGCGTTGTACGCCTCGGTGGCCTGCTCCGCCGTGCGGTAGAGGCCCTCCAGCTCCTTGCGCACCTCTTCGATGCGCTGTTCGGACACGACCGGCCCGGGATCGGCGTACGCGGCCGGAGCCGTCCCGCCGAGGATTCCGGTCACGCCCAGGACCACCGCCGTGGCGGCCAGTACACCGCCGCGCGGCCGCCTCACGCTCCGTACGCCACGTCCGCCCGATACACCGCGTCCACCCGATACGCCGCGTTTGCCGTTTCCATGGCGTTCACCCCGTCCTGCCCCCTGCCGCCCCACCAGCCACCTCCGGTCGGTCCGCACCGATTCGTGCACCTCTCCTCGCGCGGATGCTGCCATACCGGCGGGTAATCCGACAGAGCAAAGCCGAGGATTCCGGACCGTTCGTACGCCGCCCCCAGCCGACGGCCGAGGTTCACCCCCCGTTCACTCTCCTCCATCGGCGGCTTCACCTGATCTGCCTAATTTCGGCCGTACCGAACGGCGCGCCACTCCTTCGGAGCGAACGCCGCACGGCATTGCTGAACCATCGGGCGAACCGCCCCGGCGACCCTTGCCCGGCCCCTGCGGCCGCCGCACAGTGACCCCACCGTCACAGCCCGGTCGCCGCGCCGGCGACCACCCATATCTCCACCCCGCACGCCGAAGAAGCGGCGCGCCCCAGGAAGGAACACACGACAGTGAAGCAGCAGCAGCGCAAGAACCGGGTTCGCGCCCTCGCCGTTGGCGCTCTCGCCGTCACCGGTGCCCTGGCCCTGTCGGCGTGCGGCTCCGACGACACCAGCGGTGGCGGCGGGACGGCCTCCGCGAAGGCCGGCAACATCAAGTGCGAGGGCAAGGGCAAGCTGCTCGCCTCCGGCTCGTCCGCGCAGAAGAACGCCATGGACGCCTGGGTGCAGGCCTACTCGGGCGCCTGCAAGGACACCAGCATCAACTACCAGCCCACCGGCTCCGGCGCGGGCATCACCACCTTCCTCCAGGGACAGACCGCCTTCGCGGGCTCCGACTCGGCGCTCAAGCCCGAGGAGGTGGAGAAGTCCAAGCAGGTCTGCAAGGGCGGCCAGGCGATCAACCTGCCGATGGTCGGCGGCCCGATCGCGGTCGGCTACAACGTGCCCGGTGTGGACAGCCTCGTGCTGGACGCGCCGACCCTCGCCAAGATCTTCGACTCGGAGATCACCAAGTGGAACGACCAGGCGATCAAGAAGCTCAACCCCGACGCCGACCTGCCGGACCTCAAGATCCAGGCGTTCCACCGCTCCGACGACTCCGGCACCACCGACAACTTCACCAAGTACCTCAAGGGCGCCGCGCCCGACGCCTGGAAGCACGAGCCGGGCAAGACCTGGCAGGGCAAGGGCGGTCAGGCCGCGTCCGGCTCGGCCGGTGTGTCCTCGCAGGTCAAGCAGGTCAGCGGCGCGATCTCCTACTTCGAGCTGTCCTACGCCACGGCCAGCAAGATCAACACGGTCAAGCTGAACACCGGCGCCAAGGCCCCGGTCGAGGCCACCGTCGACAACGCCTCCAAGGCCATCGCCGAGGCCAAGCAGGTCGGCAAGGGCAGCGACCTGGCCCTGAAGCTGAACTACACCACCAAGGCCGAGGGCGCCTACCCGATCACCCTGGTCACGTACGAGATCGCCTGCGACAAGGGCAACAAGGCGGAGACCCTGCCCGCCGCCAAGTCCTTCCTGACGTACATCGCAGGCAAGGACGGCCAGAACGCCCTCAAGGAGCTGGGCTACGCGCCGCTGCCGGCCGAGATCGCCGACAAGGTCCGCTCGGCCGTCTCCTCGCTCTCCTGACCCACCGGGCGGCGGCCCGCGCACCGCAGGCCGCCGCCCGTCCGGTGCACCGCCGCGCCAGGAGCCCCCGCCGGGCTCCGCAGACCGGAGAAACCATGAACTCAGCACCCTCGATACCCAGCGCCCCGCCCCCGCCACCGCCCGCGCGCACCGCCTCCGCGGTGTCCGGCAAGGCGGTCCGCCCCGGTGACCGGATCTTCCTCGGTCTGTCCCGCGGCTCGGGCATCGCGCTCCTGGTGATCATGGCCGCCATCGCGGCCTTCCTCACCGTCCGTTCCGTGATCGCCATATCCGGGGACCACGCGAACTTCCTGACCTACTTCGACTGGACCGCCTCCGGCACCGAGCCGAAGTTCGGCATCGCCGTCCTCGCCTTCGGCACCGTCGTCAGCTCGGTGATCGCGATGGTCATCGCGGTCCCGGTCGCGGTCGGCATCGCGCTGTTCATCTCGCACTACGCGCCGCGCCGGCTGGCCTCCCCGCTCGGGTACGTCATCGACCTGCTCGCCGCCGTCCCCAGCATCGTCTACGGCCTGTGGGGCGCCCTCTTCCTCGTACCGCACCTGACCGGCCTGTACGGCTGGCTGGACGATTACCTCGGCTGGACCGGCATCTTCGCGTACGGCGACACCGCGGCCCGCTCGCTGTTCACCGTCGGCATCCTGCTGGCGATCATGATCCTGCCGATCGTGACCAGCGTCAGCCGCGAGGTCTTCCTCCAGGCACCGAAGATGCACGAGGAGGCCGCGCTCGCGCTCGGCGCGACCCGCTGGGAAGTCATCCGGATGTCCGTACTGCCCTTCGGCCGCTCCGGCGTCATCAGCGCCTCGATGCTGGGCCTGGGCCGCGCGCTCGGCGAGACGATGGCCGTGGCCACCGTCCTGTCCCCCAACTTCCTGATCGGCACCAGCCTGCTGGACCCGGGCGGCGGCACCTTCGCCCAGAACATCGCCAGCAAGTTCAGCGAGGCCGACGCGTTCGGGCAGGACGCCCTGATCGCCTCCGGCCTCGTCCTCTTCGTCATCACGCTGCTCGTCAACGGCGCGGCCCGCCTGATCATCGCCCGCCGCAAGGAGTACTCGGGGGCCAACGCATGAGTAACACGGTCACCGCGCGACGGCCCGTCGCCGACAGCGCGCCGCTTCCGGTCTCGCTCAAACAGCCCCGGCTGCCCCGCTGGGCCCCGGCCGGCCTCGCCGTGGCCGCGGCCGCCGTGGGCTGCGGCATCGGCCTGGCAGCCGGCCTGGAGAGCCGTATCCAGTGGGGCCTGATCGCCGCCCTGCTGTTCGTCCTCGGTACGTTCGTGATCTCCGCTGCCGTCGAAGGCACCCGGCAGGCCAAGGACCGCCTGGCCACCAGCCTGGTCTGGATCTGCTTCCTGCTGGCCGTGATCCCGCTGGCCTCCCTCATCTGGGAGACCGTCGCACGCGGCGCGAAGGTCGTCGACGGATACTTCCTCAGCCACTCGATGGGCACCCTGCCCGACGCGATGGCCGGCGGCGGCATCTACCACGCCCTCATCGGCACCCTGCAGCAGGTGGCCCTGGCCACCCTGATCGCCGCGCCGATCGGCCTGCTCACCGCGATCTACCTGGTCGAGTACGGGCGCGGCACGCTCGCCAAGGCCGTCACCTTCTTCGTCGACGTGATGACCGGCATCCCCTCGATCGTGGCCGGCCTGTTCGTCCTGTCGGTGTGGATCCTGATCCTCGGCTTCGGCCCGTCCGGCTTCGCCGGCGCGATGGCCCTGGCCATCCTGATGATGCCGGTGGTCGTGCGCTCCACCGAGGAGATGCTCAAGCTCGTCCCCAACGAGCTGCGCGAGGCGTCCCTGGCCCTGGGTGTGCCCAAGTGGCGCACCATCCTCAAGGTGGTGCTGCCCACCTCGATCGGCGGTATCGCCACCGGCGTGATGCTGGCCGTCGCCCGGATCACCGGTGAGACCGCGCCCGTACTGCTGCTGGTCTGGGGCGCGAAGACGATCAACAACAACCCCTTCGAAGGCGCCCAGCAGTCGCTGCCGCTGTATGTGTTCCAGCAGTGGCAGCAGGGCTCCGACGCCTCGTACGACCGTGCGTGGGGCGCGGCGCTCGTCCTGATCGCCTTCGTCATGATCCTCAATCTGGTGGCCCGCGGCATCGCCCGCTGGAAGGCCCCCAAGACCGGCCGCTGACTCCCCAGCGACATGAAAGAAGCAGTGATTTCCATGGCCAAGCGAATCGACGTCAGCGGCCTCTCCGCGTACTACGGCAGCCACCGGGCCATCGACGACATCTCCATGACAGTCGAGCCCCGCTCGGTGACCGCCTTCATCGGCCCCTCGGGCTGCGGCAAGTCGACGTTCCTGCGCACCCTGAACCGGATGCACGAGGTCACCCCCGGCGGCCGCGTCGAGGGCAAGGTGATGCTGGACGACGAGAACCTGTACGGCAGCGGCGTGGACCCGGTGGCGGTCCGCCGCACCGTCGGCATGGTCTTCCAGCGCCCGAACCCGTTCCCCACCATGTCGATCTTCGACAATGTCGCGGCGGGCCTGCGCCTGAACGGTTCGTACAAGAAGTCCGAGCTGTCCGCGATCGTGGAGAAGTCCCTCAAGGGCGCCAACCTCTGGAACGAGGTCAAGGACCGGCTGAACAAGCCCGGCTCCGGCCTGTCCGGCGGCCAGCAGCAACGGCTGTGCATCGCCCGCGCCATCGCGGTCGAGCCGCAGGTCCTGCTGATGGACGAGCCGTGCTCGGCGCTCGACCCGATCTCCACGCTCGCCATCGAGGACCTGATCGGCGAGCTGAAGGAACGGTTCACGATCGTCATCGTGACGCACAACATGCAGCAGGCGGCCCGCGTCTCGGACCGTACGGCCTTCTTCAACCTGGCCGCGGTCGGCCAGCCCGGCAAGCTCGTCGAGATCGACGACACCGAGCGGATCTTCTCCAACCCGTCGGTCCAGGCCACGGAGGACTACATCTCCGGCCGCTTCGGCTGACCGGCCCCGCGCGTCCCGCGCCGGCCGGCCCAGCGCGTCCTGCGGTGCTGCATGGCGGTGCCACCGCAAGGACGAGGGCCCGCCCTCCGGTGCCGGAGGGCGGGCCCACAAGAACGAGCGGCTCAGCGGCCGCACACCGTCACGCGAACACCAGGTGGACGCACCAGTAGCACAGGGCGGCCACCGCCGCGCCGGCGGGCATGGTGATGAACCAGCCCATGACGATGTTCTTGGCGACGCCCCAGCGCACCGCCCTGGAGCCCTTCGTCGAGCCCACACCCATGATCGCCGAGGTGATCACGTGGGTGGTGGAGATCGGCGCGTGGAACATGAACGAGGCGGTGTACATGACGGACGCCGCCGTCGTCTCGGCCGCGAAGCCCTGCGGCGGGTCCAGCTCGATGATCCGCCGGCCGAGCGTGCGCATGATGCGCCAGCCGCCCGCGTACGTGCCCAGCGACAGGGTCAGCGCACAGGCGATCTTCACCCAGACCGGGATGGCGTCGCCCGCGCCCTGGACGTCCGCGATGACCAGCGCCATCACCACGATGCCCATGGTCTTCTGGGCGTCCTGGAGGCCGTGCCCGAGCGCCATGCCGGCCGCCGAGACGGTCTGCGCGATGCGGAAGCCCCGCTTCGCCTTGTGCGGGTTGGACTTCCGGAACAGCCACATGATCGCGACCATCACGAGATAGCCGAGGACCAGGCCGATCACGGGCGAGAGGAACATCGGGACGACGACCTTCTCTATGACGCCCGACCAGTAGACGGTCGTACCGCCCGCCAGCGCCGCGCCGACCATGCCGCCGAACAGCGCGTGCGAGGACGACGACGGCAGCCCGAAGTACCAGGTGACCAGGTTCCAGACCACCGCGCCGACCAGCGCGGCGAAGAGGATGCCCATCCCCTTGGAGCCCTCGGGCGTGGAGATCAGTCCCTTACTGACCGTCTTGGCGACCCCGCTGCCCAGGAAGGCACCGGCGAGGTTCATCACCGCGGCCATCGCGAGCGCCGCCCGCGGGGTCAGAGCCCGCGTGGAGACCGAGGTCGCGATGGCGTTCGCGGAGTCGTGGAAGCCGTTCGTATACGTAAATCCGAGCGCGACCCCGATGGTCACGATGAGCGCGAAGGTGTCCACCGGAGGTCAGGACTCCTTGACCGCGATCGTCTCGACCGTATTGGCGACATGCTCGAAGGCGTCGGCCGCCTCTTCCAGGATGTCCACGATCTGCTTGAGCTTGAGCACCTCGATGGCGTCGTACTTGCCGTTGAACAGGTGCGCGAGCAGCTTGCGGTGGATCTGGTCGGCCTGGTTCTCCAGGCGGTTGACCTCGATCCAGTACTCGGTGAGGTTGGACATCGTCCGCAGGTTCGGCATCGCCTCGGCGGTCAGCTCCGCCGCCCGCGCCAGCACCTCGATCTGCTGCTCGACACCCTTGGGCAGCTCCTCGATGCTGTAGAGGACGACCAGGTCGACGGCCTCCTCCATGAAGTCCATGATGTCGTCGAGCTTCGAGGCGAGGTTGTAGATGTCCTCGCGGTCGAACGGCGTGATGAAGGAGGAGTTCAGCTGGTGGAAGATCGCGTGGGTCGCGTCGTCCCCCGCGTGCTCCGCAGCCCGCATCCTCTCGGCGATCTCTGTCCGCGCGGAGGCGTCCGCCCCGAGCAGTTCCATCAGGAGCTTGGAGCCTGTGACGATGTTGTCCGCGGACGCGGCGAACATGTCGTAGAAGCTCGTCTCCCTGGGGGTCAGACGAAAGCGCACGTGAAATCCTCGGGGTGCATCGGATTCGGTCGAGATGATGCTAGGCGCATCATCCAGCCACAGCTAACCGGCATTCCTTCAGTGTCGCCCATCGGGCACCATGCTCTGCACGGGGTACCGCCCGCGCCTGCGAATTTCTGTACCATATACCCACTAGGGGTATATGGAATGCCTACGCACCACGGGAGATGGCCATGACGACCACGGACGCCGACACCAACGGCACCACCGCAGCCGCCGCGGCCCGCCCCACCGACGGGCCGAAAACCGCCCTCGGCACCGACCCCGCCGCCGTCACCGACCACGACCTGGGCATCCACGGTTACGCGCAGCAGAAGGACGCCCACATCAAGAGGCTGCGCCGGATCGAGGGCCAGATCCGCGGCCTCCAGCGCATGCTGGAAGAAGATGTGTACTGCATCGACATACTCACCCAGGTGTCCGCGAGCACGAAGGGCCTGCAGTCCTTCGGCCTCCAGCTCTTGGAGGAGCACCTGCGGCACTGCGTCGCCGACGCCGCCGTCAAGGGACCCGAGGCCATCGACGAGAAGGTCAAGGAAGCCACCAAGGCCATCGAACGGATGCTGCGCACCTGACCGCGCCTGCCGGACGGACGGCCGCCAGGCGCCGTCACGCCCGGCGCCGCCGCCCTGTCACCTGCGGTTTCCGGGCCCGGGACCCGGTTGCGCCCGGTCCGCGTCCACGTCCAGCACCTCGTCGATACGGTCCGAGCTGAGCCGATCCTCGCTCGCGGCGGCCGCCGCGATCATCAACTCACCAGTCAGGTCGATCTCGACGAGGGCTACGTGGTCCTGAACCGTCGAGTTGCGGTGTCCGGCCACGTACAACACCTCCTCCTTCGAGCGCCTCCCCACTCTTCTGGTGGTTACCGCCCAGAGTAGGTACGGGCGCACGCTCCGCGCATGGCACGGATGGACCATTTCCGCCAGTTCGCACACGCCGTGGTCACGTGCCCCGGACACCGCTGCCGTTCCGCGCCGCTTCCGCCGGCCGTGCCGTCCGGCCACCCGTGACGACTGCATTCAGCCACCCGAGGCGACCGTGGTCAACCGCCCGTGGCGACCGCGTTCAGCCGCCCGTGGCGGCGACTTTGCCCGTGTAGATGTCGTCCCGGTCGGGCAGCCGGACCGGAACCGGCGCCCCGAAGCCGTACAGCGAGGTGGTCGAGGTCACCGACGTACCGCCCGTCGTGCCGTTGGCGAAGCGGAAGCGCTGGCGCACCTTGCGCAGCCGCCCGGCGTCGTCCAGATACGCGTCGAAGGCCACCACATCGGTGGTGAAGCCTTTCTCCGCGGCGGTCAGCGCGGGCCGGACCGCCGCGGACGCCGCGCGCGCCGCCGACCCGATGTCCGTCGTACCGCTGAAGTGCCGCACCGGCACACCGTCCAGCCGCTCCCGCCCCTCGTACGTCACCTCCCGCACCCCGCGCAGCAGTTCGGCGGCGGCCATCGGATCGGTCGCCCCGCCGGTCACCAGATTGCCGTCGGCCAGCGAGGCGGTGTCCACCTGCACCCACTTGTCGGCCGGCACGCCCGCCCCGCGGTTCTTCATGTAGAGCGCGGACGGCGTCAGGATCTCCGTGATCGTGTGGTCCGCGCCGCTCCCGTCGCCGGTGTCCGGAAGCCGTACGTTCAGCCACCCGGTCCGCGTGCGGTAGTCATGGCCGCCGGCCCCCCGGATGGCGACGCGGGTGCCGCCGCTGGCGGTCTCCATCTCCGTACGCACCCGGGACGTGCCCGCCCGGACCAGGGCGTCGACGCTCGCGCGCAGGGCCGAGGCGTAGTCCGTACGGCCGGACGGGGACCCGGCGGCCGACGGGCCCCCGTCCCGCGGCCCGGTGGACGGCCGGTCGCCCGGTGGGCGGGCACGGTCGGTGAAGGGCGGCCCGGCCGCGCTCCCGCCCACCGGGCCGTCCGCGGAGCGGCTCTGGTCGTCGGCCGCCGCTCCGTTCGGGGAGCAGCCCGTGGTGAGCAGCCCGACCGCCAGGCCCACCCCGCACACGGCGGCCGCGACGGCGCCGCCTCGCCTGTCCTGCACCACCATCGCGTACGAGCCCCCTCGGCCGCTCTGCTCGTGAAGTAGCGGACCGGGATGTTCCGGTTGTCCGGACCACCACGACCCGTTCCGTTCAACGACTGTTCAGCCCGCTTCGTCACGCCCGTACACCCCGAGCGCGTAGCGTGGCGCCGTGCACGACCGAGCATCACAGGAGCCGACAGCGCGGCCCGCCGGGCCGCCCGACCACCGGACCACCACCACCGAACGAGGTTCCTTCTGCCTGGCCCGCTGCGACTGCGGCTGGCACGGCCCGGCCCGCCGGGCCCGCTCCCAGGCACGGACGGACGCGGAACAGCACCACCGGACGGGGTGAGCGGGAACCCCGACGACCGGCCCGGGCGGGCGCGCCGCACCCGCCCGGCAGGCCCCACGCCAAACCCGCCCTAAAGCCCCATAAACACTCCCCTGGAACCTCCCCGGACCCTCGCCCCATCTGGTTAGAGGGAAGGCATCCACGGCGCGCGGGCCCCTCAGGGGGCCCAAAAAGGGGCAGTTCACAATGAAGCGGCGCACGATACTGGCGGCCGGCGGCGGACTCGCGGCGGCAACCGCCGGCTTTACCACCGCCTGCGGCACCACCACCGGCCACGCGGACGCCCCGGGCGGCACCGCGTCCGGCGGCGTCGGTCTCAACACCAGCTCCCGGGCCGGCAAGCCCGCGGCCCCCACGGCATCGTGGAACGCCCTGCGCAAAAGCCTCGACGGCAAGCTCATCCGCGCCGGCGAAGCCTCGTACGACGCCGCCCGGCGCCTGTACAACACCCGTTATGACAACCTGAAGCCCGCGGCCGTCGCCTACGTCAGCCACCCGGCCGACATAGCCGAGTGCCTGTCCTTCGCCCGCCGCTACAACGCCCCCGTCGCGATACGCAACGGGGGCCACTCATATGCCGGTTGGTCCAGCGGCAACGGCAAGCTCATCATCGACGTGTCCGCCCTGAACTCGGTCTCCGCGCCCTCCGGCGGCATCACCCGGATCGGCGCCGGCGCCAAGCTCGTCGAGGTCTACGAGGGCCTGGGCAAGCACAACGTTACGATCCCCGGCGGCTCCTGCCCGTCCGTCGGCATATCCGGCCTCACCCTCGGCGGCGGCCACGGCGTCGCGTCCCGCGCGTACGGCCTGACCTGCGACAGCCTCGTCGGCGCCACCGTCGTCACCGCCGACGGCAAGACCGTCGAGTGCGACGCCAAGCGCAACAGCGACCTCTTCTGGGCGCTGCGCGGCGCCGGCAACGGCAACTTCGGCGTGGTCACCGAGCTGCGCTTCAAGACCCACGCCGCCCCCCGCTCGGTCATGGCCTACCTGACCTGGCCCTGGGCGAAGGCCACCGCCCTGCTGCAGTCCTGGCAGGAGTGGGGCCCCACCCAGCCGGACGAAATATGGTCGTCCCTGCACCTGGACGCCCGCCCCGGCGGCACCCCGTCCGTCTCCGTCGCGGCCTTCACCCTCGGCTCGTACGGCGACCTCCAGAACGCCGTCGACAAGCTCGCCGACCGGACGGGCGGCCCCGGGCCCGCCAAGTCGGTACGACTGACGCCCAGCTCGTACCTCGACGCGATGGAGTCGTACGCCGGCTGCTCCTCGAAGACCACCGAGCAGTGCCACCTGCCGGGCACCCTCCCCGGCCGCGACGCGGCCGGCAAGCTCGCCCGCGAGACGTACGCGGCCCGCTCCGACTTCTACGACCGCTCGCTCGACGCGGCCGGCATCCGCGCCCTGCTCGGCCAGATCGAGGCCGCGAGCCGCAAGGGCGTCACCGGCAACGCGTCACTGACCGCGCTGGGCGGCGCGATCAACCGGGCCCGCCCCACCGACACCGCCTTCGTACACCGCCGCTCGCGCTTCCTCGCGCAGTACCTGGCGTCGTGGAAGGCGGGCGGCACCGGCTCCGCGCAGAGCGCCTGGCTCTCGGACATCCACGGCGCGATGCAGCGCTACGCCTCGGGCGCCGCCTACCAGAACTACACGGACCCGGCCCTGACCGACTGGAAGAAGTCCTACTACGGCCCGGCCACCGACCGGCTCACGAAGCTCAAGCAGCAGTACGACCCGAACGGACTGTTCAGGACGTTTCCGCAGGCGCTGTGACGGAGCGGGCGGCCGGGGTACACCCCCTGCCCATGTCAGAGGTTTGACATGGGCAGGGGGTGTACCTATGTTCGTTCCATGATGTCAATACCCTGACATCACTTCCGGAACGCCCGTGAGGAACCACCCATGACCACCGCTCCCACCACGACCATCTCCCCCGACGCCGACCTGGTCACCCTGGTCAACGTCTTCACCGTCACCCCGGAACGGCAGACCGAGCTGGTCGACGCCCTCGACCGGGCCACCCGCGACGTCTTCGCGGCCGTGCCCGGCTTCGTCTCCGCGAACCTGCACGTCAGCCTGGACGGCCACCGCGTCGTCAACTACGCGCAGTGGGCCGGTGAGCAGCAGTACGAGGAAGCGCTGCGGCGCCCCGACGTCCGCGAGCACCTCGTCGAGGCGGCGGCGATTGCGGAGGCGTACGACCCGACCCTCGCGCGGGTCCGCTCGATCCACCACCCCCACGGGCGGCAGGCATGAGCCCGCGACGGCCGCTGTCCGGCCGCACCGCCCTGGTCACCGGCGGCAGCCGGGGCATCGGCGCGGCCACCGCGCGGGCGCTCGCCGCCATGGGCGCCTCCGTGATCATCACCTACCGCAGCGCCCGCGCCGCGGCCGACGATCTGGCACGCCACCTCCAGGCGGACCACGAGGTCGCGGTGCACGCGCTCCCGTTCGACCTGACCGCCCCCGAAGCCTCCCCCGAGAGCGCCGACGGACTGATCGCGTCCGTCGCCCGGATCACCACCGGTGTCGACATCCTCGTCACCAACGCCGCCGCCCCCTATCCGCACGCGCCCCTCCTGGAACTGCCGGCGCGGCAGCTCGCCACCAAGGCCGGCCAGGACATCGCCGCCACGCACCGGCTGGTCACGGCCGTGGCCCCGGGCATGCTCGAACGGGGCTACGGCCGGATGATCCTGCTCGGCTCCCTCCACGCCGAGGGCCCGTCCGCCCCGGGAATGACCGCGAACGGCGTCACCAAGGCCGCGCTGGCCGCGTACGCCCGTTACGCCGCCGACGAACTCACCGGACCGGGCGTCACCGTCAACGTCATCCACCCCGGCTACGTCGCCACCGAGGCCAGCAGCCACCTCCCGCCCGCGGTCCCGCCCCTGCTGGCCGCACTGACCCCCAGCGGCCGGACCGGGACACCCGACGACATCGCCGGCGTGGTCGGGATGCTGGCCCGCGACGAGGCGGCGTTCCTCAACGGCGCCTGCATCCCCGTCTCTGGCGGGCTGAACCAGCCGGTCGCGATCCGCCGCCTGCCCGCCGCCCGCTGACCGCGGGCCTCGCACACAGCGGGCGGTGGGCAGAGGGCCGGACATGCCACGGGGGAGGACCCGGCCCGTGGCCCGGTCCTCCCCCGTGAGCGGTGTGCCGTGCCCGGCTACGCCGCCAGGTCCTCGTCCCGCTCCTCCCGCGACACCGGCGGTACGGCCGTCACCGGCTCCGACACCGCCCGGGGCACCGGCCCGCCGGCCCGTACGAGCCACCAGGCGGGCGAGCGCCCCACCGCCGTCGCCACCGGGATCAGCATCGCCTGCGCCACCGGCGCCAGCAGCAGCGCCACCGCCGTACCGAGCGCGAAGCCGCCGACGACATCCGTGGGGTAGTGCACACCCATATAAACCCGGCAGAACCCTTCCAGCAGGGCCAGGCCGATTCCGATCAGCCCGTACTTGCGGTGCGCGATGAACAGTCCCACACCGACCGCCATGGTCAGCGTCGCGTGATCACTCACGAACGAGAAGTCGGTCTTGCCCGGCTCCAGCACCTCCAGGCCCGCGTGCACCCGGAACGGCCGCGGCCGCTCCACCACCGCCCGGATCGGGATGTTGGCCAGCAGCGCCACCCCGGCCGCCAGCGGCGCCCAGACCAGGCCCGCCAGCGCGGCCGGCGCGTCCGGCCGCTTGCGCGCACCCCACCAGGCGATCAGGCACAGCACGGCGAGTGCGGCGATGAGGCCGTACTCCCCCACGTACTTCATGGCGCGGTTGAGCCACTCCGGTGCGTCCTTCGCGAGGCCGTTGATGCCGTCGAGCACGTCCACATCGGGGTTCGACCCGTCCATTGCGAGTCCAGCCATCTGCCGCGGCCCCTTACCTTTCGCGCGCGCGAGCGCCGTGTGAGTGCTGCCAACCCCCGTGGTCGTCGGGCGTGGCCGGATTCCCACGGCCTCGCCATGTCTCCATGCCCAGGAAACGCGATGAAGAGCCGAGCCGTTCCAGCTTCCACCGGATGATCACCAGGACGTTACCGAAGAGAGACTGATGTCCGCAGTTCAGGGCCCCATGTTCACGCAGCGTTCGGTCGGGGCAGCGCTTTCGCGCCATCTTCGGTGACGCGGGTCGCACCGATGTAGTCCGGAGTGTCGATCTTGTCGAACCGGATCACCGCGCCCGTGTACGGCGCGTTGATCATGTAGCCGCCGCCCACGTAGATCCCCACATGGTGGATCGAACGCGGATCATTCAGGTTGTGCGCGAAGAACACCAGGTCCCCCGGCAGCAGCTCCTCCCGCTTCGGATGCGGCCCGGCGTTCCACTGGTCGTTGGCCACCCGCGGCAGCTCGATGTCCACCGAGTGGTACGCGGCCTTCGTCAGCCCCGAGCAGTCGAACCGCCCGCCCTGCTCCGGCGTGCCGTTCCCGCCCCACAGATACGGCTTGCCCAGCTGCTCCTGCGCGTAATAGATCGCGGAGGCGGCCTGCCGGGACGGCGCGACCCGCCCCACCGGCGCCTCGAAGCTCTTGGCGAGGGTCGTGATGATCTTCACGTAGTTCTGCGTCTCACGGATCGCCGGCACCCCGCCGGCCTTGATCACCCGGTACGCGCCCGCGTTGTACGCCGCCAGCATGTTGTGCGCCGGGTCCCCCGGCACGTCCTTCACGTACTTCGCCAGCTCACAGTCGTACGACGCCGCCGACGGGATCGCGTCCGCCGGATCCCACACGTCCCGCCGGCCGTCCCCGTTCCCGTCGATGCCGTGCGAAGCCCACGTACCGGGGATGAACTGGGCGATCCCCTGCGCCGCCGCCGGACTCTGCGCCCGCGGATTCCAGCCGCTCTCCTGATACAGCTGCGCGGCCAGCAGCGCCGGGTTGATGGCGGAGCACAGATTGCCCCACTTCTGCACCAGCGGCTGGTACGAGGCCGGCACCGCGCCCTTCGCCAGCCCCACCGCCCGGCCCGCACCACCCGCCAGGCCCGCGGCGGCCGTGTACGTGCCCACCACGAGCAGCGCGAGGAAGCAGAGCACCAGCCCGACCCCGACCCCACCGGCCACCCAGAATTTGCGCACCCCTCAACCCTCCCCCAAACGGGCGGGTTTCACCGCCGTTTTCGGCATGTACCTCACCACACGACGGCCGTACGGGCCCGCACCCGCGCCCCCCGAGGACCGCCCCGGGCGTGCGGCCCCACCCCGCCCCTCCCCTTCACTCCCCCAACTCGAACCGGACCGACTTCCCGTCCCCCGGCCCGTGCCGGCACACACCCCACTCGTCCGCGCACACCCCGACCAGATACAGCCCGCGCCCACCCGTACCGTCGTGCTCGTGCGACTGCCGCACCGGCAGCCCCGACGCCCCGACGTGCACCAGCACCCGCAGCGTCCCCGGCCCCGGCCACCCTCCGTACACCGTCACCGGCTCCGAACAGCCACTGCGACGGCAGGCATTCACCGCGTTCGTCACCACCTCGGACGTCAGCAGCAGCGCGGTGTCCGCCAGATCCCCCCGGGGGGCTGATGGCGATGGCGCAGGGACGGGGGAAGGGGTGGTGGGACGAGTACCGCGCCTACCTGGGCAGACCGGCCCTCGACCTCGCCGAACTGCAGGCCGGCGCCACCTGCGTCCGTATGCACGAGCCGTCGGCCGTACCCGGCATACTCCAGACCGCGGACTACGCGCGGGCCATGTGCCTCCTGGCAGCGGGCCCGGACAACGACGAACCCATCGACCGTTACGTGGAATTCCGCCTCGCCCGGCAGCGCGTCATCGAACGGAACCCCGGCACCCCGTACCACGCGGTCATTCACGAAGGTGCCCTGCACACGCTGATCGGCAGTGCCGAGATCATGCGCGGACAGCTCCGCCGGCTGATCGAGATCGCCCGCCTGCCGCACGTGACCGTGCAGGTCTTCCCCTTCACCGGCCGCAGGAGGTTTCTCCGCCTACAGCCGCCCGTTCGCCCTGTTCGGCGGCCCGACTCCGGAACTCGACACGGTCCGGATGGAGCAGCCCCTGGGATCGGTCCTCCTGCGCGACCGCCAGCCCATCGAGAGGTACTCCACCCTCTTCACGAAGCTGTCCGAACTGGCTCTGCCGCCGGTTGACCCCGGTGCGAAGCCCGAGTCTCATGAGGGCCGGGACTCCCTGACCTTGATCCACCACCTCATGTACGCCATGCAGTGAGGAACCGTCATGCCGCAGGTCATCTGACAGAAGTCGTCGTACAGCACGCACGGCAACGACGACTGCGTAGAGGTGGCCGCGAAGCCGGGCGGGCCGGTGCTCTACCGGGAGAGCGACCAGCCCGCGGACATCGCTTGCACCACGCCGCACAGCTGGTCCGCGTTCCTCCGGCACGTCAAGGCGGTAAGCGGCCCTCCGGAGCGGCGCGTAACCATCTCCTGACCGGCCCCGACGGGCCGTAAAGTCCTCCGCGTACGACAGCACGAGGTCATCGCCCGCAGCCGGGCCCGACGGAGGTCTCCATGCCGCCCACCCCCACTCCCCCCGCGAACCTCAACTGGCAGAAGGCCACGGACGACGAGAGCGCGCCCGAGTACATCGAGGTCGCCTTCGGGGACGACGACAACGTCTACCTGCGGACGAACACCGAGCCCGACAACATCGTCACCACGACGCGCGTGAAGTGGGACGCGTTCGTTCTCGGTGTGAAGGCCGGGGAGTTCGACCACTTCGTGGGGCTTTGACGTCGCTCACACCCCACCGTTCGAACATTGCCCGGCGTGATCAGCCGTGATACACACGGTGACACCGGCGGGTCACCAGGTGCCGCGCGCCCCCGCGCGCACGCAATCCCCACGAGATCCGTCAAAGAAAGCCGCCAAGTCGACATCTGATGGCGGTTTTGTCAGCGAAGATAGATGCTGGCCCGTACCGTGTGGCACGGGGTACACAACGACCCATTAGGGGCGGTGAGTTCATTCATGCACTTGGCGGCCGAAAAGGGCGACATCACCACCATCATTGGCGGAATCGCCCCGGACTGGGGACCGTTCGGGACCCTGGGCAACGAAGCCCGCGTGATGATCGAAGTGGTCATGGCAGTAGCGATTCTGCTCTGCCTCGGCATCGCGATCTGGGGCGCGGCCAAACAGCGCATCGGCGCCACCGCGCTGCGCGACACCTTCAGCGCCGAACAGGGCAAGGGCCTCATCGTCGCGGGCCTGACCGGCGTCTTCATCATCGGGTCACTGGGCACGCTGTTCACGATCGTGTACGGGATGGCGGTGTAGCCGGGGCGGCCGGCGGGGCTCCCGGGTCGCGGCCCACCCCGCCGCACCACCGCCTCCCCCACACCTCCCACCACACCCCGCCCACCTCACTCACGCCAGCACGCCCCCGCACGCCCCCGGCGCAGCGCACCACGGGCCGCCTCCCCCCGTACGCCCCGCCGCCCACCCTCACCCCTCCCCTTCCCCACCTCCCCCACCACCGGCCACACCCCTCCGCCGAGAGCACCCGCTGATGCCCGCTCATCCCGCCCCGCACCGTTCCGCTTTGCGCCACTCCGGCGAGCAACGGTCCGATTGGGCCGCGCACCGGACGGGGACACAAGGGCTTGGCGGGGACCGAGCGGCAGCCGCGACCCACGAGGTGGTCGCACATGCCGCAGAGTCCCCCATTCGCCTCTTCCGCCCGACATCTGAGGTCCTGTCACGGTGAGATGTACTCGTACCACTGCGCCCGATCCGCTGCCCGCGCGGCTACGGTCATATACGGGCGGCAAAACGACAGCAGTGACGGCAATGCCGGTTGAGGGGGCACAGGCGCGATGAGTCTCAGCGATGGCGGTGGCTACGGCGGTGGCGAGCCGGGCGGCCCGGATACAGGCGGCCAGACCCGCACCAGACTCCCGGACGGCGGCGGCGACAGCTACGGAACCGGCCGCCGCACCCGTACGGGCTCCTCCAGCCGGAACCTCGTCACGATCGTCGGAGTGGTGGTCCTCCTGATCGCGGCCATCGCCTTCGCGAACCGTGGCGGAGACGGACAGGGATCCGGCGACGACGGCCCGAAAGAGGCCGACGCCCGCTCCACCGCACCCACCGGCACCAAGCCGGTCGACGGCAAGAACGGCGGCATCGCGACGGGCTTCGCGAAGACGGAGCAGGGGGCGGAGTCGGCGGCGGCGAATTACGCGACTGCCCTGGGGTCCGACGGCATGTTCAAGGCCGACAGCCGGCACGGCATAGTGGACAGGGTCTACACGCCGCAGGCCGCTGCCAGGCTCAAGGGCTCGCAGGACAAGGCCTACTCGGCGGACTTCCTGCGCAAGCTCGGCCTCGACGCAGCCGGTAACGCCCCGAAGGGCATGGACTTCATCTCCCGCACGATCCCCGTCGGCACGAAGGTCGAGCAGTTCGGCGACGACAAGGCCAAGGTCGCGGTCTGGTACACGGGACTGATCGGCATGGCCGGGCCCGGATCGACCGACCCGGTCCGTACGGACTGGCAGACCTGGACGTTCGACCTGTCCTGGTCGAACGGCGACTGGAAGATCACCGAAGACTCCCAGAAGCCCGGCCCCGCGCCCGTCGCCGGAGACATTCCAACTGCCGGTGCGGACGAGATCAGCAAGGCGGTCAAGGATTACGGAGGGTTCACGTATGCCAGGTAGTCCGCGCCGCCCACGACACCGCGTCCTGTCGGTCGTGTCCACCTGGGCGGGCATCCAGACCGCGCTCTTCATGCTGGCCGCCCGCGCCATGGCGGCCCCGACACCACCGCCCGCTTCCCCGTCGGCAACACCCTCCCCGTCGGCGACGCCGTCGCCGAGCGCGAGCAACGACCCTTGCGACCTGCTGATCGGCTCCGCGAAGGACTACTGCCAGAAGGACGCCGACGGCACCACCACCCCCAAATCCCCCGGCGGCCTGACCGACAACAACCCCTTGGACCCCCTCACCTCCCTCGCCAAGGGCTGTGCCGACGCCGCCGCCTGGATTGTCAACAAGCTGTCCGATGCCGTGAAGGCGACCTCGCAGGTCGACTTCACGAACGCCGCCTTCCTCAAGCAGTACGCCGTCGTCTTCGCCGCCTCGACCGTGCTGACGCTCGTGCTGTGGCTGCTCGCCGTCGCCAAGCGGGCCGTGCGCGGTGTGCGGCTGACGGAGGCGATCAGTGAGGCGATCGGGTTCCTGTGGCTGACCGTGCTGGCGTCCGCGTTCACGCCGCTGGTGCTGTACACCGTCGTCTCCGCGACCGACGGCATCACCGAGATCATCGCGAAGGGGACGGGCGCGCAGACGGACACGTTCTTCGGGGCGTTCGCGGGGGCGCTGAAGAAGGACACGGACATCGGCGGCGGTCCGATCATGCTGATCGTGGTGTCGCTGGTCTCGGTGCTGGCCGCCGGTGTGCTGTGGCTTGAGCTGGTGATCCGGGCGGCGCTGCTGTACGTGGGCGCGCTGCTCGGTACGGTCGTCTACGCGGGCCTGGTCGACAAGAACATGTGGGGGCACGTCCGCCGCTGGGCGGGCATCATGATCGCCGTGATCATGGTGAAACCGGTCATCGTGATCGTCCTGGGCATCGCCGGCGCGCTCACCACCGGCGACGGCCCGAACGCCATCTCGGCCGTCGTCTCCGGCCTCGCGATCATCCTGCTCGCCATCTTCGCCAGCGCCGTGATCTACCGTTTCGTCCCCGGTTTCGGCGACGAGATGGTCTCGGCCCGTACGAACAAGAAGCAGGCGACCGAGGGCTCGCAGGCCGCCGCCGTGATCTCCTCGCCCGCCGCGCTGGTGTCCCAGGGCATCAAGACGCACAGTTCCCGCAGGTCCGGCGGTGGCGGCGGGCAGGAGCAGAGCGGCGGGCAGGCCCGGCCCGCCGACGCGGTCTCCGGCGGCGTCGCCGCGCACAGCAGCCGTACCGGCACTTCCGGGGGCGGCGGCCGTGTCCCGGCCCCCGCCGCCCCTGGCTCCCGTACACAACCGTCCTCCGGTTCGAGCACAGGCTCTTCCGGCAACGCCCGCTCCGGCAAGAATTCTGGAGGTGACGGGCGTTGACGACCCAGTCGCACCCGCTCACACCCCGCCGTACGTATCTGATCGGCCGCGCGCGCCCGAACGCGATCGTCGGCAAGAACCGCGAGACCGGCGAGATCGCGCTGATCATCGCGGGCGCGTTCGTCGGCATGGTGTGCGGCCTGCTGGTGCCGGTGCTGTCCCTGCGGATCGCCACGCTGACCGGTTTCCCGCTGCTGGCGATCGCCGCGGTGTACTTCCCGTACCGCGGCCGTACGTTCTACAAGTGGTTCGAGATCAACCGCAGCTACCGGCGTACGGTCCGCCAGGGCACGACGTACCGCTCCGGCGCGGCCGAGGCCGGTATCCGGCTGGACGGCCGGGAGGTGGAGGTCGGCCCGCCGCCCGGTATCGGCCGCATCAACTGGCTGTCCGCGCCGTTCGGCCCGGACGAGATCGCCGTCCTGCTGCACGCCGACCGCCGTACGGTCACCGCCGCCATCGAGATCGAGGGCCCGGGCGTCGGCCTGCGCGACAGCGAGGACCAGGAGGCGCTCGTCGAGCGGTTCGGCACGCTCCTCAAGCACGTCGCCAACGGGGACGGCTTCGTCACCCGCCTGCAGATGCTGGCCCGTACCCTCCCCGCCGACCCGGACGCGCACGCCAAGGACGTCGCCCAGCGCGGAAACCCGGACTCCCCCGACTGGCTCCAGGACTCGTACGAACAGCTCCAGTCCATGGTCTCCACCTCCTCCGAGCAGCACCGCGCCTACCTCGTCGCCTGTATGCACTACACCCGCGAACTGGCCGCCGAGGCCCACACGATGGCGCGCGCGGCCCAGATCCACCGCGGTGGCCTGATCCGCAAGAAGCTCGACCGGGACGCCGGGCTCGCCGTCGTCATGGCACGTGAACTGACCGACATCTGCGCGCGGCTGGCCGAGGCCGACATCCGGGTCCGCCAGCCCCTCGGGCAGAGCCGGCTGTCGTCCCTGGTGCACTCCATGTACGACCCGGACCACCCGATCGACCACATCCAGGCGATGAGCCAGCGCAACGCCTGGCCCGCCGAGCTGGACGCGATGGAGCCGACGTACCTCC
Organism: Streptomyces sp. NPDC033221; assembly: GCF_055577005.1. Lineage (NCBI taxonomy): Bacteria > Bacillati > Actinomycetota > Actinomycetes > Kitasatosporales > Streptomycetaceae > Streptomyces > Streptomyces sp. NPDC033221. The sequence goes on along the minus strand of NZ_JBVIQN010000038.1, from coordinate 4,501 downwards.
AGGCCAAGACCCGCGAGTCGACGACCCGCGCGCCGTGGTGCCACGCCACGGCCTGGGTCAAGGAGTGGCCGCTGACCCCGGTCGGCGTCAACTTCCTGGCGCCGTTGCTTGTGCACACGCCCGACGTCATCCGTACGGTGGCGGTCTGCATGGACCTGGAGCCCACCGAGATCGCGATCGAGCGGATGCTGACGGAGAAGACCAACGACGACGCGGAGGCCAGCCGGGCCGCCAAGATGAACCGGGTGGTCGACCCGCGCGACGTGGCCCACCATGGCCGCGTCGACCAGCGCGGCGAGGACCTCGCCTCGGGCGCGGCGGGCGTCAACCTCGTCGGCTACATCACCGTCTCCTCCCGCTCCCCGGAGGCGCTGGCCCGCGACAAGCGCACCATCCGCGCCTCGGCGGGCAAGAGTTACCTCAAACTGGAGTGGTGCGACCGGGAACACCACCGCGCCTTCGTCAACACGCTGCCGTTCGCGACCGGGATCCGCCGCTAAGCCGCTGGGAGGCGCGTACGTCATGGCCATGCTCGATCCGCTCGCAGCGCTCACCGAGGCGTTCACCAGCTTCCTGTTCGGGAAGGTGGAGACGACGCGGCTTCCGGTACGCACCTCCACCGGCCAGGCCCAGGCCGTCTATCTGCCGACCGCCGCACCGGGCCTGGGCGACTCCGGCGTGATCATCGGCCGCGAGGTCTACAGCGGCAAGGGCTACATCTACGACCCCTTCCAGCTGTACGGCCAGCAGCTGCCCGCCCCGCACTGGCTGGTCCTCGGCGAGTCCGGCAACGGCAAGTCGGCGCTGGAGAAGACCTACGTCCTGCGGCAGCTCCGCTTCCGCGACCGGCAGGTCGTCGTCCTGGACGCGCAGGGCGAGGACGGCGTCGGCGAGTGGAACCTGATCGCCGAGCAGCTCGGCATCACCCCCATCCGCCTGGACCCCACCGCCGCCCTCAACGGCGGCATCCGCCTCAACCCCCTCGACCCGTCGATCACCACCACCGGCCAGCTGGCGCTGCTCCGTACGATCATCGAGGTCGCCATGGGCCGCGGCCTGGACGAGCGCTCCGGATTCGCGCTCAAGGTGGCCCACGCGTACGTCAACGAGACGATCACCAACCGCCAGCCGGTCCTCACCGACATCGTCGAGCAGCTGCGCCACCCGGAGGAGGAGTCGGCGGAGGCCATGAACGTCGACATAGAGGACGTACGGGCCTGGGGCCTGGACGTGGCGCTGGTGCTCGACCGGCTGGTCGACGGCGACCTGCGCGGCATGTTCGACGGCCCGACCACCGCCGGCATCGACCTCGACGCGCCGCTGATCGTCTTCGACCTCTCGCACATCGACCGCAACTCGATCGCGATGCCGATCCTGATGGCGATCGTCGGCGTGTGGCTGGAACACACGTGGATCCGCCCCGACCGGAAGAAACGGATCTTCCTCGTCGAGGAAGCCTGGCACATCATCAACTCGCCGTTCGTCGCCCAGCTCTTCCAGCGGCTGCTGAAGTTCGGCCGCCGCCTCGGCCTGTCCTTCGTCGCCGTCGTCCACCACCTCAGCGACGTGGTCGACGGCGCGGCCGCCAAGGAAGCCGCGGCGATCCTCAAAATGGCCTCCACCCGCACGATCTACGCCCAGAAGACCGACGAGGCCCGGGCCACCGGCGCCGTCCTGGGCCTGCCACGCTGGGCGGTCGAGATCATCCCGACGCTCACCCCCGGCATCGCGGTATGGGACGTCAACGGCAACGTCCAGGTCGTCAAACACCTGATCACCGAGGCGGAACGGCCGCTGGTCTACACCGACCGGGCGATGACCGAAAGCTCCGCGATGATGACGGACGAAGCCCTCGCGATCGGGCGCGCGGCCGACGCCGAGGCCGCGCAGCGGGCCGAAACCCTGGCCATGCAACGGCAGTTCCGGGGCGAGTCGAGCGAGACGGTGGCGTGACACGGGAATGACGCGGGGATACGGACACGGGCCGGGACAAGGACAAGAACAAGGACCGGGATACGGGAACGGACAGGGGCACGGCCCTACAGGGCATCCGGGCGGCCAGGGCGGCGGCCGGGGCCGAGGCGTCCCCGACTCCCTCCTGATCGGCGTACTCGCCTTCCTCCTGGGCCTCACCGTCCTGGCCTGGACGGCGACCGGCCTCGCCGGCCTCTTCACCCACGGCGCCTGGCCGGACGGCGTGACCTTCACCCGTACGCCGCTGGCCCTGCGCAGCCTCATAGCCGCCCCGCACGACCTGCCGGCCGCCTGGCCCGACACCCCCGCCGCACAGCTCTCCGGGTACGGGCTGTTCTGGGGCATCCTCATCAGCGAACTGCTGGTGCTGGTCGTCCTGACGATCTTTGCCATGGGGACGATCGCCCGCTACCGGGTCGTACGGGCCAACCGGCGGGGCGGGGCGGGCAAGGGCGCGGGGCGGGACGGGAGCGCCGCTCAGGGCGAAGCGCCGCCCGTGAGCGGCCCGCAGGCGGCTACCGCACCTCCGGCACCCCCAGCGGCGCCTACGGCCTCCTCGGCGTCCGCTACGCCCGCGTTGGCACCGCCCACGGTCGCGCCGGAAGCCCCCGTGGCCGCCCCCACAGCTCTGCCCGAAGCCCCTGTGGTCGCTCCCATGCCTGCAACGGCCGATACGTTGCCCACGCACGCTCCATCGGCCCCAGCGCCCACGCCCAGCGCCCCCGAGAGCGTCCCCGACTTGGCCCCTCCCCCCACCCCCGCCCCAACCCCCGTCGTGCACTACGGCACCGACCGCCGTCACGCCGGCGCACTCGCCGCGGCCGCCATCACCGCGGCTGAGGGCCCGCTCGTCGTCGCCACTACCGATCCCGCCCTCTGGTCCGACACCAAGGACGGCCGCGCCAAGCTGGGGCCGCTGCTGACCTACGACCCGCAGCACCTCCTGGACACCCCGGCGCGGATGCGCTGGTCACCGACGTCCGGCTGCGAGGACATCGGCACCGTCACCGCCCGCGCGGCCGCGCTCCTCACCCCCGTACGCCCCTCCAGCACCCTCGACTCCGCGGTGGCCGACGCCGCGACGACCCTGCTGCGCTGCTGGCTGCACGCCGCCGCCGTGGACGGCCGGCCCTTCCGCCAACTGCACCGCTGGGCGCACGCCAAGGGCGCCGCGCACGAGCCCGTACGCATCCTGCGGACGAACCCGAAGGCATCGGCGGGCCAGGCGGGCGAGCTGGAGTCCGTACTGACCGCCCACGCGGAACGCCGCGAGATGGCCCAGGAGTTGGTCTCCCGCACCCTGGCGAGCCTCTCCTCGATCCACATCCGGGACGCCTGCAATCCGGCGCGATCCGATGCCCTCCTTCTCGAATCTTTCATCGACGAAGGGGGAACGCTCTACGTGGTAGGGGAATCCATCGAGGATCCGCGAACCACTCCGGGTGCGATGCCGCTGCTCACCGCACTCCTCTCCGACGTGGTCGAGCGCGGCCGCCGCATGGCCGAACGGTCATCCGCCGGTCGGCTCGACCCACCACTCACCCTCGTCCTGGACGACATCGCGGCGCTGGCGCCATTCCCCGCCCTGCCCGGCCTCCTCGAAACCGGCCGCGCACAAGGGCTGTTGACGCTGGCCACGCTGCGCTCGCAGGAACAGGCCCGTGCCCGCTGGCCGCACGCCCCGCTACCGTCCTGATCCCCGGCGTCCGCTACGCGCGCTCCAGCGTCATCTCGCGCTCGATGGCCGTCCCGTCCTTGGGGTCGGCCATCGTCCGCCCGGTCTCGGCGAAGCCCAGCGACCGGTAGAGCGCCGCCGCGCGCTCGTTCTCCTCGTGCACCCAGAGCCGTACGCGTGCCACCGCCGGCTCGGACCGGCTCCACGCCCACTCCACGGCCGCCGCGAACAGGTCGCGCGCCAGCCCCGTACCGCGATGCTCCGGACGGACGTACACACCGACGATGTGCGCCCACGGCGCCTCACCGTCCCGCTCGTCCGCGCCCTCCTTCTCGACGAGCACGACCACCATGCCGCCCCAACTGCCGTCGGGCGCTTCGCCGACGAAGGTCAGCGGATCCTGGTCCTCGTCACTCCGGCCCGCCCGCCGCTGCCACACCTCGTCCGGGTACGCGGCGACCTTCTCGAAGGACTCGTTGAAAGCGATCCGCGCGAGCGGATCGGCGAGCGCCGCCAGCCGGAGTTCCCTCAGCCGCTTCCACTCGTCCGCCTTCACCCGTCTGACCAGATACCCCATCGGCACAGCATCCCAGCCGCCCGCCTCCCTGGCCACACCTTGTCCTCCCTTCCCACCCTTCACGCGCCGGCTGCGCCAGGCCGACCACTCTTCCGAGTGAACCCACCCCGGCCGGGCCGAAAACGTCGGGAACGCAAAAAAGCTCCGGTCCCTGAACCAGAGGTTCAGGGACCGGAGCGAAAAAATTGTTCGGCGGCGTCCTACTCTCCCACAGGGTCCCCCCTGCAGTACCATCGGCGCTGAAAGGCTTAGCTTCCGGGTTCGAAATGTAACCG
>NZ_JBVIQN010000037.1:6944-94749 GCF_055577005.1 Streptomyces sp. NPDC033221 | reverse complement strand
GTGCGGTCAAGAGGGTGTCTAGTTCGGTCGTCACAACCCGATGCTGGACACCCTCCCCGCGTCCGTGAACCCCGCAATCGGAACTAATCGTCTAGGGGGAATGGAGGCGGGTCCCCGAGGGGGCAGGGCAGGGGCAGGGGAGGACGTACGGGAATGGGGGGCCGCGAGTGGTCCCGGGGGCGCCGGTGGGGTGGGCCGCGTAGCGCCGTCCACCGGCCCATGAGGCATCGGATCGTCGTCGTCCGACGCCTCACGGGCGGGGGCCCGGCTGCGGTTACGGGGGGATACCGGCCGGCACCCAGGGGCCGGCCCACCGGTGCACACCGTCGTCGGCACGCACCGACGGACGAACGCATCGGCATCGCCGACTCGGCCCTGGCACCCCAGACCGTAGCGGGGCGCGGGCGGCGGCATGATCCATTCTGCGCAGCCGGTATCCGGATCACGCTGCGCGTTCGGCGCCGGGGCGAGGGGCCGCCCCCCCCGTCTCACGGCCGCCCACGTCCGCCCCGCCCGCGTCACGGCGCGTGCAGCGTCTGCGAAGGCGTCTCCCCGAACCGCTCCCGGTAACTGCGCGCGAACCGCCCCAGATGGACGAACCCCCACCGGTACGCCACCTCGCCCACACTCACCTCGCCCGGCCCCGCCCGCCGCAGCTCGTCCCGTACGCGGCTCAGCCGTACGTCGCGCAGGTAGGCCATCGGGGACATGCCGACATGCCGGCGGAAGCCCTCCTGGAGCCAGCGCACGCTGACCCGCGCGACGGCGGCCAGCTCGGCGGTGTCGAAGGGGTGCTCGGGCCGCCCCTGGATGGCGTCCACCGCGCGCTTCACGGGCGCCGGGCGGTGGGACGGCGCCGCCGGGGCCGACGGCTGGGTCAGCTCCTCGCGGTGCGGGTGCTCGGCGGCCAGCAGCAGCCCGCTGAGCAGCGCTTCTTGCAGAGGCGCCGCCACCAGCGGCTGCTTCATCAGCTCGCCCGCGTCCTGGATGTCCCGTACGGCCGTCCGCACCAGCCGGGCCCAGCCGAGCCCCGGCCCGCGGGACACGTCGAAGTCCGGGGCGAAGCGCACCGGGGTACGGACGGGCCTGTCGAGCAGGTGTTCCAGATGCTGCTCCAGGTCCGCCGTACGGATCTTCACCGCCAGCACCCGGCAGCCGCCGCTCCACCGGTCGATGGTGGTGGCACCGTCCGGCTGGAACACTCCGGCCCGGTCCGGCGTGGTGGTCTGCGCCGCCCGCGCCCCCTGCCGCCACTGGATGGAGCCGCTCAGCGGCACGTCCACGTGGTACGTGCCCAGTTCGCCGAACCGCAGCCGCAGCTCGGCGCCGAACCCGACCTCACCGACGGTGACCGCGCCCAGCTGTACGACATCCAGGGACGCGTCCACGCCGTCGCCCCGGGACAGCCGGTCGATGTGGTTGGCGTGGAACGCCTCGGCGATCGCCCACCGTGCCTCGTCCAGGTCCGCCGTCCGCAGGGACAGCACAGAAGGAACGGACGGCACGGACGGGGTGGCGGCCCCCGGCTCCGCAGACATGTTCAGTACGACCCTCTCCCCCGGGCAGACAGAACCGTCCGTCCGGTCCCGGCTGCCTCACCTGCGCACGGGAGAAAGAATAGGTGCACCCTCCGGCGGGCCGACGGGGGTTGCCCGTGGCGGACGTGTCCGTGCACGGGACGTGTACGGCACGCCTACGGGACGCGCTGGGCGCCGCTCCGGGGGCGCGTACGGGTCAGCCGTCGGTGAAGGCGGTGGTGGAGAAGGTGGCCTGGGCCGTCGGGCCGGGGCCGGTGGGGGTGCCGGGGTGGATGGGGATGCGGTCCTGGGCGGGGGCGCCCGGTGCGGGGGCCTCCTGGGCCGGGGTGCGGCGGGTGAGGAGGACCAGGTCGGCGTGGCCGTCGCCGTCGAAGTCGGTGAGGGCCAGCACGGTGGTGTGCGCGGGGCCGGCGGGGTGCCGTGCCTGGGCCGCGGGGCGGCCGGGGCCGTCGGATGGAGCGGCCCCGAGGGGGCCGCAGCCGGTGAGGAGGGCCGCGGCGAGGGCGAGGACGACGGGCGGGCCGAGTCCTGAGCCGCTTTCTCGGCCGCCTGCCCGTCCGGGCCTTCGGTCGCGTCTTCGGCCGCGTACGGGCGTGCCTCGTCCTCGTCCGGACATGCGTCCACCGTGTCCTGTCCAGCCCCAAGAGGCCCAGTAGCACCGTCGGTCGGTGGTGATGGTGCAGGGCGGTCCCGGATGGCGCAATGGCGGGGACGGGACGCGACGGTGGCGATCAGGCCGACTTCGCCGCGCCCCGGGCCACCCGCTCGTACAGCTCCCGCGCCTCCTTGCCGAAGAGGACGGCCGTCGACTCGTCATCGGTGTCGCCGCCGCTCAGCACGCCGATCAGGCGGCCGGGGCGGCGGGCGTCGCGGTGGTCGGCGAGCCAGGGGCCGCCGCTGGTGCCGTCGTAGAAGCCGCCGCACTTCATCTCGACCATGTACGGCTCGTCGTCGTCGCGGCGGGTGTCCGTGGCGCAGGTGATCGGGCGGTTCGAGGGGTTGTGGGCCTCGTTGGGATAGCCGACGACGGTGACGTGCCGGCGCGGGCCCGAGGACCAGTCGGGGGAGGCCGCGCCGACGACCTCCTGTACGGAGCGGCCCTGCGCGTCCGGCTCCACGGTGAGGAAAGCGTAGTCACCCCGGTCGTCGTCCTCCTCGGTCCACGACTCGGGTACGTGGACGCCGCTGACCTTCCACTTCCCGTACGGGAACGTGCCCTCCCCGGCCCCGGAGAAGCGTGGCGCGAACTGGATGTCGCCGGTGACCGGGCCGGGCTCGTACCCGTCGGACGCGTCGTCGCCCTCGAAGTGGACGCAGTGCGCCGCGGTGGCGAGCATGTTGCCCTTCGGGCTGTCGATGACGCTCGCGGAGCAGTAGTGCTCGCCGCCGGCGATCAGCACGCCGACGAAGGGCAGGCCCTCGAAGGGCCGGGCGGCGGGCCGCGCGGGATCCGCCGCCTGCGACGCGCCGCCGCACCCGGTGAGCGCGACGAGTGCGGTGAGCGCGGCGGCCGTGGCGAGGGCGGCGGAAGCGGATCTCATGTACGGGACGGTACGTCGTGACGGGCCCGGTGCGTCGCGACGACTTCGGTACGTCGGGACGCACCCCGCACACACACCACGTCGAACATCGGGACGCACCCCGCACGCACGCCCGCGGCCGGCCCCGCCGAAGCGGGACCGGCCGCGGGCCGGGTGCGAAAAGGACCGGCTACTTCACCGGCTCCGGCTCCGGCGCGTCCGCCGCGGCCTCTTCGCCCGCCGGGTCGACCGGGGTCTTGACGGAGTCCAGCAGCAGCTGGGCCACGTCGACGACCTGGATGGACTCCTTCGCCTTGCCGTCGTTCTTCTTGCCGTTGACCGAGTCGGTCAGCATGACGAGGCAGAACGGGCAGGCGGTGGAGACGATGTCCGGGTTGAGGGACAGGGCCTCGTCGACGCGCTCGTTGTTGATGCGCTTGCCGATCCGCTCCTCCATCCACATGCGCGCGCCGCCCGCGCCGCAGCAGAAGCCGCGCTCCTTGTGGCGGTGCATCTCCTCGTTGCGCAGGCCGGGCACCTTGGCGATGATCTCGCGCGGCGGTGTGTAGACCTTGTTGTGGCGGCCCAGGTAGCAGGGGTCGTGGTACGTGATCAGACCCTCGACCGGGGTGACGGGGGTCAGCTTGCCCTCGTCGATCAGGTGCTGGAGCAGCTGGGTGTGGTGGATGACCTCGTACTCGCCGCCGAGCTGCGGGTACTCGTTGGCGATCGTGTTGAAGCAGTGCGGGCAGGTGGCGACGATCTTCTTCGCCGACTTGGGCTTCCGCGTCGCCGGGTCCTCGTCGTCCTCGCCGAAGGCCGCGTTGAGCGAGGCGACGTTCTCCGCGCCCAGCTGCTGGAACAGGAACTCGTTGCCCAGCCGGCGCGGCGAGTCACCGGTGCACTTCTCGTCGCCGCCCATGATCGCGAACTTCACGCCCGCGATGTGCAGCAGCTCGGCGAACGCCTTGGTGGTCTTCTTCGCGCGGTCCTCCAGGGCGCCCGCGCAGCCGACCCAGTACAGGTACTCGACCTCGGTGAGGTCCTCGACGTCCGCGCCGACGACCGGGACCTCGAAGTCGACCTCCTTGGTCCACGCCAGCCGCTGCTTCTTGGCGAGGCCCCAGGGGTTGCCCTTCTTCTCCAGGTTCTTCAGCATCGTGCCGGCCTCGCTGGGGAAGCTGGACTCGATCATGACCTGGTAGCGGCGCATGTCGACGATGTGGTCGATGTGCTCGATGTCGACCGGGCACTGCTCGACGCAGGCGCCGCAGGTGGTGCAGGACCACAGCACGTCCGGGTCGATGACGCCGTTCTCTTCCAGGGTGCCGACCAGCGGACGCTCGGCCTCGGCGAGCGCCGCCGCGGGCACGTCCTTGAGCTGGGCGGCGGTCGCCTTCTCGGCGCCCTCCTCGTCCTTGCCGCCGCCGGCGAGCAGGTACGGGGCCTTGGCGTGCGCGTGGTCGCGCAGCGCCATGATCAGCAGCTTCGGCGACAGCGGCTTGCCGGTGTTCCAGGCGGGGCACTGCGACTGGCAGCGGCCGCACTCGGTGCAGGTGGAGAAGTCGAGCAGGCCCTTCCAGGAGAAGTGCTCGATCTGGGAGACGCCGAACTGGTCGTCCTCGCCCGGGTCCTCGAAGTCGATCGGCTTGCCCGCGCTGGTCATCGGCTGCAGCGCGCCGAGCGCCACGTCACCGTCGGCCTCGCGCTTGAACCAGATGTTCGGGAAGGCCAGGAAGCGGTGCCAGGCCACGCCCATGTCGGTCTTCAGCGCGACCGTGATCATCCAGATGAAGGACGTCGCGATCTTCAGGGCGGCGAAGAAGTAGGTGAGGTTCTGGAGCGTCGAGACGTCCAGGCCCTCCAGCCACGAGACCACCGGGTACGAGATGAAGAACGAGGACTCGTAGCCGTCCACGTGGTGCTGGGCGCCCTCCAGCGCGTGCAGCATGAAGATGCAGACGCCGACGATCAGGATGACCGCCTCGACGAAGTACGCCTGGCCGAAGTTGGAGCCGGCGAAGCGGGACTTGCGGCCCGGCTTGCCGGGCTTGCTCAGCTGCCGGATGACGATCAGGGCCAGGATGCCGAGCACCGTCATCGTGCCGATGAACTCGACGAAGACGTTGTACGGCGCCCACTCGCCGATGACGGGCAGCAGCCAGTCGGCCTTGAAGAGCTGCCCGATGGCGTTGACGATCGTCAGCAGCAGCGAGAAGAAGCCCACCGCCACGAACCAGTGCGCCACGCCCACGACGCCCCAGCGGTTCATCCGGGTGTGGCCGAGGAACTCCTTGACCACCGTGACCGTGCGTTGCGTGGGGTCGTCGGTCCGGGTTCCGGCCGGCACGGGCTGACCGAGCCGCAGCTGGCGGACGATCTGCAGGATGGCACGGCCGAACAGTGCTACGCCGACCGCGATTAGGACCAGCGACACGATGATCGCGGCGAGTTGCATGGGTGGCTCCTCGGGCCTGCGAGTGCGGGGGTTACGGGGAATACTTTGAGGGGCTGCGCGTACGTACGAGGGGTACACGGAGTCCGCGGTTCAAGGACTACAGCGATTACTAGGCAGTAACTTTTCGGGTCTGCGCTGAGGTTACCCAGTATCCCGAGCGCCATGAAGCCGCCCGGCCGGTGATCTGTGTCGCGCAGGCAACCCTTTCCACCCCGGACCGCGTCCCCCGAAGCGGGGAGTGACGATAAGCCCGACATGAAAGTTGAGCGGGATCGGCTCAGGTCAATTGACAGGCTGGCGATGGTGCTGCACGCTTGAGCCTGTTCCACTCAAGTCACTGGAGGAATCGAAATGGCACGTGCGGTCGGCATCGACCTGGGCACGACGAACTCCGTCGTCAGTGTTCTCGAAGGCGGTGAGCCCACCGTCATCACCAACGCCGAGGGCGCCAGGACCACGCCGTCCGTCGTCGCCTTCGCCAAGAACGGCGAGGTGCTGGTCGGCGAGGTCGCGAAGCGCCAGGCGGTCACCAACGTCGACAGGACGATCCGTTCGGTCAAGCGCCACATGGGCACTGACTGGAAGGTCAACCTGGACGGCAAGGACTTCAACCCGCAGCAGATGAGCGCCTTCATCCTGCAGAAGCTCAAGCGGGACGCGGAGGCCTACCTCGGCGAGAAGGTCGCGGACGCGGTCATCACCGTTCCGGCCTACTTCAACGACTCCGAGCGCCAGGCCACCAAGGAGGCCGGCGAGATCGCGGGCCTGAACGTCCTGCGCATCGTCAACGAGCCCACCGCCGCGGCCCTGGCCTACGGCCTGGAGAAGGACGACCAGACCATCCTGGTCTTCGACCTCGGTGGCGGTACGTTCGACGTCTCGCTGCTGGAGATCGGCGACGGTGTCGTCGAGGTCAAGGCGACCAACGGTGACAACCACCTCGGTGGTGACGACTGGGACCAGCGCGTCGTCGACTACCTGGTCAAGCAGTTCAACAACGGCCACGGCGTCGACCTCTCCAAGGACAAGATGGCGCTCCAGCGCCTGCGCGAGGCCGCGGAGAAGGCGAAGATCGAGCTGTCCTCGTCCACCGAGACGACGATCAACCTGCCCTACATCACCGCCTCCGCCGAGGGCCCGCTGCACCTGGACGAGAAGCTCACCCGGGCGCAGTTCCAGCAGCTGACCCAGGACCTCCTGGAGCGCTGCAAGACCCCGTTCCACAACGTCATCAAGGACGCCGGCATTGAGCTGTCCGAGATCGACCACGTGGTCCTGGTCGGCGGCTCGACCCGGATGCCGGCCGTCGCCGAGCTCGTCAAGGAGCTGACCGGCGGCAAGGACGCCAACAAGGGCGTCAACCCGGACGAGGTCGTCGCCATCGGCGCGTCGCTGCAGGCCGGTGTCCTCAAGGGTGAGGTCAAGGACGTCCTCCTGCTGGACGTCACCCCGCTGTCCCTCGGTATCGAGACCAAGGGCGGCATCATGACCAAGCTCATCGAGCGGAACACGACGATCCCGACCAAGCGCTCGGAGATCTTCACCACCGCCGAGGACAACCAGCCCTCCGTGCAGATCCAGGTCTACCAGGGCGAGCGCGAGATCGCGGCGTACAACAAGAAGCTCGGCATGTTCGAGCTGACCGGTCTGCCCCCGGCCCCGCGCGGCGTGCCGCAGATCGAGGTCACCTTCGACATCGACGCGAACGGCATCATGCACGTCGCGGCGAAGGACCTCGGCACCGGCAAGGAGCAGAAGATGACCGTCACCGGCGGCTCCTCGCTGCCGAAGGACGAGGTCGACCGGATGCGCCAGGAGGCCGAGCAGTACGCCGACGAGGACCACCGCCGCCGCGAGGCCGCCGAGTCCCGCAACCAGGGCGAGCAGCTCGTCTACCAGACGGAGAAGTTCCTCAAGGACAACGAGGACAAGGTTCCCGCCGAGGTGAAGACCGAGGTCGAGACCGCCGTCGGTGAGCTGAAGGAGAAGCTCAAGGGCGAGGACACCGCCGAGATCCGCACCGCGACCGAGAAGGTCGCCGCGGTGAGCCAGAAGCTGGGACAGGCCATGTACGCCGACGCCCAGGGCGCCGGTGCGGCCGCGGGCGGTGCCGAGGGCGCCGCCGGTGCCGCGGGCGGCCAGCAGGCCAAGGCCGAGGACGATGTCGTGGACGCCGAGATCGTCGACGACGAGAAGCCGAAGAAGGACGGTGCCGCGTGACGGAGGAGACTCCGGGCTTCGAGGACAAGAAGCCCGACGTCCCCGCCGAAGCCGCACAGACCCCTGATGACGCGGCGCAGGCCGAGTCCGCCGACACGGCGGGCTCGGCCCCGGCCGGGGAAACGAACCAGGACGTAGCCGCCACGGCGCAGCTGGACCAGGTGCGTACCGCGCTCAACGAGCGCACCGCGGACCTCCAGCGGCTCCAGGCGGAGTACCAGAACTACCGTCGCCGGGTGGAGCGGGACCGGGTGTCGGTGAAGGAGGTCGCCGCGGCGAATCTGCTCACCGAGCTGCTGCCCGTCCTCGACGACATCGGGCGGGCCCGGGAGCACGGCGAGCTGGTCGGCGGCTTCAAGTCGGTGGCCGAGTCGCTGGAGACGGTGGCCGCGAAGCTGGGCCTCCAGCAGTTCGGCAAGGAGGGCGAGCCCTTCGACCCGACGATCCACGAGGCCCTGATGCACTCGTACGCTCCGGATGTCACGGAGACCACGTGCGTCGCCATCCTCCAGCCGGGGTATCGCATCGGTGAACGAACGATCCGCCCCGCGCGGGTCGCGGTCGCCGAGCCGCAGCCGGGCGCGCAGTCCGGCAAGGCCGCCTCGGAGGACGACGCCAAGGCTTCGGACGAGGAGAGCGGTGGCCCGGAGGAGGGCTGACGCGGCGGTACGGGAAGCAGTTCGGGAGGAGGGACGTCGGGGATGAACACCAAGGACTTCGTGGAGAAGGACTACTACAAGGTCCTCGGCGTCCCGAAGGACGCCACCGAGGCGGAGATCAAGAAGGCGTACCGCAAGCTGGCCCGGGAGTTCCACCCGGACGCCAACAAGGGGGACGCCAAGGCCGAGGAGCGCTTCAAGGAGATCTCCGAGGCCAACGACATCCTCGGTGACCCCAAGCGCCGCAAGGAGTACGACGAGGCGCGGGCGCTGTTCGGCAACGGCGGCTTCCGCGCCGGCCCCGGCGGCGCCGGTGGCGGATCGTTCAACTTCGACCTCGGTGACCTCTTCGGAGGCGGCGGTGCCCAGGGCGGCACGGCGGGCGGCGGCTTCGGCGGCGGGCTCGGCGATGTCTTCGGCGGGCTGTTCAACCGCGGTGGCGGCGGTACGCGTACGCAGCCGCGCCGCGGCCAGGACGTCGAGTCCGAGGTGACGCTCAGCTTCACCGAGGCGGCGGACGGGGCCACGGTCCCGCTGCGGATGTCCAGCCAGGCGCCCTGCAAGGCGTGTTCGGGCACCGGCGACAAGAACGGCACGCCGCGGGTGTGCCCGACCTGCGTCGGCACCGGACAGGTCAGCCGCGGCGGCGGTGGCGGCTTCTCGCTCACCGACCCGTGTGTGGACTGCAAGGGCCGCGGCCTGATCGCGGAGAACCCGTGCGACGTCTGCAAGGGCAGCGGCCGGGCGACCAGTTCGCGCACGATGCAGGTGCGCATCCCGGCGGGCGTCTCCGACGGGCAGCGCATCCGGCTGCGCGGCAAGGGCACCCCGGGCGAGCGCGGCGGCCCGAACGGCGACCTGTACGTCGTCGTGCACGTCGAGGCCCACCCGGTCTTCGGCCGCAAGGGCGACAACCTCACCGTCACCGTCCCGGTCACCTTCCCGGAGGCGGCGCTGGGCGGCGAGGTGCGGGTGCCGACACTCGGCGGCCCGCCGGTGACGCTCAAACTCCCGGCCGGGACCCCCAACGGACGTACGATGCGCGTGCGCGGCAAGGGCGCGTCGCGCAAGGACGGCACCCGTGGCGACCTGCTGGTCACCGTCGAGGTGCAGGTCCCCAAGGACCTCGGCGACACCGCACGGGAGTCGCTGGAGTCCTACCGCGAGGCGACCGCGGGTGAGGACCCGCGGGCGGAGCTGTTCCAGGCCGCGAAGGGAGCTTGAGTCGGATGGATGGCCGGGGCGGGCGTCGGAACCCGTATGAACTGACCGAAGAGTCGCCGGTGTACGTCATTTCCGTCGCGGCCCAGCTCTCGGGCCTGCATCCGCAGACGCTGCGTCAGTACGACCGCCTGGGGCTGGTCTCGCCCGACCGTACGGCAGGGCGCGGCCGGCGCTATTCGGCCCGGGACATCGAACTGCTCCGGGAAGTGCAGCGGTTGTCGCAGGACGAGGGCATCAACCTCGCCGGCATCAAGCGCATCATCGAGCTGGAGAACCAGGTCACGGCCCTGCGCCAGCGGGTCGCCGAACTCCAGCACGCGGTCGAGGGCGCGGCCGCCGCCATCCAGCAGCGGGAGGCGGCGGTGCACGCCTCGTACCGCCGGGACCTGGTGCCCTATCAGGATGTCCAGCAGGCCGGCGCGCTGGTCGTGTGGCGTCCGAGGAAGCGGTCCGAATAGCGGCCGTCAGATCGTTCGAAGGCCGGGGCCGGGGTGCGCACGCATCCCGGCCCCGGCCTTCGCCGTGTGCCCTGGGCTTCGGGCGGTGTGCTCAGCAGCCGTTGTAGCCGGCCGTCGGCATGGACAGGCGGCGGTGGACGTGGGATTTCATGGCGGTGGTGTAGACCGGCTCGTCGTAGTCGGCGATCTCCAGCCGGACGCCGGCGGCGGCGCACCGGGCGGTGAACTCGTCGGCCGAGGCGATGGCGTTCTCCAGGGCGCGGCGGTTGGCGGCGACGAACACGTCGACCAGCCCGGCCTCCACGTCCTGCCACAGCGCGGTGTGGTCGGCGCGCAGCTGGTGCACGCTGAGCCGGCAGGTCAGGTGGTAGGCGCGGGCCTGTGCCCACTGGGCGCACATGGCGTGCTGGCTGCGGTCGTCCACCAGGAACGGGTCGTCGTCCAGCCCCGACAGCGGCATGAGGCAGGCGATCGCCGTCACTCGGACCGAGTTCATCGTGCCCCCCGGGACGTGGCGAGTGTGGGGGTGACGATACCGCCGCGCGAGCGGCGGGGTGGAGGGGCGGTGCCGGGCGGCGAGGCGTATCCGCACGCGTGGCAGATCTTCCAGCCGTCCTGGTTGACGGCGAGCTGTCCGCCGCACCGGGGGCACAGTTCGGCGCGGGCGGGGGCCGGTCGGACACCGGTACGGGAACTGATCGGTTCGGGGCGTGATCCAGGCGCCATGCGCTCTCCTGCTGCCGTGATGCGTTCGCGAAGCTCCGTATCGCGAACGGGTGTCTCCGCAATCGGCATAGCAGGGCAGCCGGAGCAGCGGAGCCCCGGCGTCCGGATCCGGCCAGGTACGGACCTGGCCGGCCGGTGGTCAGGCCCGGCCCAGCGCCTTGGTCACGGTGATCTCGATCATCACCCGGTCCGGCTTGGGGGTCGGGGTGCGTCCGTACCGCTCGGCGTAGCGCCGTACCGCGTCCGCCACCACGTCCGCGTCCGTACGGATACGGGCGACGCCCTCCAGGGTGGCCCACCGCCTGCCGAGCATCTGGCACACCGCGACCCGGGCGCCGTCCGGGCCGCCCGCGAGGACGTGTCCGACCTTGCTGCTGTCCTTACGGGTGATCACGCGGGCGATGCGCTGGTTCGCGTCGAAGGTGACACCGACCGGGACGACGTGCGGCGTGCCGTCGGGGCGCAGGGTGGTCAGCGTGCACAGGAGGTGCTCGCTCCAGAAGGCGAGGTACTCGGGGCTGAGGTCATCCAGGTCGTGGGCCATGACCGGAAGAGTAATTGGGGTTCCTGTGGGGGTGTCGTGCGGAGGGGCTGCAAAGGGACAGCGCGCACGGCGTGGAGGAGTCGTGAAGGTGCCGTGAAACCTCCGTACGCCCTGCTGGCGGGCCACGGGACGCGGGCGGGCGCACGACGGTGGCGGCCGGCCCGGATCGGGACGACGGAGGCAGGTCGGGCGGCGGCTGCAGCGGTACGCCGACGGCCGTACGGCGATGCGGAGAGCGCCTCCGGGGCGATTGCGTGCGACCGGCATGGCATGGTCCGGGCCGTCCGGTGCACCCGTAGAAGGGCCGGAAGACACCGTAGAGTCCCCCAGAACCGCGTTGAGTGGAATAGACTCAACTTATCGGACGTTGAGCTGAGCAGGTTTCGCTGCCGGACCACGGCACCGATCACGCACACGAGCACAAGGAGGAGCGCGCGAGTGGACGCCGAGCTGACCAACAAGAGCCGGGAGGCGCTGAGCGCCGCCAACGAGCGGGCGGTGACGGCGGGACACGCGGACATGACCCCCGTGCATCTGCTGCTCGCGCTGCTCACCGGCACCGACAACGAGAACGTCCTGGACCTGCTGGCGGCCGTCGAGGCGGACGCCGCCACGCTGCGCTCCGGCGCCGAGCGCCAGCTGGCCGCACTGCCCAGCGTCCAGGGTTCCACGGTCGCCCCGCCGCAGCCCGACCGCGACACGCTGGCCGTCATCGCCGACGCCGCGCAGCGCGCGAAGGAGCTGGGCGACGACTTCATCTCCACCGAGCACCTCCTCATCGGCATCGCCGCCAAGGGCGGCCGCACCGGCGAACTGCTGGCCCAGCAGGGCGCCACGGCCAAGAAGCTGCTGAGCGCCTTCGAGGACAGCCGGGGCGGCCGGCGGGTGACCAACCCGGACCCGGAGGGCACGTACAAGGCGCTGGAGAAGTTCGGCACGGACTTCACGGCGGCCGCGCGCGAGGGCAAACTGGACCCGGTCATCGGCCGTGACCAGGAGATCCGCCGCGTGGTGCAGGTGCTCTCGCGGCGCACGAAGAACAACCCGGTGCTGATCGGCGAGCCCGGCGTCGGCAAGACCGCCGTCGTCGAGGGCCTGGCGCAGCGGATAGTGAAGGGCGACGTTCCCGAGTCGCTGCGCGACAAGCGGCTGGTGGCGCTGGACCTGGGTGCGATGGTCGCGGGCGCGAAGTACCGCGGCGAGTTCGAGGAGCGCCTCAAGACCGTACTGGCGGAGATCAAGTCCAGCGACGGCCAGATCATCACCTTCATCGACGAGCTGCACACGGTCGTCGGCACCGGCGCCGGCGGCGACTCCGCCATGGACGCGGGCAACATGCTCAAGCCGATGCTGGCCCGCGGCGAGCTGCGCATGGTCGGCGCCACGACCCTGGACGAGTACCGCGAGCGCATCGAGAAGGACCCGGCGCTGGAGCGGCGCTTCCAGCAGGTGCTGGTCGCCGAGCCGACCGTCGAGGACACGGTCGCGATCCTGCGCGGGCTCAAGGGCCGCTACGAGGCGCACCACAAGGTGCAGATCGCGGACTCCGCGCTGGTCGCCGCCGCCACCCTCTCCGACCGCTACATCACCTCCCGCTTCCTGCCCGACAAGGCCATCGACCTCGTCGACGAGGCGGCCTCCCGCCTCCGTATGGAGATCGACTCCTCGCCCGTGGAGATCGACGAACTCCAGCGCTCCGTCGACCGGCTGCGCATGGAGGAGCTGGCCCTCAAGAACGAGACCGACGCCGGTTCCGTCCAGCGCCTGGAGAAGCTGCGCAAGGACCTCGCCGACAAGGAGGAGGAGCTGCGCGGCCTGACCGCCCGCTGGGAGAAGGAGAAGCAGGGCCTCAACCGCCTCGGCGAGCTGAAGGAGAAGCTGGACGAGCTGCGCGGCCAGGCCGAGCGCGCCCAGCGCGACGGCGACTTCGACACCGCATCCAAGCTGCTGTACGGAGAGATCCCGGGCCTGGAGCGGGAGCTGGAGGAGGCCGCGGCGGCCGAGGCCGAGCAGGAGGCGACCAAGGACGCCAAGTCCTCCATGGTCAAGGAGGAGGTCGGCCCGGACGACATCGCGGACGTGGTCGGCTCCTGGACCGGCATCCCCGCCGGGCGCCTGCTGGAGGGCGAGACGCAGAAGCTGCTGCGCATGGAGGATGAGCTGGGCAAGCGCCTGATCGGCCAGACCGAGGCCGTACGAGCGGTGTCCGACGCGGTGCGCCGTACCCGCGCCGGCATCGCCGACCCGGACCGCCCCACCGGCTCCTTCCTCTTCCTCGGCCCGACCGGCGTCGGCAAGACCGAACTGGCCAAGGCGCTCGCCGACTTCCTCTTCGACGACGAGCGGGCGATGGTCCGCATCGACATGAGCGAGTACGGCGAGAAGCACAGCGTGGCCCGCCTGGTCGGCGCCCCGCCCGGCTACGTCGGTTACGAGGAGGGCGGCCAGCTCACCGAGGCGGTCCGCCGCCGCCCGTACAGCGTCGTGCTGCTGGACGAGGTGGAGAAGGCGCACCACGAGGTCTTCGACGTGCTCCTCCAGGTCCTCGACGACGGCCGGCTCACCGACGGCCAGGGCCGCACGGTCGACTTCCGCAACACGATCCTGATCCTGACCTCCAACCTGGGCTCGAACTTCCTGATGGACCCCCTCCTGAAGGAGGACCAGAAGAAGGAGAAGGTGCTGGAGACGGTCCGGACGTCCTTCCGGCCGGAATTCCTGAACCGGCTGGACGACCTGGTGGTCTTCCACCCGCTCGGCACCGACCAGCTCCAGCGCATCGCGGGCATCCAGCTCGGCCACCTGCAGCGCCGGCTCGCCGACCGCAGGCTGACGCTGGACGTCACCGACCGCGCCCTGACCTGGCTCGCCTGGCTCGGCCAGGAGCCGGCCCTGGACCGGCCGCAGGACGCGCCGGATCTGTCGTACGGCGCCCGCCCGCTGCGCCGCCTGGTGCAGACCGCGATCGGCGACCAGCTCGCCAAGGCGATCCTGTCGGGCGAGGTGCTGGACGGCGACACGGTACGGGTGGATGTCGCCGAGGACGGCAGGTCGCTGGTGGTCGGTCCCGTACGGTAAGCCGCACCGGACCGCCGGCACCGGGCCGTCACACCAGGCTCCCCGCCGCTTCTCCTCCCGCCGGGTCTTCAGCCCGCAGCGGAGCGGGGGCGGCGGGCTTGCCATGACGGGGCCGGGATGGGGGAGGATGGCGGGGACCATACGAAGGGAATTCCACGGTGAGCATCGACCCGTCCTCGATCCCGAATTTCGGGGGCCAGCCCGAACCGCAGCCGTCGGGGCCTGATGGTCCCGTCCTGCCCGACCAGGACCTGGTCAAGCAGCTCCTCGACCAGATGGAGCTGAAGTACGTAGTCGACGACGAGGGTGACCTCGCCGCCCCGTGGGAGCAGTTCCGCACGTACTTCATGTTCCGCGGCGAGGAGGAGCAGCAGATCTTCTCCGTCCGTACGTTCTACGACCGCCCGCACGGCATCGACGACAAGCCGAAGCTGCTGGAGGCGCTCGACGACTGGAACCGCCGGACGCTGTGGCCCAAGGCGTACACCCACACCCACGACGACGGTACGGTCCGGCTGATCGGCGAGGCGTCGATGCTGATCGGCACCGGCGTCGCCCTTGAGCACTTCGTTTCGAGCACGGTCAGCTGGGTCCGTGCGTCGATCGAGTTCGACAAGTGGATCGTCGAGCAGCTCGGCCTGGAGGCCGACGTCGAAGGTGAAGGCGACGAGAAGCCGGGTGACGAGGAGGCGTGAGCCCCCTGCCGTCAGCGGCGTCGCGGGCCCCGGAGCACATCGCTCCGGGGCCCGTCGCTGTTTCCGGCCGGTCCCTGTTCACAGCGGCAGAGGAGCCATGGCCAGCAGATATACGCCGTATCCGAGGGAGAGCACGGCCAGCGAGCCGGTGGCCAGGACGACGGAACGCGGCCGGGCGCGGGCCAGCGCCACCGCCGCCGGCACGAGCAGCGGGAAGGCCGGCAGCAGGAACCGCGGCTTGGAGGGGAAGTACCCGGTGCCGCCCAGCGCTATCGCCACCAGCACCGCCGCGTAGGCGAGCAGCGGCAGGGGCGGCCGGTCCAGCACCAGCAGGACGAGGAGCAGGACCGCCAGGGCGAGGACCGCGGCGGCCATGGGGTGCACCAGCGGCCCGTCGTGCAGGAACAGCCGCTTCACGGACCGCAGCGTGTCCCGGCCGAAGTCGAAACGCGAACCCCAGATCTCCTGCACCCGGAAGTAGCCGCGCGGCCCGGCGCCGGTGAACGCCCCCACCCACAGGACGTACCCGAGCCAGCCGGCGGGGGCGAGGAGGGCGGCCGCCCAGTAGGGCCAGAGCGGGCGGTCCCGCCGGGGTAGGGGGCCGCCGCGATCGCGCCCGCGCCGCCAGGTCCGGACGGCCGCCGCGATCATGACCGCGACGGCGACCGCGAGACCGTTCGGCCGGGACAGCCCGGCCGCCAGCGCCAGCGCGCCGGCCCACAGCGGCCGGTCGGTGAGCAGGGCGTACAGCGCCCAGGCGGCCAGGGCGGTGAGCAGCGGTTCCGTATAGCTCAGCGACTCGATGACGGCGTGCGGCAGCAGGGCCCACAGCACCACGAGAAACGTTCCGGCACGCCGCCCGTACAGATGCGCGCCGACCGCGAAGATTCCCCAGGCGGCCACGGCGGCGGCCGTCCACGCCAGCAGCAGCCCGGCAGTGAGCGCGCCCACCGGCAGGACGGCGGACACACCGCGGATCAGTCCGGGATACAGAGGGAAAAAGGCCAGGTCGGCGAAGTGGTCCGGCGGCCACATATGGTGCGGCGCCGGAGATCCGTAGCCGTACTGGGCCACGCCCAGATACCAGTTGGAGTCCCAGGTGGCGCCGAGCAGACTGCGCGGGTGGCGGCCGGTGTGCCACGCCCAGAGCGCCGTGCACAGGACGCCCGCGAAGCGGACGGCCGCGAACAGCGCGAGGGCGGGCGCCGCGCGGCGCAGGGCGGCCCGGACATGAACCCGTACGGAACCGGGCCGTATGCCCGCGGCGGCTGCGGTGCCGACGGTCTCGGCGGTCACGGAACACCTCCGGTACGCGCGCGGCGGTCACACACCAGGCCCCCGCGCGCCCGGCGCACCCCGACACCACGACTCTCGGCGCCACCCGCCCGCCACGCGACCCCGGTAGGCCGACCGGGTGGCGGGCGGGGGCGCGCGACGGGGGCGTGTGGTCAGAGGGCGCGGAGGCGGTCGACTGCTTCCCGGAGGACCTTCTCCTGCTTGCAGAACGCGAACCGGACGTACGGCGCGCCCTGGTCCTGGTGGTCGTAGAAGACCGCGTTGGGGATGGCCACGACACCGGCGCGCTCCGGGAGGGCGCGGCAGAAGGCGAAACCGTCCTCCTCGCCGAGGGGGCGGATGTCGGTGGTGACGAAATACGTCCCGGACGGGCGGAAGACGCGGAACCCGGCGGCGGCGAGGCCGTCGGCCAGCAGGTCGCGCTTGGCCCGCAGGTCGTCCCGCAGCCCGGTGAAGTAGCTGTCGGGCAGGGCCAGCGCCTCGGCGACCGCGTACTGGAACGGTCCGGCGGAGACGTACGTGAGGAACTGCTTGGCGGAACGGACCGCGCTGACCAGCTCCGGGCTCGCGGTGACCCAGCCGACCTTCCAGCCGGTGAAGGAGAAGGTCTTGCCCGCCGAGCCGATGGTGACGGTGCGTTCGCGCATTCCGGGCAGGGACGCCAGCGGGATGTGCTCGCCTTCGTAGACGAGGTGTTCGTACACCTCGTCGGTGATCACCAGAAGGTCGCGTTCGCAGGCGAGGCGGGTGATCTCGGTGAGTTCGGCGCGGTCGAGGACGGTGCCGGTGGGGTTGTGGGGGGTGTTGAGGAGGATGAGGCGGGTGCGGTCGGTGACGGCGTCCCGCAGCTCGTCGAGATCGAGGGCGTACGTGCCGTCCTCGGCGGACGGGCGCAGCGTCACCGGGACGCGGGTGCCGCCCGCCATCGCGATGCACGCGGCGTACGAGTCGTAGTACGGCTCCAGCGCGATCACCTCGTCACCGGGCTCCAGGAGGGCGAGCAGCGAGGCGGCGATGGCCTCGGTGGCGCCCGCGGTGACCAGGACCTCGGTGTCGGGGTCGTACTCCACGCCGAGACGACCGTAGAAACGGTGCTGGTGTCCGGCGACGGCGGTGCGCAGTTCGGGGACGCCGGGGCCCGGCGGGTACTGGTTGCCGCGACCGTCGCGCAGCGCGCGGACCGCCGCCTCCCTGACCTCCTCCGGTCCGTCGGTATCGGGGAAGCCCTGTCCCAGGTTGATCGATCCGGTGCGTACGGCGAGCGCGGACATCTCGGCGAAGATCGTCGTACCGAACTCGGCGAGGCGGCGGTTGAGCAGCGGTCGTGGCATGCCCGCCATCCTCCGCCGAACCTCTGGACTTCCTCAACTGTGCTTTGCGCCCGGCAGGGCACGGGCATGAGCCCCGAACCGCCGACACGGCGCACAACCGTGCGGCCCGAAAGCGTCCGCCGGAACCGGAGTGGATCAGCGCGGACCGGAGAGGGATCGAAGGACACGACACGTACGACAGCGCCTCGGCCGGACCGCGGGACACCGCGGCGGCCGGAGCGGGTGCCTCGCTACGGGGGACGGAAAGGAGTGTGGGGCGACGATGGGTTTTGTGGTCTTCCTCGTGATCTGTGTGGTGGTCGCGGCCCTGGTGGCCACGGCGGCGCAGAGCCGCGACGGCGGCAGCCGCCGCAGCCTCGGCAGGCGCCGGCACGACGGCACCGGCTGGTGGGTGGCCGGTGATCCGGGCGTGGGCGGCGGACACCACCACGGCCACTCCTGCGGCGGGATCTCCTGCGGTGGCGGGGGAGGACACCACTCGTCGTCCTGCGGTGGGGGCGGCGGGGGTTGTGGTGGGGGCGGGGGCAGTTCCTGAGGGGCGGTTCTCGATGGTCCGGGGGCGCGGTTCGCCGGGGTCCGGGGGTGGCTGCGGGAGCGTTGCTGCCCCGTACACATGCATCGGGCCCATGCAGGCCCGCATATGCGTCCAGCAGGGTCAACGCCCGCTGAGGTGTGGGTTGTTGAACAACTGAACTGAGTGGCCCTCTGAGGGATGGAAACCCGGCGAAGGTGGGTAAAAACGCTGTGGGCCCCGCTCGTTTCATGATTCCCTCTCCCTAGAGAATCCCAGTTCTCGGACCCCACGTGGGCACGAGCCGGCAGACCGTCGTAACCCTGATCCCGTCTCCGGGGCAGGCCGGCCCACCATCCACTGCGTGCTTGCGGAGCCGACCCATGCTCACGACTCTGAAAACGGCCTACACCGATACCCGCGCATCCGACCTGGCCTGGGCGCTCGGCCGGGAGCCGTTGCCGGCCCTTGCCGTGCTCAACCTCCAACTTGCCGACGCGCACGTGCAGTTGAGACTACTCGGGGCGTCCCACCAGGTACTCCTTGAGGAGGAACGCGGCACCTGCTCCGAGACCGTCGCCTGCATACCCGGCAGCAGCACACCGCTCCCGCTGGGTGTGGCGAAACGCATCGGCGACTGGGAGTACGAATTCGCCGCCCATGTCGAGACCCTCTCGCAGGGCTCGTTCGCCGGGCGTGCCCAGGAACTGCTCGCCCTGGTCGCCGAACACCCGCACGGCCTTGCCGGAACGTTCCCGGGCTCGCCGCACGCGTTCACCGCGATGCTGGCACAGCGCGAGGAAGGCCAGGTGCGCTGGCGCACCTGGCACGCCTACCCGCAGGAAGGGCGGCTGGTCGCGACGCGTACGCGGGTGGGGGTCCGGATGGCGGTGGCGCTCTGAACGGCGAGGGCCCGTACCTCGAACAGCAATGCTGTGAACGGTGGCGAACTCCGCGGGCGCTCTTACTGGCTCGCGGGGCCGGGGGCGTGCCCGTAGTGCTCCAAGTCGCCCGTGTGAGACGCCCACTACGCTCGTGTGGGTGACATAGGGCCATCCCATCGTCACGTAGCGTTGCACGACATGATCGACCCGCCTGATCCAGTCCTCCGCGGTTCGCCCGTGCCGCCCGAGACCAGGAGTCCGGCGCGACTGCCCGTCCCCGCCGGGCTCGGCCGGCTGCTCGTCCTGGCCACGGTCTTCGTCTGCGCCGCCTGCGGCCTCGTCTACGAACTCGAACTGGTCGCCCTCGCCTCCTACCTGACCGGCGACTCGGTCACCCTGGCGTCCGTCGTGCTGTCCGTCATGGTCTTCGCGATGGGCGTCGGATCGCTGCTCGCCAAGCGGCTGCGCTGCCGGGCGGCCGTCGGCTTCGGCGCGCTGGAGGCGGTCCTCGCGCTCGTGGGCGGCTTCTCCGCGATGGCGCTCTACGCCTGCTACGCCTGGTTCGGCCAGTCCCGCTCCGCCCTGGTCGCCTTCTCGCTGGCCATCGGAATGCTCATCGGCGCCGAGGTGCCGCTGCTGATGACCCTCATCCAGCGGGTGCGCCGCCAGGACGCGGGAGGCGCGGTGGCGGACCTGTTCGCGGCCGACTACGTGGGCGCCCTGGTCGGCGGTCTGGCCTTCCCCTTCCTGCTGCTGCCGGTGCTGGGCCAGGTCACCGGCGTCCTGCTCACCGGCTCGGTCAACGCGGTGGCCGGCGGCGGGCTGGTGCTCTGGCTCTTCCGCAACGACCTGTCCGTACGGGCCCGCCGGCTGCTGATCGTCACGAACGTGCTGGTGCTGGCGCTGCTCGCCGCCGGGACGGTGCTGGTGCCGCCCTTCGAGCGGGCCGCGCGGGACGCGGTGTACGGATCGGCGGCGCGGGTCGCGGTCCGCACCGGTGTCCAGGAAGTGGTGATCACGGGCGGGACGGGTCCGGCCGCGACGGGCGACCACGTGGACAGCTCGGGCCGGGGCGCGTCCCAGCGGCGGCGGCCCGTGCCGGGGGACGGGAAGGGCGGCGCCGCGGCCGGGAAGGCCGGCGGGCCGCTCGGGCTCTACCTGGACGGGCGGCTGCGGGCCAGTGCGGACGACGATGTCCCGTACCACGAAGGGCTGGTCCACCCGGCCATGGCCGGCGGCCCGCACCGCCGGGTCCTGGTGCTCGGCGGCGGCGACGGGCTGGCTGCCCGGGAGGTGCTGCGCCACCCCGGCGTGACGGACGTGACGATCGTCGAAGCCGACCCGGGCGTGGCACGGCTGGCCCGTACGGACCCGGGACTGTCCGCGCTCAACAGGCACGCGCTGGACGATCCGCGGATCAGGGTGGTCGCGGGAGACATGTTCGAGTGGCTGCGGCGGGGCGGCGCCGCGCCCCGGAACGGCGGCCCGTACGACGTCGTCATCGCGGATCTCCCCGGCCCCGGGAGCACGGCCACCGCCAAGCTCTACTCGCAGGAGTTCTACGGCCTGGTGGTCCGCGCACTGGCCGAGGGCGGCCGGCTGGCGGTGCACGCCGGTGAGCCCGTGTCCCGGCCGCACACGTTCTGGACGGTCGACGCGACCGTACGGGCCGCCGGCTTCAGCACCGTCCCGTACCGCATCCCCGGCCGGCTCCCGTCCCGCGCCGCCGTGCCGGAACGCTCCTGCGGACCGGACCGCGCCACCGCAGACCGCCCGGCCACCGCCCGCCCGGTCTGCGGCTGGGGCTTCCTCCTCGCCGCCCGCCGGACGCCCCGCCTGACCCTGCCCCCGGACGCCCCCGCCCTGCGCTCGCTGACCCGCGCCGGTCTCCGCTCGGCCGCCCGCTCCCTCACCCACGGCCGCCTCCGCGACCTGCCGCCGTCCACGCTGATGCATCCACGGCACCTGGACTGACCGGACGCCGGACCGTGCGAATTCGAACAGCGCGGACACCCGTCAAGGGGTCCCCGCGGTGGCGGGAAAGGAATTAGGCTCCCATGCCATGGAGCACGAGGTGTACGTTCCGTTTCCCGTCGAGACCGTGCGGCAGGCGCTCACCGAGCCGGAGCGGGTGGCGCGCTGCATCCCCGGATGCCAACTCGACGCCGACGCGGACCCCGGCACCCCCGGCGGGCGGCTGCGGCTGCGCATCGGGAGTTCCACCATCACCTACCGCGGCACGCTGACCGTCACCGTCCGCGGCGCCGACACGGTCACGGTCGAGGCGAGCGGAATGGAGTCGCGGGGCGACGGCTCCGCCGAGCTGTCCCTCACCGTGCGGCTCGCCGCCGGGACCGAAGATGCCGCCGGGTCCGGGGACGGCGTCGGCACGGTCATGAGCTGCGCCGGTACGGTCACCAGCACGGGCCGCCTCGCGGAGGCCACCGGCCAGGCGGCCGAGTCCGCCGGGCGCCGCGTCCTGGACCGCTTCGCCGCCAACCTCGCGGCGGACCTCACCGACAATCCGCCGGACGTCCGCGACAGCGCCGTACCGGCCGCGCCCGCCACCCCCGCGGCCCTCTTCGACCCCGAGGTCCCGCCGCCTTCGCTCGACCCGCTCGCCGACGCCGACGACAAGGACGGCACCGCGCCCGCCGAGGCCGCGCACGCGCGGCGCACGATGATCGGACGCAGCGCCGAAGAGGTCGACCACGCGCCGCCGCGCGGCCGCTACGCGCCCGTACCCGCCCCGCAGTCGGCGACCACCTCCGCCACCCTGCGCTGGGTGGCACCGGCCGCGGCCCTCGCGCTCGCGTCGGCCGTCGTGGTGGGCCGGGTGCTGCGGCGGCGCCGCTGAGGGCGGCAGGCGGTCCGGGCGGGCCCAGCGGCTCCCCGTTAGGGTCGGACCGTGAGTGACAACGACACGCGAAACGCCGCGCAGGGACAGGTGCGGCTGGCCGCCGGCGACACCGAGCTGACCGTGGACCCGGCCAACGGCTGCCGGCTCGCAAGCCTGCGCATCGGCGGTACGGAACTGCTCCGGCAGGGCGCCAAGTACGGCTCCTTCCCGATGGTGCCGTGGTGCGGCCGCATCGAGAACGGGCGCTTCCGCAACGGCGGCGAGACGCACCAGATGCCGGTCAATTCCGCGCCGCACGCGATCCACGGCACCGGCCGCAACGTCGCCTGGACGACGGCACGCGCGGACGCCACCGCCGCCGCGTTCACCTACGACCTGCTCGACCCGGACGCCGTCTCCTGGCCGTACCCGGGCCGCGTCACCCAACTGGTCGAGCTGGCCGAGGACGGCGGCTCGCTCACCCTGACCATGGGCGTCGAGGCGAGCGCCGACTCGTTCCCGGCCCAGGCCGGCTGGCACCCGTGGTTCCTGCGCAGCCTGGGCGGGGACGGCCGGCAGAGCGAGGACGTACGGGTCGGCTTCACCGCCGCCTGGCAAGAGGAGCGGGGCGAGGACCACCTGCCCACCGGCCGCCGGATCGACCCGAAGCCCGGCCCCTGGGACGACTGCTTCGGTATGCCGGACGGCGTGGACGTCACCCTCACCTGGCCGGGCCGGCTGGAGCTGAAGGTCACCAGCGGCGCCGAGTGGGTGGTGGTCTACGACGAGCAGGAGGAGGCGGTCTGCGTGGAGCCGCAGTCCGGTCCGCCGAACGGCCTCAACACGCTGCCGCGCCTGGTCACGCCCATCGACCCGCTGGAGATCTCCACCACGTGGACGTGGCGCACCCTGTCCTGACTCCCGACCCGGCCACCGGTGTCCGGCCGGGGCCCGGCACACGTTCTAAGCTCATGCGCATGACTGACGACGTACGCGGCGATCTGCTGCAGCAGATCAAGGACAAGGCCGTGGTGCACGGCAAGGTGACGCTCTCCTCCGGCAAGGAGGCCGATTACTACATCGACCTGCGCCGGATCACCCTCGACGGTGCGGCCGCGCCCCTGGTCGGGCAGCTGATGCTGGACATCACCGCCGACCTGGACTACGACGCGGTCGGCGGGCTCACGCTCGGCGCCGACCCGGTCGCGGCCTCGATGCTGCACGCCGCCGCGGCGCGCGGCCGTCGGCTGGACGCGTTCGTCGTACGCAAGGCACAGAAGACGCACGGCATGCAGCGGCGGATCGAGGGGCCGGACATCAAGGGCCGCCGGGTCCTGGTGGTCGAGGACACCTCCACCACCGGCGGCTCCCCGCTGACCGCCGTCGAGGCGGCGCGCGAGGCGGGCGCGGAGGTGGTCGCGGTCGCCACGATCGTGGACCGCGGGGCGGAGACGGCGATCGCCGACGCGGGGCTGCCGTACCTCACCGGATACCGGCTCGGGGACCTCGGTCTCGCCTGAGCCTTTGTCGGTGTCCTCGCGCTGACCAGCGCTTATCGCAAACGGGTGGTCGGTTTCACGTGAAACCGGCCACCCCTTTGTGTGCGGCTGGCGTGTACGGGATGTGGAGCAAACCGCCGAGTCTGGGAAGATGAGCCACGGCGATGTCGTCGCCCCCTGGTCAGGGCCCAGAACGCACACCCGCACATCACAAGGAGCGGACAGATGCCCATCGCAACTCCCGAGGTCTACAACGAGATGCTGGACCGGGCGAAGGCAGGCAAGTTCGCCTACCCGGCCATCAACGTGACCTCGACGCAGACTCTGCACGCAGCGCTGCGTGGTTTCGCCGAGGCCGAGAGCGACGGCATCGTCCAGATTTCCACCGGTGGTGCGGAGTTCCTGGGCGGCCAGCACAACAAGGACATGGTGACCGGCGCGGTCGCGCTGGCGGAGTTCGCGCACATCGTCGCCGAGAAGTACGACATCAACGTCGCGCTGCACACCGACCACTGCCCCAAGGACAAGCTGGACGGCTACGTCCGCCCGCTGCTGGCCGTCTCCGAGCAGCGCGTGGCCAAGGGCCAGAACCCGCTGTTCCAGTCCCACATGTGGGACGGCTCGGCCGAGACCCTGGCGGACAACCTGTCCGTCGCCCAGGAGCTGCTGGCGCAGGCCGCCGCCGCGAAGATCATCCTTGAGGTCGAGATCACCCCGACCGGTGGCGAGGAGGACGGCGTCACCCACGAGATCAACGACGAGCTGTACACCACCGTCGACGACGCGCTGCGCACCGCCGAGGCGCTGGGCCTGGGCGACAAGGGCCGCTACCTGCTCGCCGCCTCGTTCGGCAACGTGCACGGCGTGTACAAGCCGGGCAACGTCGTGCTCCGCCCCGAGCTCCTCAAGGACCTCCAGGAAGGCGTGGGCGCCAAGTACGGCAAGTCCTCGCCGTTCGACTTCGTCTTCCACGGCGGCTCGGGCTCCACGGCCGAGGAGATCGCCACGGCGCTGGAGAACGGCGTCGTGAAGATGAACCTGGACACGGACACGCAGTACGCGTTCACGCGGCCGATCGCGGACCACATGTTCCGCAACTACGACGGCGTCCTGAAGGTCGACGGCGACGTCGGCAACAAGAAGACCTACGACCCGCGCAGCTGGGGCAAGCTGGCCGAGGCGGGCATGGCGAAGCGGATCACGGAGGCTTGCGCGAATCTCCGGTCCACCGGCACCAAGATCAAGTAGCCGGTAGCTTCGACAGCGTCGACATGGCCCCGCGTTCGTATGGAGCGCGGGGTTCGGCTTTTCCGCCGTGGTGGTTGCGGTTCAGGTGTCGTCAAGCGCCACCCGAGCCGGACAGCCCCCAAGGGGGAACCCACAAACCGGGCCCGCGCCCCCTGCGGCATCACTTCGGCTGGCCCCTCCGGGAAGATGGAGCCATGGCCATTCACGAGAACCTCCTCGGGGGACCGCCCCCGACCGAACTGCCCGATGACCCCGAGCCCCGCGAGCTCCTCGCGTCGGGGGCCGCGCCGACGGACGTCGCGGCGAAGTATCCGACCTCTTCGCTGGCCTGGGCGCAGCTTGCGGATGACGCGTTCCAGGCGGGGCGTACGGTCGAGTCGTACGCGTACGCCCGTACGGGTTACCACCGCGGTCTGGACTCGCTGCGCCGGGCCGGCTGGAAGGGGCACGGGCCGGTGCCGTTCGAGCACGAGCCCAACCGGGGTTTCCTGCGCGCCCTGCACGCTCTCGCCCGTGCGGCGCAGGCGATCGGTGAGCAGGAGGAGTACGAGCGCTGCACGTCGTTCCTGCGGGATTCGTCGCCGACGGCGGCGGACACGCTGTCGTAGGGCGCTGAGCTGCGCTTCCGGCTGAGGCCGGAGACGTCACGGGCCGGTCGCGCGTGCGCGGCCGGCCCCTTGCGCGCCTTCGGCGGACCACGGATGATGCCAGTGGGCCGGAAGATTCCGTGCCCGAGGGGACCGGGGCTCCGTTTGCCGACGGGAAGGAGCGGACCGCTACCCGGAAGCCGGCAGCATCGAGGAGTTCCTCATGTCGCAGCAGTCCGCCCCGCAGTCAGAGCCGGCGCAGCCGGCGGCCGCCGAAGTCCGGCGGCCCGATCTGAGCATCGGAAGTACGGGTACGACGCCGTACGAGGATTACGTCCACGCGGACGTGCTCACCCACCTCCAGAATCCGCTGTCCGACGATCCGGGCGAGATGGCTTTCCTGGTGACGACCCAGGTGATGGAGCTGTGGTTCACGGTCGTCGTGCACGAGTGGCACACCGCGGCGCAGGCGTTGCGCCGGGACGATCTGCCGGCGGCCATGGAGGCGCTGGAGCGGTCCACGTATCAGCTGGAGGCGCTGAACGCGGCGTGGAAGCCGTTGGCGCGGCTGACGCCCGCGCAGTTCAACGCGTTCCGTGGTGCGCTGGGCGAGGGGTCGGGCTTCCAGTCGGCGATGTACCGGCGGCTGGAGTTCCTGCTGGGGGAGAAGTCGGCGTCGATGCTGGTGCCGCACAGGGGCGCGCCGCGGGAGTACGCGGAGCTGGAGAAGGCGTTGCAGGAGCCGAGCCTGTGGGACGAGGTGCTGCGGCTGCTGGCACGCCGTGGCCATGCGGTGCCCACCGAGGTGCTGGAGCGCGAGGTGACGGCGCGGTACGAGCCGGACGCGCGGGTCGAGGCCGTGTGGGCCGAGGTGTACGCGGGGCCGCGGGACGGCGAACTGGTGCGGCTGGGCGAGGCGTTGACGGACGTCGCGGAGCTGGTGTGGCGCTGGCGAAACGATCATTTGGTGGCGACGCGGCGGGCGATGGGAGCCAAGATGGGCACCGGCGGTTCGGCGGGCGTGGCGTGGCTGGAGAAACGCGCCAGCAAGAACGTTTTTCCGGAGCTGTGGACGGCGCGCAGCCATGTCTGACCCGGCCGGGCGCGCCGCAGCGCTGGACGCCGAGGACGAACTCGCGCGGACCCGGGAGAAGTTCGTCCTGGACGACTGCGTCTACCTGGACGGGAACTCGCTGGGCGCGCTGCCCGGCCACGTACCCGGCCGGATCGCGGACGTCATCACCCGGGAGTGGGGCGAACTGCGCATCCGCTCCTGGACGGAGTCGGGCTGGTGGACCGCGCCGGAACGCGTCGGCGACCGGATCGCCCCGCTCCTGGGCGCCGCCCCGGGGCAGGTGGTGGCCGGCGACTCGACCAGCGTCAACGTCTTCAAGGCGGTGGTCGGCGCCGTACGGATGGCGGGCGAGGGCCGGGACGAGATCCTGGCCGACGAGGCGTCCTTCCCGACCGACGGGTATATCGCCGAGTCGGCGGCGCGGATGACGGGCTGCACGCTGCGCGCCCTGCCGGCCGAGCGCATCCCCGCCGAGGCGGGCCCCCGTACCGCGCTCGCACTGGTCAACCACGTGGACTACCGCACCGGCCGGCTGAACGATCTGCCCGGCATCACCGCCGCCCTGCACGAGGCCGGGGCCCTGGCGGCCTGGGACCTGTGCCACAGCGCGGGCGCGCTGCCGGTCCGGCTGGACGCGCACGGCGTCGACCTGGCGGTGGGCTGCACGTACAAGTACCTGAACGGCGGTCCGGGCGCGCCCGCGTACCTATACGTGCGCGAGGAGCTGCAGGCGCGGTTCGATTCGCCGCTGCCCGGCTGGAACTCGCACGCCGTGCCCTTCGGCATGGACCCCGCATACGCCCCGGCCGACGGCATCATCCGCGGCCGCGTCGGCACGCCCGACATCCTGTCCATGCTCGCCCTGGAGGCGGCACTGGACGTCTGGGACGGCGTACGCATCGACGCCGTACGGGCCAAGAGCCTCGCGCTCGGCGACTTCTTCCTGGAGTGCGTGGACGCGTACGTACCGGAGGGCCGGGTGCGCTGTGTCACCCCGCGCGAGCACCCGCTCCGGGGCAGCCAGATCGCGCTGGCCTGCGAGGACGCGGGCAAGGTGATGACGGAGCTGATCCGGCGCGGGGTGATCGGCGACTTCCGCCACCCCGACGTGCTGCGCTTCGGCTTCACGCCGCTCTACACGTCCTTCGCGGACGTGGCGCGCGCCGCGCGGGTGCTGGGCGAGGTCGTGGGGTGAGTGCCCCGGGCGCCGCGGCCGAGGAGGCGGCACTGCTCGGCCTCGCCCCCGTGGCGCCCGACGCGACACTGGCCTACGGGCCGCATCCGGACCAGGTGATCGACCTGTACGGGCCCCGGCACGACGGCCCGCTGGTGCTGCTGCTGCACGGCGGGTTCTGGCGCGCGGCATACGACCGTACGCACCTGTCGCCGCTCGCCGCGGCACTGGCCCGGCACGGGCTGCCCGTCGCCCTCGCCGAGTACCGCCGGGTCGGCGCGGGCGGGGGCTGGCCGCGCACGTACGAGGACGTGGTGGCCGCCACGGCCGCCGTGGCGCGGCCCGTGGTGGCCGTGGGCCACTCGGCGGGCGGACACCTCGCGCTGCTCCTCGCGGCAGCACGCACGGACCGTCGCGGACCGGACGCCCCGCTGCGGACCATCGCCGTGGCACCCGTCGCCGACCTCGCTTACGCCCACGAGCTGGGGCTGAGCGACGGCGCGGTGGCGGGGTTCCTGGGTACCGGGCCCGGGTGGGCGGACCGGCTAGCCGCGGCGGACCCGGTGCGGCGGCTGCCCGGCGCAGTGCCCGTGACGATCCTGCACGGCACCGCCGACCCCGACGTGCCCGTCGAGCTGTCCCGCCGCTACGCACGGGCCGCGAAGGCCTCCGGAGGCCCGGTGCCGCTGCTGCGCGAGCAGGCCGGAACCGGCCACTACGCGCACGTCACCCCCGGCACCGCCGCCTTCCGCGTCCTCCTCCACACCCTCCGTAGTACTTGAGGATGACCCCCGCAGATCCGCTCTGGAGGGGACGACCGCGGGTCCCCTTCTGCTTACGGTGGTATGCGTGAACCAGACGACCCACACGCAGCGCGACAACCTGCGCTCGGAAGCCCGACTCGCCCGAGGCGCGCTGCACCGGCTGCGCCAGGACCTGATCGTGGATGCCTTCGCCTTCCGCCCGATGCTGCCCCTGGACGACGCGCGCGTGTCCGGGTGGTCGTGGGTCCCCAAGCGGCTGCGCCGCCATCTGCGCTGGGCACCGCACGCCGTGCTCGCGGCCGTCGCCGGCATCGTGTTCCTCGGGGCCACGAGCGTGATGGCCCGCGACAGCGCGCTGAGCTTCCTCATCACGACCGTCTTCACCTTCCTGCTCGCCGCGCCGATCGCGCTGACCCTCTTCCGGCCGGTCGGCGCGTTCTGGCTGTCGGGCGGGGCGGTCGGCTTCGCGATGCTGGCGTACGCCGTCACCGGGACCGGGTCGGCCGGCTACGAGATCGGCTTCATCACCCACACCGCGGTGATGGTCCTGGTCACGCTCCGCACCCGGCCCCGGCTGGCCGCCGAGATGTGGCTGACCACCATGGCCGCGGCCGCCGTGCTGGTGCTGCTGGTGCCCCGGGCGCTCTCGCACGTGGCGCCGTTCGCGGTGCTGGCGGTGCTCGTGCTGGTGCCCGCCGCCGCCGTCCGCGCCTGGCGCGAGGAGCGGCGGCAGGTCGTCGAGACGCAGACCGCCACCGCCGAGGAACGCTCACGGCGCACCCTCCTGGAAGAGCGCGCCCTGATCGCCCGCGAGCTGCACGACGTGGTCGCGCACCACATGTCCGTCATCGCCATCCAGGCCGAGGCCGCCCCGTACCGCGTCAAGGACACCCCGCCCGAGCTGGCCACCTCCTTCTCGACCATCCGGGAGAACGCGGTGGCCGCGCTGACCGAGCTGCGCCGCATCCTCGGCGTCGTACGGTCCGAGGACCCGGACGCCTTCGCCGACTCCGACCCCGAGGCGCCGCAGCCGACCCTGGCCAGCCTCGAATCGCTGCTGGAGAGCGTGCGCGGCGCGGGACTGGTCGTCGAATCCGTGATCACCGGCTCGCCGCGGCCGCTGCCGCAGGGCGTCGAGCTGTCCGCGTACCGCATCGTCCAGGAGGCGCTGAGCAACACCCTGCGGCACGCGCCGGGCGCCGAGGCGCGGGTGGAGATCTCGTACGTGCTCGGCGGGATCGGACTGCGTATCGTCAACGGCAAGGCGAGCCGGCTGGCCAAACCCTCACCGGGCGCCGGACACGGCGTACTGGGAATGCGGGAGCGGGTGCAGATGCTGGGCGGGGAGATGACCGCGGACCACACGCCGGAAGGCGGCTTCGAGGTCGCGGCGTTCATCCCGGTGTCGGCGACGCAGGGCACGGCGGGGGAGAAGACGGCATGATCCGGGTACTGATCGTGGACGACCAGGTCATGGTCCGGGAGGGCTTCTCGGTCCTGATGGGCGCGATGCCCGACATCGAGGTCGTCGGCGAGGCCGTGGACGGACGGCAGGCGGTGGCCAAGGTCGCCGAACTCCGCCCCGACGTGGTCCTGATGGACATCCGCATGCCGGAGATGAACGGACTGGAGGCGACCCGCGAGATCGTCGCCGCCGACGCGGACGCCAAGGTGCTGGTCCTGACCACCTTCGACCTCGACGAGTACGTCTACCAGGCCCTGCGCGCCGGAGCGAGCGGCTTCCTCCTCAAGGACGCCTCGGCGGGCCAGCTCGCGGAGGGGGTACGCATCGTGGCGGACGGCGAGGCACTCCTCGCGCCCACCGTCACCAAACGCCTCATCTCGGAATTCTCCAAGCTGGACGCACCCCGGGCACCCACCCAGGAACGCGTCGGCGACCTCACCGAACGGGAGACCGAGGTTCTGGTACTGGTCGCCCAGGGCCTGTCCAACGGTGAGATCGCCGAGCATCTGGTCGTGGCCGAGTCGACGGTGAAGACGCACGTCAGCCGCATCCTGGTGAAACTGGGACTGCGCGACCGCACCCAGGCGGCGGTCTTCGCCTACGAGGCGCGGCTGGTCACACCGGGGGGCTGAGGGTCGGGCGGCTGAGGGGGGCGGGGCGGATGCCGGGTCACGGCCGCGCCCCAGACGCTGGGTGCGGGTGGGACCTCGCCGCACGGCGAAAGGTGCGGCGCCGGAGTCCGCTACAGCTCCGGCGCCGCACGTAGGGGGATGGGGCCCCCGGTCCGCCTCAGCCTCAGCCTCGGCCTCAGCCGATGTCGCGGCGTCGCAGTCCGGCCAGCCCGGCGGCCACGAGCACCGCTGTGAGCCCGAGGAGCCACAGGAACGGTGCCGCGGTGAAGTCGCCGCCCGGGAGCTTCGGGAGGTGGGTGAAGGGGGAGAGGTTCATCGTCCACTGGGGGAGCCGGACGGCCGGGCCGACCCAGCCGATGCCGAGGCAGCCGCCGACCGTGGCCCAGGTGGCGGCCGTTGCCCGGGGCAGGGCGCCGACGAGGAGGACGGCGAGGCCGGTGAGGGTCCAGACCGCCGGGGCCTGGGCCAGCGCCGCGCCCACCGCGGGGCCGAGTCGGCCGCCGACGTCGCCGACCGTCAGGCCGTACGTGAAGCCGAGGCCCAGGCCGCCCAGGAGGAGAATGAGGGCGGTGCCGAGGAAGGCGATGGCCAGGTGGCCGGCGGCCCAGCGCAGGCGGCCGACGGCGCCGGCCAGTACCGGTTCGGCGCGGTCGCCGGTCTCCTCGCCGCGCAGCCGGAGCACCGCGCCCGCCGCGTACAGGGCCGCGACCATGCCGAGCATGCCGGTCAGCGCGGACACGAACGCCTCGGTCAGGCCCTGTTGTCCGCCCATCCGCTCGAAGATCTCGCGGGTCTGCTCGTTGCCGCCGACCAGGTCGGACGCGCCGTCGGTGATGCCGCCGAAGACGGCGCCGGCGGCGAGGAAGCCGGCCGACCAGCCGAGCAGGGTGGTCCGCTGCAGGCGCCAGGCCAGGCCGGTGGGACCGTTCAGGGAGGCGGGTGCGCGGGCCGGTCCCGGGCGGGCGGGCAGGAAGCTCATGCCGAGGTCGCGGCGGGCCGTGAGGGAGTACGCGGCGCCGACCGTGACGGCTGTGCCGGCGAGGAACAGCAGGAGGACCCACCAGCGTTCGCCGGCGAAGGCGCGCAGGTTCTCGGCCCAGCCGATGGGTGAGGCCCAGGTGAGCGGGGAGGAGGCGTCCTCGGTCGCGGAGTCGCCCGCGGCCCGCAGGACGAAGGCGGCGCCCAGAACGGCACCGGCCAGGCCCTTGGCGGCCCGCGCGCTCTCGGTGAGCTGCGCGGTGACGGCCGCCAGTCCGGCGAAGACCAGGCCGGTGCCGCCGACGGCGAGGCCGAGGGCCAGCGCCCCGGCCGCCGGCTGTCCAGAGGCGGCCAGTCCGGCGGTGATGAGCAGGGCCAGCGCGGTGTTGGCGACGAGGGCGGCGAGCAGGGCCGCGGTGAGCGGGGCGCGCCGGCCGACCATGGCGGCGGAGAGGAGTTCCTGGCGGCCCGTCTCCTCCTCTTCGCGGGTGTGGCGTACGACGATCAGCAGGCTCAGTACGCCGGCCAGCAGTGCGGCGATGCCACCGATGCGCCAGGCGGTCAGGCCGCCGAGGGAGTCGCTGAACACCGGTCCGTAGACGGCGCGGAGCGAGCTGTTGGCGGTCATTGAGCCGGCGACGTCCGCGCGCTTGGCGGGGGTGTCGTAGAGCGTTTCCAGGGCGCTGCCCATGCTGACGACGGTCAGTCCGAGCAGCACCACCCAGGCGGGAATCATCAGCCGGTCGCGGCGCAGGGCCAGCCGCAGCAGGGTGCCGGTGCCGGCGAGGTCGCGGGTGCCGCCGGTGGGGGCGGGCGCGGGGAGGGTGACGGCGGTCATCGCAGGGCCGCCTTCTCGGGGGAGGGGGAGGCTCCGGTGGACCCCCGGCCGTGGGTGTCGTCCTGGTAGTGGCGCAGGAACAGTTCTTCCAGGGTGGGCGGCGTGCTGGTCAGGCTGCGCACCCCCGACCGGCTGAGCGAGCGGAGCACCGCGTCCAGCTTGTCGGTGTCGACCTGGAGCCGGACCCGGTGGCCCTGGATGTCGAGGTCGTGCACGCCGGGGAGGCCGGAGAGGCCGTCGGGCGCGCCGGCCAGTTCGGCGGTCACGCTCGTACGGGTCAGGTGCCGCAGGTCGGCGAGTGAGCCGGATTCGACGGTGCGGCCCTTGCGGATGATGCTGACGCGGTCGCACAGCGCCTCGACCTCGGACAGGACATGGCTGGAGAGCAGCACCGTACGGCCGCGGTCGCGCTCCTCCTCGACGCAGTCCTGGAAGACCTCCTCCATCAGCGGGTCCAGTCCGGAGGTCGGTTCGTCCAGGATGAGCAGGTCCACGTCGGAGGCGAACGCGGCGACCAGGGCGACTTTCTGGCGGTTGCCCTTGGAGTACGTGCGGCCCTTCTTGGTGGGGTCCAGTTCGAAGCGCTCCAGGAGGCTGTTCCGGCGGGCCGTGTCGAGGCTGCCGCGCAGCCGTCCGTAGAGGTCGATGGCCTCGCCGCCGGAGAGGTTGCGCCACAGCGTGACGTCTCCGGGTACGTACGCGATGCGGCGGTGCAGGACGACCGCGTCGCGCCACGGGTCCCGGCCCATCAGCTGCGCGTCACCCCCGTCGGCGCGCAGCAGTCCGAGCAGGACGCGGATGGCCGTGGACTTGCCCGCTCCGTTGGGGCCGAGGAATCCGTGCACCTCACCGACTTCGACATCGAGGTCGAGACCGTCCAACGCCTGGGTCCGGCCGAATGCCTTGCGGAGGCCGGAAACCGAGATTGCCTTCGT
The DNA here is from genome assembly GCF_055577005.1 of Streptomyces sp. NPDC033221. Taxonomy (NCBI): domain Bacteria; kingdom Bacillati; phylum Actinomycetota; class Actinomycetes; order Kitasatosporales; family Streptomycetaceae; genus Streptomyces; species Streptomyces sp. NPDC033221. The sequence goes on along the minus strand of NZ_JBVIQN010000037.1, from coordinate 61,573 downwards.
CATGTTTCTGAACGTACGCTTCTTTCGCAAAGTTGTGAAGTTAAGAAACCGTATAAAGTCGGTGGAGGCGGAGCGTCGGTCCGGGGGAGCACGGGAGAGGATCAGAGGGTGAGTGAGCAGGCAGCGCAGCAGCAGGGCGGGGACACCGGGCGCGACGAGGAGGCGGTCTCCCGGTTCGTGGAGCGCTTCGCCTCGGAGCTGACCGAGGCGGGCATGCAGCGGATGGCCTCCCGGGTCTTCGCGGCGCTGCTCGCCTCCGACTCCGGCGCCCTGACCTCCGCCGAACTGTCCGAACAGCTGCAGATCAGCCCCGCCGCCGTCTCCGGCGCGATCCGCTACCTGGTGCAGGTCAACATGGTCCGCCGGGAGCGCGAACCGGGCACCCGCCGGGACCGCTACCGGCTCCTGAACGAACTCTGGTACGAAACGCTGGGCAACCGCGACAACGTGCTGACGCGCTGGGAAGACGTCCTGCGGGAAGGCGCGAAGTCGCTGGGCCCCGGCACCCCGGCCGGTGCCAGGGTCGCCGAGACCGTGGCCTTCTTCGAGTTCATGCAGGGCGAGCTGACCAGGATGCTGGCGCGCTGGCGCGAGTACCGGGACACGGAGCTGCGGGGCCAGGGGGTGTCCGATGGGGCGCGGCCCCGGCCCTGACCCATCGGACACCTCCTGGAGCTGAGCGCCCGCGTCCGAGGATCTCCCGCCGCCCGGCCCCGCCGCCGCGTCAGTCGTGCGGCAGCGTCAGCCGCCACGCGTCCGGGTGCACCGTCCACGTACGGGTCCTGACCGGGCCGCCGACGATCACGTCCGCCCGGTAGCGGAAGTCCGCGCCCGACACGGTCACCGCCCGCGCGCGGGCCCGTACCGGCGGCTCGGCCTCCTGCCAGTGCACCACCACCTCGGCCAGCCCGGCGCCGTCGGCACCGTCGCCGGGCGTCACCGAGACCCACCGCACCGGCCGGTCCAGGTCGGCCAGCACCACGCCGTCCGCCTCGACCCGCAGCCGGTGACCGGGCGTGCCAGGCCGGCCGGCGGCTGCGGGGCGGGTACGGGCGGTCAGCTGCGCCAGCGCCGCGCGGGCCTTGCGGAGCGGCGCGCGCCACCACGCGACGGGACCGCCCGGACCGGCGTCGGCTCCCGGCCCCGCTTCCGGGCCGAGAGGCGCCATGCCGAGAGGCCCCGCTTCCGGGACGGAAGGGCCGGCCCCGTCGTGCGCCGCGCCGTCCGAGCCGTCCGAGCCGGCCCGGGGCTTCGGCAGGCGCGGCCCGCCGAAGCGCTTCCGGCGACGGGGCCGCCCGCCCGTGTCCGTACCGGACGGGATGTCCAGGCCGCCCAGCACGATGCCGTCACTGTCGTCCGTGAGCAGGTGGAGGCTGTGTTCCGTGCCGTCCAGGACCGCCCGGGCGGCGGCGACCGTGTCCGTCGGCACGCCCAGCGCGTGGGTCAGGGCCACGGCGCCCGGCGCGCCCACCGGCACCACCGCGAGCGCCACCCCCGCCAGATCGCGCTCCTTGTGCAGCAGCGCCACCGCGCGCAGCAGGGCGTGGTCGTCGCCGATCACCACGGGGCGGCGATGACCGCGGCGGGCGAGCGCCCGCGCATACTCCTCGGGGCCGTCGGGAAGACAGATTTTCGCGGCCGCGCCCGCGCACAGGACGTCCTTGGCGATCCGTACGGATTCCCCGTCCGTACTGCGGGCGGCCGGGTCGATGACCACGAGCAGGGGGTGCCCCCGGACCCCGTCCGGGAGAGAGTGCCCAGAAGGCTGCGCCGACACCTCGGTCCTTCCTCAGGTAGCATCTCGGTGCAAGAGCCCCTTGCGCTATTGCGCCAGGGGCTTCGTCTATTCCGGGGCACCGGTTCGACGGCTTCAGTGGTTCCGTACGCGTACATCCGCACGCATACGGCCGCACGCACGTTGGACATGCCCCGCCCGGAAGGGGTGTACGCCTGTGCCCGCACTTGTGCTGCTCGGTGCTCAGTGGGGTGATGAGGGCAAGGGAAAGGCCACCGATCTGCTCGGTGGGTCCGTCGACTATGTGGTGCGTTACCAGGGCGGCAACAACGCCGGTCACACGGTTGTCGTAGGCGACCAGAAATATGCGCTGCACCTTCTCCCTTCCGGAATCCTCTCGCCGGGGTGCACCCCGGTCATCGGCAACGGTGTCGTCGTCGACCCGGCGGTCCTGCTCTCCGAGCTGAGCGGACTCAACGAGCGCGGCGTCGACACGTCCAAGCTTCTGATCAGCGGTAACGCGCACCTGATCACGCCGTACAACATCACGGTCGACAAGGTCACGGAACGTTTCCTCGGCAAGCGGAAGATCGGTACGACGGGCCGCGGCATCGGCCCGACCTACGCCGACAAGATCAACCGCACCGGCATCCGCGTCCAGGACCTCTTCGACGAGTCGATCCTGCACCAGAAGGTCGAGGCGGCCCTCGACTTCAAGAACCAGGTGCTGGCCAAGCTCTACAACCACCGCGCGGTGGTCGCCGAGCAGGTCGTCGAGGAGATGCTCAGCTACGCGGACCAGATCAAGGGTTACGTGGCCGACACCACCCTCCTGCTGAACAACGCGATCGACGACGGCAAGGTCGTCCTCTTCGAGGGCGGCCAGGGCACGCTGCTCGACGTGGACCACGGGACCTACCCGTTCGTGACCTCCTCCAACCCGACCGCGGGCGGCGCCTGCACCGGCGCGGGGGTCGGCCCCACGAAGATCAGCCGGGTCATCGGCATCCTCAAGGCCTACACGACCCGGGTCGGCGCGGGCCCGTTCCCGACCGAGCTGTTCGACGCGGACGGCGAGGCGCTGCGCACCATCGGCGGCGAGCGCGGTGTGACCACCGGCCGGGACCGGCGCTGCGGCTGGTTCGACGCGGTCATCGCCCGGTACGCGACCCGCGTCAACGGCCTGACCGACTTCTTCCTCACCAAGCTGGACGTGCTCACCGGCTGGGAGCAGATCCCGGTCTGCGTCGCGTACGAGATCGACGGCAAGCGCGTCGAGGAGCTGCCCTACTCGCAGACCGACTTCCACCACGCGAAGCCGATCTACGAGAACCTGCCGGGCTGGTCCGAGGACATCACCAAGGCCAAGACCTTCGCCGAGCTGCCGAAGAACGCGCAGGCGTACGTCAAGGCCCTGGAGGACATGTCGGGCGCCCCGATCTCCGCGATCGGCGTCGGCCCGGGCCGGGACGAGACGATTCAGGTCAACTCGTTCCTGGGCTGACGGGCTGACGGGCTGACCGGCCGACTGACCGGGCCGCCGGCCCGGCGGCAGCAGCGCATGAGCCGCGCCCCCGCTCCGTCACGGAGCGGGGGCGCGGCTTTTCGCGTGTGTGCCGTCCGGTCCGGCTCAGCTCTTCTTCGTATACGTGAAGGTCGGCTTGCCGTCGTCGAAGACCCGGCGGAGCTTGCCGTCGGACTGGAGGCGCAGGGTGCTGGGGGCGCCCGGGCTGCAGGCGGTCGCCGGGCCCGCCACGACGGTGGTGGGGCCGAGGCGCAGCGGCGGGCCGCCGTTCATGAGGATGGCCTTGAATGCGCAGCGGTAGTCGGCGCCGCGCGCTTCCATGCTCAGGACGGTGTCGCCGACCGCGCCCTGGGTGATGGTGAAGCGGTAGGTGTCGCTGCCGCCCTTGCCGCGCTTGGTCTCCCAGTCGCCGAGGAACTTCTGCGGGATGACCCCGGGTTCCTTGCCGGCCGCCTTGCCGACCTTGCCGTCCGCCGCGGTCACGGTGCCGCCGTCGGCCTTCGCGGGCGGCTCGCCGTCCTCGTCGGGGCTGAACAGGACATAGGCGATGCCGATGCCGGCGGTGGCGAGTCCGAGGCCGACGGCGGCGGCCAGCCCGGTGGTACGGCGGCGGGAGCGGCCGGTGGTGCCTGTGGTGCGGGCGCGGCTGGTATGGCTGGTGCTTGCGGTGCGGTTGTTGCTGTGGCTGGTGGTGCGGCCGGTGGAGCTCTTGCGGCGGCGTCCGTGCGTGGTGGTGGCGGAGTGTGAGGCCGGAGTGGCGTCCTGGGCGGAGGCGGAGGCGGACGGCGAGGACACCGGAGGCACCGGGGTGCCGGGCGGTACGTACAGAGGCGGAGTCGCGGACCCGGAGGCCGGGGGCGGCGTGGCGGCCGAGGCGGGCGACGGGGCGGGGGCGGGCGTCCGGTCCCGGGCCGCGTCGTTGCCCCAGCCGCGGTCGGCGCTCTCCCAGGAGCGGTCGCCGGGCTCGTCCCAGGCCCCGTTCGGATTCTCCGCATCGAGCAGCCCGACCGCGTGCCGCCCCAGCTCGGCGATCAGCGCGCCCGGCAGCCAGGGCTCGTGGCTGTCGTCGTCGGAGCCGGTGTACGCGATGAGCTGCTCCGGCGTCGGGCGCTGCGCCGGGTCTTTGGCGAGGCAGGCGGCGACCAGGCTGTGCAGCCCGTACGGCAGCCCGGCCAGATCGGGGTCCTCCTGGGCGATGCGGTACATCAGCGCGTGCACACCGCTGTCGGACGTACCGAAGGGCAGCCGGCCGGTGGCCGCGAACATCAGCACCGAGCCGAGGCAGAAGACGTCGCTGGCGGGCGTGACGGGCCGGCCGCGCACCTGCTCCGGCGACATGAAGCCGGGGGAGCCGACCGCCTGGTTGGTGCGGGTGAGCCCGCCGCCGACGGTCACCGCCTCCAGCGCCCGCGCGATGCCGAAGTCGATGACCTTGGGGCCGTCGATGGTGAGCAGGATGTTGGACGGCTTGAGGTCGCGGTGCACGATCCCGGCGGCGTGGATGCTGCGCAGCGCGCCCGCCAGCCCGCCGGCGAGGATGCGTACGGAGCGTTCGGGCAGCGGCGTACGGCCCTCGGTGATCACCTGCCGGAGCGAGGGGCCCGCGATGTAGCCGGTGGCCACCCACGGGGTGTCCGCCTCGGTGTCGGCGTCCAGGACGGGCGCGGTCCACTCGCCGCCGACCCGCCGCGCGGCCTGCACCTCCTGCCGGAAACGCGCCCGGAAGTCGTCCTGGCCCGACAGTTCGGTCTTGACCAGTTTGACGGCGACGGTGCGGCCGCGGTCGGAACGGGCGAGGTAGACCCGGCCCATACCGCCCTCGCCCAGCCGGCCCAGCAGCCGGTACGCCCCGATCCGTGGCGGGTCCTGGGGGCCGAGCTGCCCGAGGCCGCGCTCTGCGCGCTCATTCACGTTCCGCTTGCCCTTTCACCTTGTTCGCCCTGTGCTCCCGGACGTGCCCTGGTTCGCCCCGTGTGCCCGGACGTGCCCCGCGGGGACGGTGCCGCAGGCGCGAACGTATCGGACGACGCCGCCGGTCTCGTTTCGGTTCCCCGGTGTCCGTACGGGCCGTGGCCGGGCCGGGTGGTGTGTGGCGGGTGGCGGTGTGGTCGGTCCGGACGTACCGGGCGCGGACTTCGGAACGGTCGTCAGGACGCGGGCGTGAGCCCGCACTTCGGTGGGCTCAGTGACCGAGGTTATCGAGCGCGCGCGACAGCGTCTCCACCGCCTCCATGACCGCGCGGAAGTCCGCCGCACCGCCGAGCCGTTCGGCCAGCTCGGCGGCGAACATGCCGTGGTCCGGCGTGATACGGCGCAGCGCGGCCAGGCCGTCGTCCGTCAGGGCGAGCAACTTGGCGCGCCGGTGGGCGGGATTGGGCCGGTACTCGGCCAGCCCCTCCGCCACCACCAGGTCCGCGACCCGCTGCACGCTCTGCCGGGTGATGCCCATCGCCCGCGCGATCCCGGCCACCGGCAGCGGCCCGCCCGCCACCGCGCCGAGCACCTGCCAGCGGGCGGTGGTCAGCCCGGCCGGGCGCGCCAGCTTCTCCGAGACGGCGAGGAACTGGCCGTTGAGCCGGAAGACGCCGAGGGCGGTACGGCTGAGGAGTTCAGCGGTGGCGGGGCCGGGGGCGGTTTCGGAGGGCGTCGGGGCGGTGGCGCCGTGGGCGGTTTCGGGGGGCGTCGGGGCGGTGGCGCCGGGGCCCGCCGCGGGCTCGCTCATGCCTCCTCCTCCGCCGCCTGCCCGGCGGCCGCCAGAACCGGGTACGCGCTCGCGTCCGAGTGCCGGAAGAGCCGGAACCACGCGTCGAGCACGGGCGGTTCCATCACGTCCAGCTCGGCGAGGATCTCCCGGGCGAAGGCGACCGGTTCGGTCGGCCCGGCCGTGATCAGTCCGTGGTCGCGTACCGCGTCGGTCTCCCGGTAGCGCTCGCCGCCCGCGTACCCGGGCTGTGAGGCGAGGTAGCCGGCGGCGCCGCTGGTGTGCGTACGGTCGTCGAGCAGCCCCTCGCGGGCCAGTCCGGCGGTCGCGCCGCAGATGGCGGCGACCGGCACGCCCGCGTCCAGGAACGCGCGTGCCTTGCGGGCGAACGGCGCGAGGCCGTCCCCGGCGTCCCACAGGCCGGCGCCGGGGAGGATCAGCAGCGCGCTGTCCTCGGGCGCGAGGGCGTCGAGTGCGAGGTCCGGGGTGATCCGCAGTCCGCCCATGGTGGTCGCCGGGTGGCCGTCCCCGGGGCCGACGGTCACGATGTCGAAGGCGGTACGGCCGGGGCGGAAGGCGTCGCCCTGGCGGAGGCGGGCCGTGGCGAAGCCGGGCTCCCAGTCGGCGAGCGTGTCGTAGACGGCGAGGTGGACGGTGGTGCGGGGACGGTCGGTCGTACGGGCCATGGTGGCTCCCCCTGGTGAGCGGGCCGCGCCGTACGGTGCCGCGCGGACCCTGATGACAGGACTCTGTCGTTATGACAGAAAGCTGTCAATAGGGATGAGGGGCATCGGCCGTCCGGGTGGGCCGCGCGCGTTAACCCGTGCGGAGGAGTGGAGTTAACCCGTCCGTTCCTAGCGTCTGACGCGTACCGATCAGCAGACGCGTACCGATCAGCAACCGACAGGAGAAGCGCCATGGAGACGCTGGGGCAGCTCGCCGCCCACCTCGTGCTCGACCTCGCCGCGGTGAGCGTGCTGACGTTCGCCATCTATTACCCGCGGCACCGGCGCCGCGACCTGGTGCCCGCCTATCTCGCGCTGAACGTCGCGCTGTTCGCGGTCGTCTCGGCGCTGGCCCAGGTCGGCGAGGGCGGCACGGCCCTCGGGTTCGGCCTGTTCGGAGTGCTGTCGATCATCCGGCTGCGTTCCGACTCGATCCAGCACGAGGAGGTCGCGTACTACTTCACGACCCTGGTCCTCGGCCTGCTGTGCGGCCTGCCGCACCTCGGATTCGCCGTCGCGGCATCGCTCGCCGGGCTGCTGCTCCTGGTCATGTACGGCGCCGACCACCCGCGGCTGATGGCCCGCACCTGCCGGACCGTCGTCACCCTCGACGCCGTCCACACCGACCAGCGGGCGCTCTGCGACGACCTGGCGCGCCGGCTCGGCGGCGAGCCCTTCAACTGGACGGTCAAGGAAGTCGACTTCGTCCGGGACCTGATGGTGGTGGACGTCCGCCTCCGGCTGCCGGAACCTTTCGGCAGGCCCGCTCGTACCACCTCACAGCACGCCCACCGCAGCGGGCCCCGCACGATCTCACGAACCCCCGCGCACCCGACGCCCCGTCCCCTTTCCGAGGAGACCGTGTGATTCCCGCCGTACGGGCCATCGCCCGCGCCGCCATGGCAGCGCGCCCGATAACCCTCTCCGAGCTCCAGGCCCGCGCGGAGCTGATGGCCCGCATCGACCACAGCTACCTCGTACCGGTCGGGATCTTCGCGGACTTCGCGGCCCGGCTGACCGACCCGCGGCGGCCGGGCGGCCCGTTCCGGGCACTGTGCATCAACGGCCGCCGCTGGTTCGGCTACCACTCCGTCTACTACGACACCCCCGGCCTGCAGACCTTCCACGACCACCGGCAGGGCCGCCGCTACCGCTACAAGATCCGCGAACGGCTGTACGAGGACTCCGGGGAGCGGCAGTTCGAGATCAAGCTCAAGGGGCGGCGCGGCGAGACGCTCAAGCGGCGGCAGCCGCTGCTGCCCGGCGAGGCGACACTCGGCCGCGGGCCACGCGGCTTCCTGGCCTCCGTCCTGCACGGCACGTACGGCATCACCGCCCCCGAGGAACTGGTCCCCTCGCTGGTGACCGACTACCGGCGCATCACCTTCGTCGCCGACGAACAGCGCATCACCTGCGACGCCGACCTGGTCTGCCGGGACGCGGGCACCGGCCGCAGCGTACGGGCCGACGGCGGCCTGGTCCTGGTCGAGACGAAGACCGCGGTCACCGGCCACCTGACGGAGGCCGACCGGCTGCTGCACACGTACGGGCTGCGCGCCGCCGAGTTCACCAAGTACTGCGGGGCGATGGCGGCGCTGCGGCCCGGCCTGACGGCCAACCAGTGGCGGCGGGCGGTACGGGCGGCGTTTCCGCGGGCGGCGGCGTAGGCCGCGGCCACGACGGGACGCGGGTTTTTGCGCCGTCGGGCGCGCGGGCCCGGCCCGGTCAGACGCGCGGGTCCGGCCCTGTCAGGCGCGCGGGCCCGGTCCGGCCGGGCCGAAGCGGGCCGTGACCCGTGCGCCGCCCCCGGCCGCCGCGCCGCACTCCAGCGAGCCGCCCGACCCCTCCGCCGCCCGGCGCACGATGTCCAGACCCAGTCCCGTCGAGCCGCCGCCACTGCGGCCCCGCTCCGGGACATGGCCCGCGGGGAAGCCGGGACCGCCGTCCTCGACGGTGAGAAGGCAGCCGCCCGCGTCCTCGCGGGCGATCATGACGTGCAGCCCCGCGCCGTCCGGGGTGTGATCGAAGACGTTGCCGATCAGGGCGTCCACGGCCGCGGCCAGCCCGGCCGGATCGGCCCGTACGGCGACCGGTCCGTCAGGTGCCGAGAAGACCAGCTCCCGGCCCTGGTCCTCCGCCAGCGGGCGCCAGAAGCCGGCGCGGTCGCGGGCGACTGCGGCCAGGTCGGCGTGTGGGGGGTGGAGTGCGCCGAGAGCCGGGGACGGGGCCGCGTCCGTACCGGTACCCGCCGTACCCGTACCCGTACCCGTGCCGGTGCTCGTACCGGTGCCGGTGCTCGTGCCCGCCGGGCTCCGTCCCGCCTCGCGCAGCGGCTTGCGTGCCGTACGGATGACCTCGTCGACGCTGCGCTCCAGCGCCGCCACGTCCGCCGCGATCCGCTCCGCCTCCGCCGGGTCGCGCAGCCCCTCCGCGTCCAGCCGCAGCACGGCGACGGGGGTGCGCAGCCGGTGCGCGAGGTCGGCCGCGTTCTCCCGTTCGGCGGTCAGGAAGCCGTCGATACGGTCCGCCAGATGGTTGACCTGGCGCGCCACCGCGCGCAGCTCGGGCGGCCCGGACGGCTCGGCGCGGGCCGCCAGGTCGCCCGCGGCCAGCCGGTCGGCGACCCGCGACAGCCGGCGCGCGGAACCGACCAGGCGGGCCCCGAGCCGGTCGGCGACCAGCAGCCCGAGCAGGACCAGCACCACACCGATCCCGGCGATCACCAGTGCGGAGGCGAGCGTGCCCGCGTACAGCTGGCTCTCCGTCAGCGCGACCAGGACGACGGCGGTACCGCCCGCCACGCCCTGCACCGGCACCAGGACGGTACGGCCCCCGCCGGGCGGCTCGTACGTGAACGCCCGCCCGTAACGCGCCAGCCGGACCGCGTCGGTGACGGGTGTGCCGGGCCCGAGCACGGCGCCGTCGGCCAGCACGACCGAGGTGCGGGGCAGGCCGGGGCCGTTGGCCGAGTCGACGATGCCCGCGGCGGCCCGGCGCGCGTCCGGCACCCCGTCGGCCCCCGCGCCCCGCCCGCCGGCCAGCGCCTGGCCGACCCCGGCGGCCAGTGAATGGGCGCGCGAGGTGGCGTCCGCGGTGGCCCGGTCGGCGGCGTGGCTGCGGGTGAGCAGGGCGAGCGGGACCAGGAGGGCGGCGAGGACGAGCGCGGTGGTCGCGGCGGTCAGGAGGAGGAGGCTGCGGCGCATGGTTACGGCTCGGGGCGCGGGGTGGGGCCGTGGCTTCCGGGTACGGGGTCGGGGCCGGGGGCGCCCGCCGGGGCCGGCCTGTCCGCCGCCTCCGGTGCCCCCGCCGCCTCCACCGTCTCCGGTGTCCCAGCCGCCTCCGGCGCCACCAGCTTGACCCCCACCGTACGGACCGTGTGCAGATAGCGCGGCCGCTGCGCCGTCTCGCCCAGCTTCCGCCGCAGCCACGACAGATGGACGTCCACCGTCTTGTCCGCGCCGCCCAGCGGCTGCTGCCACACCTCAGCCAGCAGCTCCCGCCGGGAAATCACCTGGCCCGCGCGGCGCGCCAGGTAGGCCAGCAGGTCGAACTCCCGCGGCGTCAGGTCCAGCGGCGCGCCGTCCAGGGACACTTCGCGCGCGGCTACGTCCACGCGCAGGCCGCCGGCCCGCAGCGCGGGCTCCGGTTCGGCGGTGCCGAGGCGGCGCAGCACCGCCTTGATACGGGCGTCCAACTGAGCAGCACCGAAGGGCTTGACGAGGTAATCGTCGGCACCGTCGCCGAGGACGGCCACCATGTCCGGCTCCTCGTCCCGCGCGGTGGCGACGATCACCGGTACATCGCTGACGGCCCGTAGCATCCGCAGCACCTGCACGCCGTCCACATCCGGCAGCCCGAGGTCCAGGACGACCAGGTCAGGGCGGTCCGTCACGGCGGTGTCCAGGCCGGACATGCCGGTCGCGGCGGTGGCCACGGCATGGCCGCGGTCGCGCAACGCGCGCAGCAGCGCGCCGCGCAGCTGGGGGTCGTCCTCGACGACGAGGAGGTGGGACATGCCCGTCACCGTAACCAGGCGTGCCACCGCCGAGGGAGACGGCCGGAGGGAACGGCGGGGCGGGGCGGGAGGTTTGGCTGCGCCTTAACCGGACGTTAGGAAAGGGTGCGGGAGGGTGGCCTGGACGGTGGCGCGGGCCGTACGGGCCACGAGTCGTACGGCAGGTCGGCAGAGGAGCGGGAGGCAGGACGGCGTGATGGCGTGGCGCAGTGTGGCGGCGACGGCGGCCTGGGTGTGCGCGGTGGCCGCGGCGGGTGGCCTCGGGGCCTGGTCGCTGGCGAGTGCCGACACCGGCGGCCGTAATGCGCAGGCGGTCCCGCTGGACGACGGCGGCGTACGGGACAAGCTGGCGGCGGCCCGCGCCGCCTCACCGGAGCCGGGGACGTCATCCGGCCCGGCCGCGTCTCCGTCGGGCACCCCCTCCGCCTCCCCGTCCCCTTCCCCCTCCGGCCACCCCGCGGGCGGCGGAACGATCCGCCTGTCCGGCGGCAGCGTCACCGCCGGGTGCGGTACGGACGGCCGCGTCTACCTGACGGTCTGGAGCCCGGCCACCGGCTACCGCGCGGACGACGTACGGCGCGGGCCGGCCGCCACCGCCGCGATCGAGTTCGAGCCGCTCGACGACCACTCCGGCGACGACCACGCGTACACGCTCCGCTGCGCGGCGGACGGACACCCCCAGGCCGCACCGGCCCCGGACGACGATGACGACTGAGTCGTCCCGCCCTGAGGCAGCGGCGCCCTGGAGCTTCCTACAGCCCCACCGACAGACTGTCCGCGCCCGTGAGCAGCGCCATACACAGTGTCGGTACCTCGCGCCCCGGGCCGGTCCCTAGGCTGAGGGCGTCCGCCGTACCGTGCCCTTGGCGGGCCCGAGCGATCCGAGGTAGTGACCGTGACCACGACGCAACCCGACCCGGCAGCAGGCGCGGCGGTCAAGGCCGCCGACCGCGCGCACGTCTTCCACTCCTGGTCCGCACAGGGGCTGATCGACCCGCTGCCGGTGGCCGGCGCCGAGGGCTCGTATTTCTGGGACTACGACGGCAACCGCTACCTCGACTTCTCCTCCCAGCTGGTCAACACCAACATCGGCCACCAGCACCCGAAGGTCGTCGCCGCGATCCAGGAGCAGGCCGGCAAGCTGTGCACCCTCGCGCCGGGCTTCGCCGTGGACGTCCGCTCCGAGGCCGCCCGGCTGGTCGCCGAGCGCACCCCCGGCGACCTCGACAAGGTCTTCTTCACCAACGGCGGCGCGGAGGCCGTGGAGAACGCGGTCCGCATGGCCCGGCTGCACACCGGCCGGACCAAGGTGCTGTCCACCTACCGCTCGTACCATGGCGCCACCGCTGCCGCGATCAACCTGACCGGCGACCCGCGCCGCTGGCCGTCCGACACCGCCTCGGCCGGTGTCGTGCACTTCTGGGGCCCGTTCCTGTACCGCTCGCCCTTCCACGCCGAGAGCGAGGCCCAGGAGTGCGAGCGCGCCCTCGCGCACCTGGAGGAGACGATCGCCTTCGAGGGGCCGCAGTCGGTCGCCGCGGTCATCCTGGAGACCGTCCCCGGCACCGCCGGGATCATGGTGCCCCCGCCCGGCTACCTGGCCGGCGTCCGCGAGATCTGCGACCGGTACGGCATCGTCTTCATCCTCGACGAGGTCATGGCGGGCTTCGGGCGTACGGGCCGCTGGTTCGCCGCCGACCACTTCGGTGTCACCCCGGACCTGCTGACCTTCGCCAAGGGCGTCAACTCCGGCTACGTACCGCTGGGCGGCGTCGCCATCTCCGCCGAGATCGCCGCCACCTTCGACCAGCGCCCCTACCCGGGCGGTCTGACCTACTCGGGACACCCGCTGGCCTGCGCCTCCGCCGTCGCCACGATCAACGCGATGGCCGAGGAGAAGATCGTGGAGAACGCCGCGGAGATCGGCGAGCAGGTCATCGGGCCGCAGCTGCGCGCCCTCGCCGAACGGCACCCCTCGGTCGGCGAGGTGCGCGGCCTGGGCGTCTTCTGGGCGCTGGAGCTGGTCAAGGACAAGGAGACCCGCGAGCCGCTGGTGCCGTACAACGCGTCGGGCGCGGCCAACGCCCCGATGGCCGAGTTCGCGGCGGCCTGCAAGCGCGGCGGCCTGTGGCCCTTCGTGAACATGAACCGTACGCACGTCGTCCCGGCCTGCACCGTCACCGAGGCCGAGGCCAAGGAGGGCCTGGCCGCCCTGGACGAGGCGCTGTCGGCGGCGGACGCGCACACGCACACGCGCTGAGAACGGGCGCGGGCCGGGGCCCGGCGGCCCCGCCCGCCCCGGGCCGCTCCGGCGCCACCGTCGCCCCGGCCGTCCCCCTCGCCTATCGTGAGGGCGAGGGCCGCTCTCCTTGCGCGGTCTACGGACCATGCGGTCGCACGGGCCCCCGGGGCCTCGCGGCCGCCGAAGGAGACGGACACGATGCCCGCCGGCCCAGGCAGCGGAGTCATACGGCGCAACACCCTGCGCCAGCAGATCGCCGACGCGCTGCGCGACGAGGTGCTGGCCGGGCGGCTGCCCTGCGGAGACCAGTTCACGGTCAAGGAGATCGCCGAGCAGTACGGGGTGTCCGCGACGCCCGTGCGGGAGGCGCTGCTCGACCTGTGCGCCCAGGGCCTCCTCGACGTCGAGCAGCACCGCGGCTTCCGGGTGCACGCCTTCACGGCCGCCGATTACCGGGCCATGGTCGAGGCCCGCACCCTGATCGTCGAGGGCATCTTCCGCACCAGCGCGAAGCGGGAGCTGAGCACCGTGCCCGCCGCGGTGCTGATGTCGGTCAGGCGCCGCGCCGAGGAGGCCGAACGGGCCGCGCGGGCCGGTGACTTGGACGTACTGATCGGGTATGACCTGCGTTTCTGGCGCGAACTGGGCAGTTTGGTGGGGAACCCGTACATCAGCGACTTCCTGGACCGGGTGCGTGTCCAGAGCTGGGTCTTCGCCGTGCCCCTGCTGCGCCGCGAACCGGATCTGCGCGGCCGCCTGTGGCACGGCCACCGGGACCTCGTCAGCGCCGTCGTCCGGCACGACCTGCCCGAGGCGCAGCGGCTGGTGCGCGAATACAACGAGCACTCCCTCGCCCTCGTCGGGGGCCCCTCCTAGCACTACGCTGTCCCGACCAAACCCCCACCCGACCGGAAGCGAGCCTTATCTCGTGGCATGTGACCTGTGGCTGGTCCCCCTTGTCGATGTGCTGTGCCACAGCCCCGACAACCCCTTCTCCGAAGAGATCGCCGCCTACGACCAGGCCCTCACGGAGGCGGGACTGCCGCCCGTCCCCGTCTTCAGCTACATGCCGGGCCTGTCCGGGGACGTCGCCCCGGTCGCGGGCTTCGACTACGACGCGCTGCACTTCCTGCGGCGCGCTTACCTGCTGCGGATCTGCGGGCTCGAAGTGACGCCCGTGGACGAACTGGGCGGGGACTACGAGCAGTTGCTGGAGATGTTCGAGACCACGGCCCAGGAGTCGCACCTGGTCTGGCACTACGACCACGCCGGTGCGTACGTCCCGGTCGACTTCCCGCACCCGCTGGCCACCGACGAACTGCTGGAGGGCGGCGGACCGCTCGGTTCCGCGCACGGTCTGCTGCGCGACCTCGAACTGGTCGCGCCAACCATCGGTATCGATCCGGCCAATCCGCCGGCCGCGCCCCAGGCGCCCTCGCGCCCCACCACGCTGGAGGAACGGGTGGAGGGACTGCCGCTGGACGACAGTCCGTTCGCGCGGGAGCGGCACGTCTGGCTGGGGCTGCACGCCGCGGCGACGCGCAGCCTGGGCCAAGGGTCGATGATCGTCTTCAGCTGACGGCGGGCGTCCGGCGGGCCTCCGGCGGCAGGGGCGTGTGCTGCCGACGCGCGCGAGCGGGTGTACGCCTCAGCGCGGCGACTCGGGCGGGCGCTGCCGCGGCATGTTGGGGCGGGTGCCCGGCGGGAGCGTGATCCGGCCAGGTTGCGGACCGCCGGGCTCCGGACGCTGCCCCCACTGTGCCGTGGCCCGCGCGGCCGGCGGCAGCGGCCCCGGGCGGAACTGGGCCATCCAGTCGGCTGTCTCGGCCCGCACCAGCTCGGCGACGTCCTCGTTGAACCGGCGCAGCACGCCCAGGCAGCGCTCGGCCGCCTCGCCCGCGGTGCCCTCCGTCGGGCCGAGGACCTCGCGTACGTTCTCCGAGGCCCAGTCGAACTGCAGGACGGCCAGCCGCCGTTGCACCGCCTGCGCGGTCGCCACGTCCCGCATCCAGCCCGCGGTCACCCCGAAGAACCGGTCGCTGCCGATGCACACCGCCGTCACCAGCAGCGCCAGATACCCCCACTTCGCGCCCCCGGGAGCCGCCCCGGTCAGGTCGAGCAGCGGCAGCAGACCGCCCACCGCCACGCCGGCGGCCGCCCCCAGGCGCAGCGCCCGCGCCCCGCGCCGCTTGGCCACCCGGTCGTGCAGGTACCAGGAGACGGCCTGCAAGGCCCCCTCCTCGACCCAGTGGTACAGCTCGTCGAGGCGCTCAGCCGGCTCGCCCCAGTCCCCGAGCGGGAAGGGGCGGCCCCCCAGATCGCCGCGACCGCCCCCCGGCCCGCGCTCCTCCCGAGGGGGTCCCTCGGGCTGCATCTCCGGCTGACTCACCCGTGCACTCCCTCATGCAGATACGTGCGATGCGCGCGGTACGTACGAGACGGCCGGTGCGCACCCACCTTCCTACCGCCGAACGGTGGGCCTCGCCCCCAAGATCGCTTTATTTCCGCCCGGAAGTGGTGCGGAATCAGGTATAGGACCATGCCCGCTCTCACTCGAAAGAGTGGCCACTGCCCGGCGTCGTACGGTTTCCACGGCTTCCAACCCCTTTGGTTCCCGTCTCCCACCCGGTTCGGTTCCCGCCTCCCGCCCGGCCTCGTCCCCGTCTCCCGCCCGGCCGCACGGGGCCCGCGGGGGCGGGCGGAACGCGCCCGCGCCCGCGGCGACTAGGCTGCACACGTGAAGGTCCTCGTCATCGGCGGCGGCGCCCGCGAACACGCCCTGTGCCGCTCACTGTCCCTCGACCCCGACGTCACCGCGCTGCACTGCGCCCCCGGCAACGCCGGCATCGCGGAAGTGGCCGAGCTGCACACCGTCGATGCCGTCGACGGTGCGGCCGTGGCGGAGCTGGCGCAGCGCCTGGAAGCGGAGCTGGTGATCGTCGGCCCCGAAGCGCCGCTGGTCGCCGGTGTCGCCGACGCCGTCCGCGAGCGCGGCATCCCGGTCTTCGGCCCGTCCGCGCGGGCGGCCGAACTGGAGGGCTCCAAGGCGTTCGCCAAGGACGTGATGGCCGCCGCCGGGGTGCCCACCGCCCGCAGCTACCTGTGCACCACCCCCGCCGAGATCGACGCGGCGCTGGACGCGTTCGGCGCCCCGTACGTCGTCAAGGACGACGGACTGGCGGCCGGCAAGGGCGTCGTGGTCACCGAGGACGTCGAAGCCGCCCGCGCCCACGCGCTGGCCTGCGACCGCGTCGTCATCGAGGAGTTCCTCGACGGCCCCGAGGTCTCCCTGTTCGCCGTCACCGACGGCGAGACCGTCGTACCGCTCCAGCCCGCCCAGGACTTCAAGCGCGCCCTGGACGCCGACGAAGGCCCGAACACCGGCGGCATGGGCGCCTACAGCCCGCTGCCCTGGGCCGACCCCAAGCTGGTCGACGAGGTACAGCAGACCGTGCTGCAGCCCACCGTCGACGAACTGCGCCGCCGCGGCACCCCCTTCTCCGGACTGCTGTACGCGGGCCTGGCGATCACCTCGCGCGGCGTACGCGTCATCGAGTTCAACGCGCGCTTCGGCGACCCGGAGACCCAGGTCGTACTGGCCCGGCTGCGCACCCCGCTGTCCGTGCTGCTGCGCGCCGCCGCGACCGGCACCCTCGCCGCGCTGCCGCCGCTGCGCTGGAGCGACGACGCCGCGGTGACGGTCGTGGTGGCCTCGCACAACTACCCCGGCACGCCGCGCACCGGCGACCCGATCCGCGGACTGGCCGAGGTCGCGGAGCAGGACGCGCCCGGCGCGTACGTCCTGCACGCGGGCACGAAGAAGGACACCGCCACCGGCGAGGTCGTCAGCGCGGGCGGCCGGGTGCTGTCCGTGACGGCCACCGGCACCGACCTGTCCGCGGCCCGGAAGCGTGCCTACCGGGCGCTCGGCCGGATCACGCTGGACGGCTCGCACCACCGTTCGGACATCGCCGCGCGGGCGGCGGGGGAGAGCTGAGGCACGGCTGTACGGCCTTGGCGGGCGGTACGGCTCCGGCGCGTACCTGGCCTGCTGGCGGTCTGCCGCTGGTCTGTCATCCAACTGCCCCCGGACCTGCGCCGGGGCAGTTCCGGTCCGCCTCCGGGCCCGCGCCGCGACCGCTGTGCCCCGTTGCGGCCGAGCCGGACGATTTTGGCCGGGATGGGGCTCCCGGCTTTACCCAAAGCCATTCCATCGAGTGACCGCACCGCCATCCGGCTGACGGGGCGGGGCACCCCAACTAGGGTTCCCCGCAAGCGTCGTGTGGCGCCCGTGCCGCCCGGCGGCACGGCTGCCGCGGCGGCGTCCGGCAAGTGGCCCACCGGCATTGCGGTGTCAGTGGCCGGTGCCACAGTGGTGGAGAGCGAGCAACGCCGCCGGAAGCCGTCCGCGGCCCCGGCACCGTTGCCCCGCTCTTGTCGTCCCGTGTTCTCTTCGTCCCGTTGATCAGGGCAGCAGGGGGTGTACAGGCTGGTGGCAGGTCCGGAAGCAGGAGCAGAGGCGGCGCGCGCCCGCGCGCTCGCGGTGCTGCGGATCCGCGGCGCGGCACTGGGCGTGGCCCTGGTGCCCGCGGCGGTGGCCGTGGTGCTGCTCGTCGGTGGCCTCACCGGCCGCATCGGCCGTGCCGACCCGGTCACGAGTTCCAGCGGCTGGGACACGGCGCGCTGGGCCGTGACCGGCCTCGCGCTGGTCGTGCTGCTGCTGGCGGCGCTGGTCACGACCGTGATCGTGCGGGCCAGGCCCGCGCTGAGCCCGTCGGTGCCCATAGCGGAATCCTCGGCGCCCGACCTGTACCGCCTCGTACGGGACCTGGCCGATCGCCTGGAGGTTCCCGCGCCGTCCGCGATAGCCCTGACGCCCGACTGCGACAGCTGGCTGGAGGACCGTACGCACCGCGCACACGCCCGGGCGCACAGCCGGTCGGCGGGCGGCGGCGGGGGAGTGGGCGCGGGCGTGCGCGACGGGACGCGCGCCGTGCAGGCGCCGGTCCTGGTGATCGGCTCGCCGTTCATGTGGTGGATGCGGGTCGCCGAGCTGCGGGCGCTGCTGGCGCCCGTCGTGGCGGGCACCGGCCCCTCCGCCAATCCGGACATAGCCGCGGCCCGCCGCTTCGTACGGGGCCTGGACGCTGCGGTGGCGGTATCCGCCCGTGCCAAGAGCCCCCTGACCGCACCGGCTCCGGCGTTCGTCGGCTGGGTCGCGCGCCTGCTGCTGCGGGCCTGCCGCGAGCACGCCCTGGAGATGGAGCGGTGCGTCGCCGCGGCCGCGTCCGAGCGTGCCCAGAGCGTGGACTACGGCCTGCGGATCGTCGCCCAGGAGCAGGTCGGCCTGGCGTACGCGGGCTGGGACCGGCTGCTGACCCGGGTCGCGCTGCCCGCCTGGCGGATGGGCCGCTGGCCCTCCCGGCTGGACGCCGGGGTGGTCTCCGCGCTCACCGAACTGTCCCGCCGCGACCGCCTGGCAGAAGGTTTCACCTCCCGCCTGGGCGAGCGCCCGGCGTGCGACCTCCTGGAGGAGCCCGGCGCCGTGGACCGCGCCGCCTCCCTCCTCGCCGCCCGCCTGTTCCACGGCGGCCCGGCCGAGCCGGGACCCGACTGGTCCCCGGTCGGCTGGCAGCAGTATCCGGAGGAGGTCGTGGACCGTAAATGGCGTCAGGAGGCGGCCCGACTGCACCGGGTCCTGGACGCCATACCGCCCGCCCCGGGCGACGGCGACCGGCCGCCGCGCCCCCAGACGGCGGCGCCGGAGCGGACCACCCGGTCCGGGTGCCGCATACCCCATCCGACACCGCAGTCCCCGGCTCCGGAGTCCCCGGCGACGGAGTGCCCGACACCGGAGCTCCCGGCTCCGGAGTCCCCGGCTCCGGAGTCCCCGGCACCGGAGGTCCCGGCGGCTGACCAGCGGGAGACGGAGCCGGAGTCCCGGCCGGAGCCGGAGCCGGGGCCGCAATCGCAGCCCCAGTCCCAATCGCAGCCCCAGTCCCCACCGCCGCCGGAGCCGCATCCGCAGCCCCAGCCGCAGCCCTCCGCGCGGTTCGTCGATCCCAGCCCGGAGAGTTCGGGGCCGACGCTGGTACGGGTCATCGAGCGGCTGACGGCCGACGAGGGCGCGGGTGACCTCGTCGCCGCCCGGCTCGGCGCCGAGCTGGCGCGCGAGGAGCGCGCGGAGGCGGAGCGCCAGGCGGCCCGCGCGCCCGCGGCCGACGGCCCGGACGCCGGCGTGCCCGGTGTGCCCGGCGTGTCCTGGGGCGACGGGCTCGCCGACGGGCTCCCGCTGTTCCCGATGCAGCCCCCGCGCACGGGCCGTGAGCTGCTCGCCGACCATGTGACCGCGATGGTGTGCTGCGCCGCCGTGGACACCGCCGGAGCCGCCCCCGGCCTGGACTGGCTCGACGGGCCGGTGCTGCTGGTCGACGGCGCGCGCCGTTCGGATCTGGGCCACCCCGTGCTCCGGCTCGTCGACGACGGCGACGCCGGGCCGCTGGGCGAGTGGCTCGACGAGGTCGGGGTGCGGCCCGAGAAGCCGGTACGGCTCGTATGAGGGGCGCCAAGGGCGCGCAGGGAGCGTACGGGGGCGCGTTCGGGGGCATGAAGGAGCCGAGTGCGCCTGCTGTCGGCACCCGCTCCGCATCACCCGCACGACCGGGCTGAATGTTCCCCTCCAGTTCGTCGTTCATGGCCTGAACCCTCGCGAATTCACGACGAAGGGTGACGGAGCAAGTGCGTAATGTGATGTGCTGGGGTCGGCCCCAGTCGTTCAATCGAGCACGAAATCTGAGTGCCGCGGCGGCCTGCTCAGTCGGCGGGGGGACGCAGGGAGGGGAGTACGAAGTGGGGACGGAGCAGATCCGGCGCTGGGAGTCGGGAGCGCTTGCACACGCGGTCACGGACCCGTTCGGACAGGGCCCGCTGCCCTGGCTGCGCGGCAGTGAGAACTACTTCGACTCCGGTCAGGTGGTCCCCTGGTACGTCGACCCGGCGGTGGCCCCCGGCGAGAAGCGCCTGCCCTCACCCCGCTCCAGCGCGGGGCCCCGGACGGCCGACGACGTACGGCAGCAGATCAAGGGCTTCGTGAGCACCGGCGCGGTCGCCCCCGGCGAGGCCATCGACTTCCGTGTCTCGGTCGATCCGCCGCAGCCGTTCAGCATCGACATCTACCGCATCGGCCACTACGCGGGCACCGGCGCCGCCAAGATCACCACCAGCCCCCGGCTGGCCGGCATCGTGCAGCCCGCGCCGCTCGCCGCCGACCGTACGGTCTCCTGCCACCACTGGTGGCTGTCCTGGCGCCTCCAGGTCCCCGCGTACTGGAAGCTGGGCGCGTACGTGGCCGTGCTGACCACCGCCGACGGCCACCGCAGCCACGTCCCCTTCACGGTCCGCGACGCCCACCCCGCCGACCTCCTGCTGCTCCTGCCGGACATCACCTGGCAGGCCTACAACCTCTACCCGGAGGACGGTCGTACCGGCGCCAGCCTCTACCACGCCTGGGACGCGGACGGCTCGCTGCTCGGCGAACCGGACGCCGCCACCACCGTCTCCTTCGACCGCCCGTACGCGGGCGCCGGCCTGCCGCTGCATGTGGGCCACGCCTACGACTTCATCCGCTGGGCCGAGCGCTACGGCTACGACCTCGCCTACGCCGACGCCCGCGACCTGCACGCCGGGCTGGTCGATCCGTCCCGCTACCGCGGCCTGGTCTTCCCCGGCCACGACGAGTACTGGTCCCAGCCCATGCGCCGGACCGCCGAACTGGCCCGCGACAGCGGCACCTCGCTCGTCTTCCTGTCCGCCAACACCATGTACTGGCAGGTCGAACTGGCCGCCTCGCCGGCC
The DNA here is from genome assembly GCF_055577005.1 of Streptomyces sp. NPDC033221. Classification (NCBI taxonomy): domain Bacteria; kingdom Bacillati; phylum Actinomycetota; class Actinomycetes; order Kitasatosporales; family Streptomycetaceae; genus Streptomyces; species Streptomyces sp. NPDC033221. Next base: position 40,776 of record NZ_JBVIQN010000037.1, on the reverse strand, counting down.
GGCCCGGACTCCCTGCTCAGCTGCCGCAAACGGCAGGGCCCCGGCCGCCCCGCCCTCTGGCGCGAGGCCGGCGACCCGGAGCAGCAGCTGATGGGCATCCAGTACGCGGGCCGGGTGCCCGAGCCCGCGCCCCTGGTCGTCCGCAACGCCGACCACTGGATGTGGGAGGCGACCGGCGCCCACGAGGGCGACGAACTGCCGGGCCTGGTGGCCGGCGAGGCCGACCGCTACTTCCCCCGCACGCCGCTGCCCGAGCACAGCCACCGCATCCTGCTGGCGCACTCCCCGTACGTGGACGGCGAGGGCGCGCGCCGCCACCAGGAGACATCGTTGTACCGCGCCCTCAGCGGCGCCCTGGTCTTCGCGTCCGGCACCTTCGCCTGGTCACCGGCCCTGGACCGCCCCGGCCATGTCGACGAGCGCGTCCAGCGCGCCACGGCCAACCTGCTTGACCGCATCTGCAAACGGGACTGACGCGGGGCGAGGAAAGGCAGGGACGCGGGGCCGCGGGTAGGCAGGGGCACGGGGCCGCGGGTGGGCGGGGACGTGGGGAGGCGGGGAGCCGCACCCGCCCTTACCGCGCGGCGAACGTCCCCAGTTCCCGCGCCAGCGCCACGGTCAGCGCCCGGAAGATCCGTACCTCCGGGTTGGGGTCGCCCGCCCGCGTGACGAGCACACTGTGCGCGCACGGCGCGTCCAGCACCGGCACGTACACCGTCCCGGGCCACGGGTAATAACGGGCGAAGGACTTCAGCCCGGAGCCCGCGCCACGGCCCGCCGCGACGCTCGTCAGCACGTCGTGCGGGGTGAGCGCGACGTCCGGGGCGCGGCGCTCGCCCTCGTCGAAGTACAGATAGTCGGTGAACGGCCGCGGGGTGTGCCGGGGCAGCCGCAGGTACGGCAGGTCGAGGATGTCCGCGACCCGTACACCGGCCGCCGCCGCGTCCGCGAGCTGCGAGGCCGCGGGGACCGCGACGATCCGTTGCTCGGTGGTCAGTACATCCACCTCGATGCCCTCGGCCTGGATCGCGGGCCGTACGAACGCGACGTCCACCCGGTCCTCGCGCAGTGCGCTGCAATGCTCGGTGAAGGTCAATTGCACCAGCTTCAGCGGAATTTCCGGGCGCGCCCGCCGGAACGCGTTGACGGCCGCCGGAGTGACCTCCGCCGATCCGTGCCCCATCACCCCCACCCGCAGCCCGCGCGCCGCCAGGGACGCCGCCGAGGCCCGCTCCGCGGCCTCGGTCACGTCCTCCACGGCCGCGTTCGCCGCGGCCAGCAGCGTACGGGCGTGGGAGGCCAGCCGCTGCCCGGCGGCGGTGGGCCGTACGGGGCCGTTGCCGCGGTCCAGCAGCCGGGTGCCGAGCTCGCGCTCCAGCTGCTGCACGTGCTGGGTGACCGCGGCCGGTGACAGGAAGAGCCGCGACGCGGCCCGCCCGAAGTGTCCTTCCTCGACCACCGCCAAGAAGGAAGACAGCCGTCGCAGGTCCATACCGCCACGATAAAACGTGCGGCCGCCCGGCCCCGGGGCCCGTTCACGATTCCTGAACGGGGGCCGCGCCGGGGGCCTCCGACCTCGTACAACGGCTCTCATGAGCACGCCCGCCGCCGACCGCCGTACCGAGTCCCGTACCGCTGACGAATCGTTTCACCCCCACCGCCTTCACCGCCCCCGTCGCTCCTCCCGCTCCTTCCGCCCCCACCGCCGCCACTGGCTGCGCGCCGGCTGGCTGATGACGGCCTCCGGCTGGAGCGCCAACCAGTTCTCCGCCCTCCTCGGCGCCTACCGCAGCGACCTGGGCCTGACCACGGCCACCACCACCGCCCTCTTCGCGGTGTACGTCCTCGGACTGATCCCCGGGCTGCTGCTCGGCGGCCCGCTGGCCGACCGGCACGGCCGCCGCCCCGTCGTCTTCACCGCGCTCGCCACCGCGGCCGCGGCCACCTGCCTGCTGATGGCGGGCCCGGCCGCCGTCTGGCTGCTGTGGCCGGGCCGCTTCCTGACCGGCCTCGGAGCGGGCGCCCTGCTCACCGCGGGCAGCGTCTGGATCAAGGAACTCTCCGCCGCCCCGCACGACCCGGACACCGCCCCCGGCACGGCCGCCCGCCGCTCCGGACTCTTCCTCTCCGCGGGCTTCGCCTCCGGCGGCCTGGCCGCCGCGCTGATCGCCCAGTGGGCACCGGCCCCGATGATCACGGCCTATGTGCCGCACCTGCTACTGTCCGCGGCCGCGGCGATGGCGGCGGCCCGGGCGCCCGAGACGGCGGGTGCCTCGGCGGCCGCCGGCCGTACGCGTACACGTACACCGGGAGCGGACCGGATACCGGCAGCGGGCGGGGCGGCGGGCGAAGCCGTCCCCGGCGCGGCCTTCTGGCGGCTGGTCGCCCCGGTGGCCCCCTGGGTGTTCGCCGCCCCCACCATCGCCTTCGTCACCCTCCCCGGGCTCGTCGGCGCCCGCCTGGACGGCTGGCAGACCGTGTACGCGGGCGTCACGACCGCCGTGACTCCCGGCGCCGGGCTCCTCGTGGCACCGCTCGCCCGCCGCCTCGCCGCCCGGCACCGCCTCGCCACCGCCGTTTCCGGCCTGGCCGCCGTCGCGCTCGGCCTCCTCGTCGCCACCGTCGCCGTCATGGCCATGCAGCCCGCCGTGGCGCTGCTCGCGGCGTTGGTGCTCGGTGGCGGCTACGGGCTGTGTGTGGCGTACGGGTTGACCGAGGTCGCCGCGCTGGCGCCGCCGCACCGGCTGGCCCGCCTCACCGCCCGCTTCTGGACCCTCGCCTACCTGGGCTTCTTCGCCCCGTACGTGATCACTCTGCTCAGCGCGCTCTGCTCGCCGCCGGTGATCCTCACGGCCGCCGCGGTACTGGCCGTCCTCACCCTCGGTGCGGTCATCCGAGCGGCACACCGCGACCGGATCTGACCGGAGCGGATGGGAGATGACCGGAGCGGATGGGAGGTGATCAGAGTGGATGGGAGATGACCGAACCCGGCCCCGCTCCCGCCCGGATTCGGCCCTGATCGCACCAGGATCCCGCCAGGGACCCGCCCGGGCCCCGCCAGGGACCCGCCCCGATCCGACCGGTCCGGCCGCTGCCCACCCGTACCCGGCGGCCCGTTCCGGCAGCCGGCCCGCAACCGGCCACCCCCGACCCTGCGACGCCGTCCGCACCGCGCATACGGGAGAATCGGGCCGAGGGGCCTGGATCAACCTACGCGGAGGCAGCGTGTCCGGTTTTGTAGAAAAGCCCGAGGCAGTGGAGGTACCGGGGCTCACCCACCTCCACACCGGCAAGGTGCGCGACCTCTACCAGAACGCCGACGGCGACCTGGTCATGGTCGCCAGCGACCGTATGTCCGCCTACGACTGGGTGCTGCCCACCGAGATCCCCGACAAGGGACGGGTGCTGACCCAGCTCTCCCTGTGGTGGTTCGAGCAGCTCGCCGACATCATTCCGAACCACGTCCTGTCGACCGAGCTGCCCCCCGGCGCCCCGGCGGACTGGGAAGGCCGTACGACGATCTGCAAGTCGCTCGCGATGATCCCCGTGGAGTGCGTGGCCCGCGGCTACCTCACGGGCTCCGGCCTCGCCGAGTACGAGCAGACCCGTACGGTCTGCGGGCTGGCGCTGCCGGAGGGGCTGACCGACGGCTCGGAGCTGCCCGGACCGATCTTCACCCCCGCCACCAAGGCCGCCGTCGGCGAACACGACGAGAACGTCCCGTACGAGGAGGTCGCCCGCCAGATCGGCGCCGAGACCGCCGCCCAGCTCCGGCAGTCCACCCTCGCCGTGTACGGGCGGGCCCGCGACATCGCCCGCGAACGCGGCATCATCCTCGCCGACACCAAGTTCGAGTTCGGCTTCGACGGGCAGCAGCTGACGCTGGCGGACGAGGTCCTGACCCCGGACTCGTCCCGCTTCTGGCCCGCCGACGCGTGGCAGCCGGGCCGCCCCCAGCCCTCCTTCGACAAGCAGTTCGTCCGCGACTGGCTCACCTCGCCCGCCTCCGGCTGGGACCGCAGGAGCGAGCAGCCGCCCCCGCCGCTGCCGCAGGAGACGGTCGGGCACACCCGCGCCAAGTACATCGAGGCGTACGAACGGCTCACCGGACTGGCCTGGTCATGACGCAGGACCGGTCATGACGCAGGACCCGCTCATGACGTGGACCCGCTCATGAAGCAGAAAGGCCCCGGTCGCGATGACCGGGGCCTTCTCTCTGAGCGGACGACGAGGCTCGAACTCGCGACCTCAACCTTGGCAAGGTTGCGCTCTACCAACTGAGCTACGTCCGCCTGCCCCGCGCTCAGCGGCGCGGTGCGGGCTCCACTATAGCCAACCTCGCGCCCGGGCGATGCGCGCCGCCGCGTGACGGTTCTCCGCGGACAGCTTCGCGGCGGCCGAGGAGAGGTAATTGCGTACGGTCCCCGGCGACAGCGCGGCCCGCTCCGCGATCTCCGTGATGGGCGCGCCGTTCTCCGCGTACTCCAGCACCTCCGCCTCCCGCGCGGTCAGCGGCGAGTCCCCGGCGCTGATCGCGTCGGCCGCCAACTCCGGATCCACGTAACGGTTTCCGGCGTGCACGCTGCGGATGATCTCGGCCAGCCGCTGGGCCGAAACGGTCTTCGGGACGAACCCCTTCACTCCCGCCTCCAGGGCCCGCTTCAGGTGCCCGGGCCGCCCGTGACTGGTCACGATCATGGTCCGGCAGCCGGGCAGCCGGCTGCGCAGGGATGTGGCCACCGCCACACCGTCCGCCCCCGGCATCTGAAGATCCAGTACGGCGATGTCGGGACGGTGCGCCAGCGCCATCGCCAACGCCTCCGGCCCCGAACCGGCCTCCGCCACCACCTGAAGATCGTCCTCCAGCGCCAGCAACGCCGCCAGCGCCCCCCGGATCAGGTGCTCGTCATCGGCCAACAGGATCCGGAGGGGGGCTGGGGCAGTGGCCGGGGCGGCGGCAGCGGCTGGGGCCGGGTTCTCGGCCGGGACCGGAGCCAAAGCCGAAGCCGGTGCCTCGGCCGCGCCCGCCCCTGCATCCGCCCCCGCATCCGCAGCCATACCCGTCCCCGGCATCTGACCGGCCCCCGGCCCTTGGCTGGCCCCCGGCCCCCAGGCACCCCTCGGCCCCGTCCCGGACATCCGTCCCAGCTGTTCCGCCCGATGTGCCTCCGCCATGGTCTCCGCTTCTTCCACTTTTTCCACGTCGCTCCGTCTTGCGGCCGGGGCAACCGGTGGTGCCCCGGCGGGCCGGCCGGTCGGCCGGTGCTCCATGCACGACCCGCACGACCCGCCCGCCCCGCATGACCCGTCGTACTTACGCAATCCCCTGTGCCCCGGTGGGCCGCCCGGCCGCGGCAGTCCCCGGCAGGTCCCCCTCCACCCCATGCTCCGCCTCCAGCGGTACGTGGGCCCGCAGCCAGAAGCGTCCGTCCGGCCGGGGGCCGACGGTCAGGGTGCCGCCGAGGACGGCGAGCCGTTCCCGCAGTCCGTCGATACCGCTGCCGTCGCTGCGGTGTCCGGCGTCTTCCAGTACGCCGTCGTTCTCCATCGTGAACACCACCGCCGGTCCGGACGACGCCGTCGCCGCGGCCCGGCCGCCACCGGCCGGGCCGCCCGCCGTCACCCGCAGGGTCAGCCAGCAGGTGACCGCGTTCGCGTGGCGCAGCACGTTGGTGGTGCCTTCCCGTACGACCCAGGCCAGCACCGACTGCACCTGCTGCGGCACCTCGGCACTGTCCTCCTGGTCCATGAGGCACTCCACCCCGGCCGCCTGGAGCACCGCCCGGGCGCCCGCCAGTTCCACCTGGAGGTCGGCCTCGCGGTAGGCGCGGACCACGTCCCGCACCTCCCGCTGGGAGTCCTGGGCCAGCTGCTGCACCTCCGCCATCTGGTCGGCGGACTCCGGCCTCCCCTTGCGCGCCAGGCGTACCGCCAGCTCGCTCTTGAGGGCGATCACGGCCAGGTTGCGGCCGACCACGTCGTGCATGTCCCGCGCGAACCGCAGCCGCTCCTCGGCCACGGCCAGCCGGGCCTGGGCGCCCTTCGCCTCGTCCAGCTCGCGCATCGCGGCGAGGATCCAGGCCCAGCTGCGGCAGGTCAGCGGGGCGAAGGCCGCGGAGATGGCGAGGGTGACCGGCAGTCCCGCCACGAAGACGAGCGGGGCTCCCGCGAGGGCCATCCCCGTCGTGATCATCGTCGTGGTCACCACGTACGCCACCGCCTGCCAGCGCTTCTTCAGCACCAGGGACAGCAGGCTGTTGAACGGCAGGGTGGGGAACAGCATCACCGTGAACAGATCCGCCGGCTTCGGCCGCGGCCCGGACGTGATCAGCATCGCGATCATGACCACCGACGCGGCTGACAGCGCCCCGGAGACGGCGATCAGCCGCCACGGAGCGGGGGTTCCGTACACATAGTGCGTGAGCCCGCGCCGTATGCCGGGGATGTAGACGGCGCACTGCACCAGCCCCAGCACCACGATCGGCAGGGCCGGCAGGAGGGAACGGTGATCCGGGGCCGCCGCGGCGACGATCGGCGCGAACAGCCAGCCGACGAGCATCAGCCACGGCGCGACATACAGCGACCACCGCGCCCACATGAAGACCTGCGCGACCCTGCCACGCCCCCGCAACTTGCGCAGCTGCCCGTGGAACACCGGCTCCGCACCCCCGTCGTCCTCTGTGCCGTACATGGTCAGTGCCGTGGCTCCCAGCGGAACCACCGACGTACAGCAAACACCGCGAGCCCGGCCCAGACCAACGCGATGACCAGTCGCTTCAGCGTCTCGGTGAGGTCGGCGCCGCCTGTCCAGCCGTCGCGTATCAGCCCCATCACCGGCGACAGGGGCAGCAGCTCCAGGATGTTGGCGATCTTCTCGGGCAGGACGTCCAGCGGGACGATCATGCCGGAGCCGCCCATCGAGATGAAGACGAACGGCATCGTCGTCAGCTGGGCCGCCTCGGCGGTCTTCGTGATGGCGGTGGAGGCGGCGGCCATCGCCACCGCGATCAGCATGCCCAGCAGCACGCCCAGCACCACCAGATGCGGGGCGTTCGGCAGGCCCGTCTTCAGGACCAGCCCGCCGCAGACCACCAGCAGGACGCACTGCGCCAGTCCGAGGAGCACCGCCGGCAGCGCCGTCCCGGCCAGGATCTCCTGGTCGGTCAGCTCACCGCAGCGCAGCCGCTTGAGCACCAGTTCCTCGCGCCGCGTCACCAGCGACCCGGTGACGGAGGAGTACACGGCGAAGAGCAGGACGAAGCCGATGGTCCCCGGCAGCAGCACCGTGCCGACCGACAGGCCGTTCTCCTGCAGGGGCATCTGCGAGACCGCCTGCCGCATGGCGAACGCCATGATCACCGGCATCAGCAGCGTCATGAACAGTGCGGTCTTGTTACGGCCCAGCAGGGTCAGTTCGGCGCGGAACAGCGCGGTCAGGCGCTCCCGCGCTCCCGTACCGGCAGCCGTCGCGGTGCCCACCCCCGGCCTGTCCTCGACGGTCTCGACGTCGGCGAAGCTCACTTGTCCTCCAAACCCTTGGCGATCTGCAGGAACGCCTCTTCCAGCGATGCCGAGCGGGCGTCCAGCCCCCGCAGCCCGACTCCCTCGTCCTGCGCCCAGAGCAGTACTCCGGTCGCGGCCCGCTGCAGGTCGGTGGTCCGCAGCCGCAGGGTCCGGCCCACCGTTTCGTGTCCTTCGACGCCCAGCTGCGGCAGCGGCGGCAGGTCGCCGACCGTGTAGCCCGGGGGCAGTTCGAAGGAGATCTGCGCGGGGTGGGCGGCCACCACGTCCGTGACGGTGCCGGAGGTCGCGATCCGGCCCTGGTGCATGATCGCCAGCCGGTCGGCCAGTTCCTCGGCCTCTTCCAGGTAGTGCGTGGTCAGCACGACCGTCGTGCCGCCCTCCCGGAGCTCGCGTATCAACTCCCAGGTCGAGTGGCGGGCTTCGGTGTCCAGGCCGGTGGTCGGCTCGTCGAGGAAGAGCACCTCGGGCCGTCCCAGCGTCGCCGTGGCCAGGTCCAGCCGCCGCCGCTCACCGCCGGAGAGCTGCTTGACCCGTACGTCCTTGCGCCGGGTCATGCCGACCGTCACCAGCGCCTCGTCGACCGGGCGGGCTCCGGTGGTGGCGCCGGCCCACATCCGTACGGTCTCCTCCACGGTCAACTCCGCGGGGAAGCCGCCCTCCTGCAGCATCGCGCCGACGCGCGGCCGTACCTTCGCCCGCTCCGTGTACGGGTTGTGGCCCAGCACCCGGACCGTGCCGCCGGTCGGTGCGGCCAGTCCCTCCAGAAGCTCCAGCGTGGAGGTCTTGCCCGCCCCGTTCGTCCCCAGCAGGGCGAACAGCTCGCCGCGGTCGACGGAGAAGTCGATGCCCCGCACCGCCTCGAAGGCCGCGGTGCCCTGTTTGTCGCTCTTGTTCTTACGGCTGCCCCCGGGCGGTCCGTACCGCCTGCGCAGGCCCGTGACGTCTATCACGCGCTCGTTCGTGTCCCCGATGTTCATGCTTCAAGGCTCCCGCCGGAATCCGGCGTCCGGCAGTGCGGCTTGTCATCACCCCAGATGACAAATGTCAGGAGGGGCGGGCGCCGGGGATGGGTAGGTGAGCGGGACGGAGCCAGGGTGGGACGGGGGCCGGTAAGGGGCCGGGCTTGGGGCGGGCATACGCAAAAGACCCCGGTCGCGATGACCGGGGTCTTTTTTCTGAGCGGACGACGAGGCTCGAACTCGCGACCTCAACCTTGGCAAGGTTGCGCTCTACCAACTGAGCTACGTCCGCAGGCATCCGACCGGCTTTCACCGGGCGGCGCGACAGCTACTCTACCTGATCCACCGGAGTGGTCGGTACTGTCGGAGCGGGTGACAGGGATTGCACACTGCGCCTCCCCCTTGGAAAGGGGGCGCTCTACTACTGAGCTACACCCGCATGACCACCATCCACCGGTCCATGAGAACCGGTTGATGCTGTCAGAGCGGGTGACAGGGATCGCACACTGCGCCTCCCTCTTGGAAAGAGGGCGCTCTACTACTGAGCTACACCCGCGTGACTCCTCGGGATCCGGCCTTTCGGCCTCGCCCCTCGGCGTGCTCCAGACTCTAGCTGATCAACAGGGGTGCCGCGCAACTCCGCTGCGGGACAGCCGAAACCAGCCGCTGCCCGGCCGCCAACAGGCCACCGGCGGACGGCGCCCGGCCGCCGTTCCGCCGCCCGGCCGCGGAACGGCGGCCGGGCGGGGCGGGTCGGGCCGGGAGGGGACGGGGAACGCGGGGTGCGGGCGGCGGCCGGCCCGGATCAGCTGTTGGCCGCGTCGAAAGCCTCGTAGACCTTCTTCGGAATCCGGCCGCGCGGGGGCACGTCCATGTGGTGGGAACGGGCCCAGGCGCGTACGGCGGCGGGGTCCGCGGTCACCGAGGTGTGGTGGTACGCCTTGCCGGACTTCGACCGCTTGCGGCCGGCCTCCACGAACGGGGCGAGGGTGCCGCGCAGTTTCTTCGCATTGGCGGGATTGAGGTCGATCTCGTACCACTTCCCGTCCAAACCGAAGGTGACCGTCTCTGCGGCTTCTCCGCCTTCGATGTCATCGGAGAGCGTGACTACTACGCGCTGCGCCACGGATATCGGTCCTTTCGAGCAGCAACCCCGCCTTGACATGGGGGGATGCTGCAGATCCGGCTGATTGGGATCAATGCATTTTCATTTGTACAGCGACGGGCATTGCATGGTGAAGCCCAGTTAATTTCCTCAGCGTGTCCTTCCGCAATGCGGACCCTAGGTCTTTTCTGAGATTTTCCCCACCGCTTACCGCGGCCGACGCCGTACCGTGACCACGTTGTCACGATATCTATGCGCGTAGATTTTCGAACACGGTACTGTGATGGCACCGCCTTACGCACCACACCATCGGGAGTGCCAGTGGCACGCGTCGTAGTCGACGTCATGCTCAAGCCGGAGATCCTCGACCCGCAGGGCCAGGCGGTGCAGCGCGCACTGCCACGCCTGGGATTCGAGGGGATCGGCGACGTCCGTCAGGGCAAGCGTTTCGAACTTGAGGTGGAGGGCCCGGTCGACGACGCCGCCCTCGCCCGTATCCACGAGATGGCCGAGACCTTCCTGGCCAACACCGTCATCGAAGACTTCACCGTCCACGTCGAAGACCGGCCCGGATCATGACGGCACGCATCGGAGTCGTCACCTTCCCGGGCACGCTCGACGACCGTGACACCCAGCGCGCCGTCCGGCTCGCCGGGGCCGAGGCGGTGCCGCTGTGGCACCGCGACAAGGACCTCAAGCAGGTCGACGCCGTGGTCCTGCCCGGTGGCTTCTCCTACGGCGACTACCTGCGGGCCGGCGCCATCTCCCGCTTCTCACCGGTCATGGACACCGTGATCGAACAGGCCAGGGGCGGCCTGCCGGTCCTGGGCATCTGCAACGGCTTCCAGGTCCTGACCGAGACGCACCTGCTGCCCGGGGCCATGCTGCGCAACGACAGCCTGCACTTCATCTGCCGCGACCAGCGGCTGCGGGTGGAGAACGCGGACACCGCCTGGACCGCCGACTACACCGCCGGCCAGGAGATCTCCGTACCGCTGAAGAACATCGACGGCCGGTACGTCGCCGACGAGCGCACGCTCGACATGCTGGAGGCCGAGGGCCGGGTCGCCTTCCGCTACCTGACCCAGGGCGACCCCGCCGACGGATACGGCAACCCCAACGGCTCGCTGCGCGACATCGCCGGCGTCACCAACGAGGCGGGCAACGTCGTCGGCCTCATGCCGCACCCGGAGCACGCCGTCGAGCCGCTGATCGGCACCGGCCGTACGGACGGCCTCGGATTCTTCACCTCGATCCTGAAGAAATTGGTCAACGCATGACGCTCGACACGGTCAAGCACGCAGCCGAGACGCCGGACACCGACCAGCCGTGGGCCGAACTGGGCCTGAAGCAGGACGAGTACGAGCGCGTCCGCGAGATCCTCGGCCGCCGCCCCACCGGCGCCGAACTCGCCATGTACTCCGTCATGTGGTCCGAGCACTGCTCCTACAAGAGCAGCAAGGTCCACCTGAAGCAGTTCGGCCAGAAGGTCCCCGAGAACGACGCGATGCTCGTCGGCATCGGCGAGAACGCGGGCGTCGTCGACGTCGGCCAGGGGTACGCGGTCACCTTCAAGGTCGAGTCGCACAACCACCCGTCCTACGTCGAGCCCTACCAGGGCGCGGCCACCGGCGTCGGCGGCATCGTCCGCGACATCATCGCCATGGGTGCCCGCCCGGTCGCCGTCGTGGACCCGCTGCGCTTCGGCGCCGCCGACCACCCCGACACCAAGCGCGTCCTGCCGGGCGTCGTCGCGGGCATCGGCGGCTACGGCAACTGCCTGGGCCTGCCCAACATCGGCGGCGAGGTCGTCTTCGACTCCTGCTACCAGGGCAACCCGCTGGTCAACGCCGGTGCCATCGGCGTGATGCGGCACGAGGACATCCACCTCGCCAAGGCGTCCGGCGCCGGCAACAAGGTCATCCTCTACGGCGCCAGGACCGGCGGCGACGGCATCGGCGGCGCCTCCATCCTGGCCTCGGAGACGTTCGACGACGCGAAGCCGTCCAAGCGCCCCGCCGTCCAGGTCGGCGACCCCTTCCAGGAGAAGCTGCTCATCGAGTGCACCCTGGAGGCGTTCGCGGAGAAGCTCGTCGTCGGCATCCAGGACCTCGGCGCGGCCGGGCTGTCCTGCGCCACCAGCGAGCTGGCCTCCAACGGCTCCGGCGGGATGCGCGTGGAGCTGGACGACGTACCGCTGCGCGACTCGACGCTCTCGCCCGAGGAAATCCTCATGAGCGAGTCGCAGGAACGCATGTGCGCCGTCGTCGAGCCGGCGAAGGTCGAGCGGTTCCTGGCGATCTGCGAGAAGTGGGACGTCACCGCCACCGTCATCGGCGAGGTCACCGACGGCGACCGGCTGGAGATCTACTGGCACGGCGAGAAGATCGTCGACGTCGACCCCAAGACCGTCGCCCACGAGGGCCCGGTCTACGAGCGTCCCTACGCGCGCCCCGCGTGGCAGGACGCCCTCCAGGCCGACGACGCGGGCAAGCTGCCGCGTCCGGAGACCGGCGAGGCACTGCGCGAGCAGGTCCTCAAGCTGGTCGCCTCGCCCAACCAGGCGTCCAAGAACTGGATCACCAGCCAGTACGACCACTTCGTGCAGGGCAGCACCGTGCTGGCCCAGCCGGAGGACGCCGGCATGATCCGCATCGACGAGACGACCGGGCTGGGCGTGGCCATCGCCACCGACGGCAACGGCCGCTACGCCAAGCTCGACCCGTACCACGGCGCGCAGCTGGCGCTGGCCGAGTCCTACCGCAACGTCGCCGCCACCGGCGCCAAGCCGCTGGCGATCTCCGACTGCCTGAACTTCGGCTCGCCCGAGGACCCGGCGGTCATGTGGCAGTTCTCCGAGGCCGTACGCGGACTCGCCGACGGCTGCCTGGAGCTCGGCACGCCCGTCACCGGCGGCAACGTCTCGCTCTACAACCAGACCGGCGAGGCCGCCATCCACCCGACCCCCGTGGTCGCGGTGCTCGGGGTGATCGACGACGTCAGCCGTCGTACGCCGGTCGCCTTCGCCGACGAGGGCCATCTCCTCTACCTCCTCGGTGACACCAAGGACGAGCTGGGCGGCTCGGCCTGGTCCCAGGTCGTCCACGACCACCTCGGCGGCCTGCCGCCGCAGGTGGACCTCGCCCGCGAGAAGCTGCTGGCCGAGATCCTGATCTCGGCCTCCCGCGACGGCATGATCGACGCGGCGCACGACCTCTCCGACGGCGGCCTCGTGCAGGCCCTCGTCGAGTCGTGCCTGCGCGGCGGCAAGGGCGCCCGGATCGTCGTACCCGACGGACTGGACCCCTTCGTCCTCCTCTTCTCCGAGTCGGCGGGCCGCGCGATCGTCGCGGTCCCGCGCAGCGAGGAACTGCGTTTCACCGACATGTGCGGTGCGCGTGGCCTCCCGGCCACCCGCGTCGGTGTCGTCGACGGTGACGCGATCGACGTCCAGGGCCAGTTCACCCTCCCGCTGAGCGAACTCCGCACAGCGCACGAGGCGACGATTCCGGCTCTGTTCGGCTGAGCCGGGGCTCCGCCCGCACGGTGGCCCGTCCCTTTCGGGGGGCGGGCCTACGGCGGGTTCGGGGGCTGCCGGCCGGTGAGTCAGCCGACGCGGTGCATCCGGCCGCGGTCGCCGCCGCCCGCCGGGCGTTCGGCCTGGTGGAGCGCGGGCTCGGGGCTTACACCACCCGCCCCGCCGAGTAGCCTCGACGCCATGCCAAGTGCCCGCAAGCCGTCCGGAAGGTCCCGCGCCCGGAGTTACGACTCCGCCAAGACCCGCGCCGCCGTCATCGCGCAGTTCGGACACGTACGCTCCGCCGTGGAGCGGCTGGCTCCCGAGCAGTTCACGCTGCCCACCCGCCTGGGTGACTGGACGGTCCGCGAACTGGTCGCCCACCTGGCCATGGCGATGGAACAGGTGCCCGCGGCGCTCGCGCAGCCCGCGCCGCCCGCCCAGGAAGTCACCCTCGTCACCTGGCCGTCCGCGACCCGCGCTCTGGCCGCGAAGGTCGACGAGATCGCCCGCGACACGGCGGCCGGCGCCGCGCCGGCCGACCTGCTGGACCGCGCCGCCGCGCGCTACGCCGAAGCCGTCCCGACGGCCCCCGACGACCGGCTGCTGGCGGCTCGTATCGGCGCGATGCGCCTGGACGACTTCCTGGTGGTGCGCTGTGTCGAGCTGGTCGTGCACAGCGACGACCTGGCCACCGCCACCGGCCTGGACATCCCGTTCGACCGCCAGGCTCTGGCCACCGCCACCCGGCTGCTCGCCGACGCGCTCGCGGCCAAGGTGCCCGGCGGCTCCGTGGAGGTCCGGGTGCCGCCGTTCGCCGTCGTCCAGTGCGTCGAGGGCCCCCGGCACACCAGGGGCACCCCGCCGAACGTCGTCGAGACCGATCCGCTGACCTGGCTCCGCCTGGCCACCGGCCGTACGGGCTGGCCCATGGCCCTCGAAGAGGCCGCCGTGAGCGCCAGCGGCGAGCGGGCCGATCTCGCGCCGTATCTGCCCCTCATGGGCTGAGGGCTGCCGCGGGACCGACGACCGGGCCGCCTCACCCCTCGAATACGGCAGCGACGTGGCGCCCGCCACCGCCTCCCGGACCGCCCGCCGTCCGCAGCTTCCCTCGACGGCAGAAATCCGGCCTTTCCGAGAGGAATCGGGTCGGCGGGGTGGGGTGTGCGAGCAGCGGCGGATTGCCTGGCAAAACAGGACCTTTCGGGGTGGCGTGAGCGTGCGAAGGGCCATCAACGAGCGCGGCGGAAGACGCCGAACGCCAGGGCCGAAAAGCCCGGAAAACACCGGAACGCTCGCCCCGCCGTCACCCCTGGCCAGGAGAGTGGCGCATCTCACCCCATGCCCGCCACGGACCGTGACGGAGACGGTGCGGCACACGCCGCTTCCCGTGCCGGAACCGGCCGATCCCGTACCGGAAACCGGCCGGACCTCGCGTGAAAGGAACGCGAAGAGGAACGCGGGGGAGTGCGGCGTTCAGCCGTGCCGCACGTGGCGCGGCCGGCGTCGGTCCGGCGGCGCCGTACCAGGGCCTACGGGCTCCGCACGCCGCGTGAGCCGGTCCGTGAGCGGGTGTCCACGCCGGGCATTCGGCCACCTGGGCCGGTGCTCCAGGACCCGGCCCCGGTTCGATCCCCGGTTCGGATGAATCGCGGACCTGCCCTAGACTCGGTGCTGTGCCACGTGGTGACGGACGACTCAGCCACGACCTGCTCCCCGGCGAGAAGGGCCCCCAGGACGCATGTGGCGTCTTCGGTGTCTGGGCTCCGGGTGAAGAGGTCGCCAAACTCACCTATTTCGGGCTGTATGCCCTGCAGCACCGCGGACAGGAGTCCGCGGGCATCGCAGTGAGCAATGGCTCCCAAATCCTCGTATTCAAGGACATGGGCCTGGTTTCCCAGGTCTTCGACGAGACATCCCTCGGTTCCCTCCAGGGCCACATCGCCGTGGGCCACGCCCGCTACTCCACCACCGGTGCCTCGGTGTGGGAGAACGCCCAGCCGACGTTCCGTGCGACCGCGCACGGCTCGATCGCCCTGGGGCACAACGGCAACCTGGTCAACACCGCCGAACTCGCCGAGATGGTCGCTGCACTGCCCCGCGAGGGCGGCCGTGCGACCCAGGTCGCGGCGACCAACGACACCGACCTGGTGACGGCCCTGCTGGCCGGCCAGGTCGACGAGGACGGCAAGCCGCTGACCGTCGAGGAGGCCGCGCCGCGCGTCCTGCCCAAGGTCTCCGGCGCCTTCTCGCTGTGCTTCATGGACGAGCACACGCTGTACGCGGCCCGGGACCCGCAGGGCATCCGCCCGCTGGTCCTCGGACGTCTGGAGCGCGGCTGGGTGGTGGCCTCCGAGACGGCCGCCCTGGACATCTGCGGCGCCAGCTTCATCCGCGAGATCGAGCCGGGCGAGCTGATCGCCGTCGACGAGAACGGCCTGCGCAGCTCCCGCTTCGCCGAGGCCAAGCCCAAGGGCTGCGTCTTCGAGTACGTCTACCTGGCCCGCCCCGACACCGACATCGCGGGCCGCAACGTGTACCTCTCCCGGGTGCAGATGGGCCGCAAGCTGGCCGCCGAGGCGCCCGCCGACGCCGACCTCGTCATAGCGACCCCGGAGTCCGGCACGCCGGCCGCGGTCGGCTACGCCGAGGCCAGCGGCATCCCGTACGGCGTCGGCCTGGTCAAGAACTCCTACGTCGGCCGGACCTTCATCCAGCCCTCGCAGACCATCCGCCAGCTCGGCATCCGCCTCAAGCTCAACCCGCTCAAGGAAGTCATCCGCGGCAAGCGCCTGGTGGTCGTCGACGACTCGATCGTCCGCGGCAACACCCAGCGCGCCCTGGTCCGGATGCTCCGCGAGGCCGGCGCCGCCGAGGTCCACATCCGGATCTCCTCGCCGCCGATCAAGTGGCCGTGCTTCTACGGCATCGACTTCGCCACCCGCGCCGAGCTGATCGCCAACGGTCTGACCGTCGACGAGATCGGCACGTCGCTGGGGGCCGACTCGCTGGCGTACATCTCGATCGACGGCATGATCGAGTCGACGACGATCGCCAAGCCGGACCTGTGCCGCGCCTGCTTCGACGGCCAGTACCCGGTCGACCTCCCCGACCCGGAGCTGCTGGGCAAGCACCTCCTGGAGGCGGAGACCGCGGGCCAGGCCAAGCCGGACCTGGACGGCGTCGAGACGCTGACGGCCGGGGTCGGCGGCGCCGACGCGCTGCGCCGCCCGTAGAGCTCGTACACACCGACAGGAAAGATCTCATCGCCATGTCTGCCGAGTCTTTTGAGCGTGCCCAGCACGCGGGCACCAGCGCCAGCTACGCAGCAGCGGGCGTGGACATCGAAGCGGGCGACCGCGCCGTCGACCTGATGAAGCAGTGGGTCAAGAAGGCCACCCGTCCCGAGGTCGTGGGCGGCCTCGGCGGGTTCGCCGGTCTCTTCGACGCCTCGGCCCTCAAGCGGTACGAGCGGCCGCTGCTCGCCTCGGCGACCGACGGTGTCGGCACCAAGGTCGACATCGCCCGCCGGATGGGCGTGTACGACACCATCGGCCACGACCTGGTCGGCATGGTCGTGGACGACCTGGTCGTCTGCGGTGCCGAGCCGCTGTTCATGACCGATTACATCTGCGTCGGCAAGGTCTACCCGGAGCGGGTCGCGGCGATCGTCAAGGGCATCGCCGAGGGCTGTGTGCTGGCCGGCTGCGCGCTGGTCGGCGGCGAGACCGCGGAGCACCCGGGGCTGCTCGGGGCGGACGACTTCGACGTCGCGGGTGCCGGTACGGGCGTCGTCGAGGCGGACCGGGTACTGGGCGCGGATCGTATCCGTACGGGTGACGTCGTCGTCGCGATGGAGTCCTCCGGTCTTCACTCGAACGGGTACTCACTCGTCCGGCATGTGCTGTTCGACCGGGCCGGGATGTCCCTGGACCAGCGGGTCGAGGAGCTGGGCCGCACGCTCGGCGAGGAGCTGCTGGAGCCCACGAAGATCTACTCGCTGGACTGCCTGGCGCTGACCCGTACGGCCGAGGTGCACGCCTTCTCGCACATCACCGGCGGCGGCCTGGCCAACAACCTGGCCCGGGTGATCCCGGACGGCCTGCACGCCACCGTCGACCGGTCCACCTGGGCCCCGGGCGCCATCTTCGACCTGGTCGGCAAGGCCGGTGACGTCGAGCGGCTGGAGCTGGAGAAGACGCTGAACATGGGCGTCGGCATGATGGCCGTCGTCCCGCAGGAGTCGGTGGACGTGGCGCTGGCCACCCTCGCGGACCGCGGCGTTCAGGCCTGGGTCAGCGGCGCGATCGTCGAGCGTGGTGACCACACCGAGGCAGTGACCCTGACCGGTGACTACTCTGCCTGACCCGCCCGCCCACAGGGCAGCACAGAACCCGGTCCGAGGTGACTACCCCGGACCGGGTCCGTGGAAATGCTGTGCACACCGTGCACGCACGACAGAGAAGACGTCGTACGTCAGGCGCGACGACGCTGCTGGGACGAGTTGCCCTCGTCCTCGTCATCGTCGTCTCGGTTGTAAAGGTCGGCGTACCGCGCGTACGGGTCGTCGTCCTCTTCATCCTCGAACGGCTCGCCGTTCGGCGGCTGCTGCTGTGCCGGCTGTTGCGGCGATGCACCCAGCTCTTCGGCCAGGCGTGAGAGATCAGTCCCACCGCTGTTGTACTTCAGCTGGCGGGCGACCTTCGTCTGCTTGGCCTTGGCCCGGCCGCGCCCCATGGCTCGACCCCCTCAACGACGGGGCTCGACGGCCCCAGAGTCTTGACACGCGTTCATGATTCAGAGCGGACTCTCGACGGAGAGACCGGCCCGTAGGGCTTTAACGGTACCTGCTTCCGCGGCCATACGGTACGTCGCCCGCATCACCGACCGCTCGGCACGACCGGCGAGACGCCCCGTCCCCGCTGGTCAGCTGCGATTTTAACCTGTCCGGTCCGGCGACCCGCCGACGGGTGGTGAGGGATGTCTCCTTCACCACCCGTGATCCCTTACGGAGTGCTCAGAGATCGTCACGTTGGCGTTCCGGGGTGGTTTTCCGTACGCACCGTGACGGCTGCCGGTACGGTGCGTGACTGGCGCGCCGCCCACCGGGCCGTACGGGCCTGCTCGGGAACCTTCCGTGTGCATGATCGGGTCGCGATCGGCTTCGGTCGGACCCGAGCATTGTTGGACATTTGATGAGCAGAATCGGTCGCGACATTCGCTGCGACCGGCTGGAAAAATGGCCTGAACCGAGCGGTTCCGGCCGGACCGGCACCGCCGGACGGCGGTCCAGCGCCTCCGGACCGGGGTCCAGTGCCGCCGGACACCGGTGCCGGGCGCGTCAGGCCCGCCGGGCGTCCGCCATGCGCTGCTCGGCCAGCCGGTCCGCCGCCGCGGCGGGCGGAATGCCGTCCTCCTTCGCACGAGCGAATATCGCCAGCGTGGTGTCGAAGATCTTCGCCGCCTTGGTCTTGCAGCGGTCGAAGTCGAAGCCGTGCAGCTCGTCGGCGACCTGGATGACGCCACCGGCGTTCACCACGTAGTCCGGCGCGTAGAGGATTCCCCGGTCGGAAAGATCCTTCTCGACGCCGGGGTGCGCCAGCTGGTTGTTGGCCGCACCGCAGACCACCTTCGCCGTCAGCGCCGGTACGGACTCGTCGTTCAGCGCGCCCCCGAGGGCGCACGGCGCGTACACGTCCAGACCCGCCGTACGGATCAGCGCCCCGGTGTCCGCGGCCACAGCCACCTGCGGGTGCCGGCTGCGGACCCGCTCGATCGACTCGGCCCGCACATCGGTGATCACGACCTCCGCGCCGTCCTGGAGGAGGTGTTCGACGAGGTGGTGGCCCACCTTGCCGACGCCCGCGACACCGACCTTGCGGCCGCGCAGCGACGGGTCGCCCCACAGGTGCTGCGCCGAGGCGCGCATCCCCTGGAAGACACCGAAGGCGGTCAGGACGGAGGAGTCGCCGGCGCCGCCGTTCTCGGGGGAGCGGCCGGTGGTCCACTTGTTGGTGCGGGCGACGACGTCCATGTCCGCGACGTACGTACCGACGTCGCAGGCGGTCACGTAGCGGCCGCCGAGGGAAGCCACGAACCGGCCGTAAGCGAGCAGGAGTTCTTCGGACTTGATCAGTTCGGGGTCACCGATGATCACTGCCTTGCCGCCACCGTGGTCGAGACCGGCGAGGGCGTTCTTGTACGACATGCCACGGGAGAGGTTCAGGGCGTCCAGCACCGCGTCCTCCTCGGACGCGTACGCGTGGAAGCGGGTGCCGCCGAGGGCCGGGCCCAGGGCGGTGTCGTGGATGGCGATGACGGCCCGCAGGCCGCTGGCGCGGTCCTGGCAGAGCACGACCTGCTCGTGGCCCCCCTGCTCGGTACGGAACAGGGTGTGCAGGACTCCGCCGTCGGCGCTGACGGGGGAGGGACGTACGTCGGTCACGGTGGTGACTCCCATAAGTCGCGGAGGACGCCCTCCGGGGGCTCCCTTTGCTTGTGGCAGGGGGAGGGTGGGAGGGCCGGTCGGGAAGAGAGTAAGACCTGGGAGGCGCGCTGATCGGTGCAGTGCGGAGGATCACCCTCTCCTGGGGGACGGGCGTGGGACGATTTGCCGTATCCCGAGCCGGGTGGCGTGAGCCAACTCCCGGCCGTTTGCACCTCTTTGTCATTCTTTGCGGTAGTTCTGCGGACGTCACGTTGTAGGAAACAAAGGAGCGGGCGTGGCCTTGGCGTCATCGGTGGTGGTCCCGTACGCGGCATATCTGCGGGTCTACGAGCCGCTCGCGGCGTTCCCCGAACCGGAGCGCTCGTACTGGGCGCGCTATGCCCGGCGCCCCCGGACCCCCACGGTTCAGGACGAACTTCGGCGGTCTCTGGCCGATTTGCTGCCCACGCCGCCCGTGCCGGTACCAGTCCACGAGAGCAGCGACGCCTTCGTCACGGTCGTGGACGGCGTGACCTGCGTCTGCCCCTGGCGGACGCGGCTGCGCGGCTGGCAGGCCCTGGAAGAGTTGTCCGAACTCCTCCCGGCGCCCGTCCTGGACGCGGCGCTGCCGCCGGTGGTGCGGCGCCAGGCGGCCGCGGACTACGAGGAGTGGCTGGAGCGCAATCCGGACGCCCGGCCCTGGATCCGCACCGCCACCTGGCACGTACCGGTGCGCTGGTTCGCGCTCTTCGGGGACGGCGAGCGGGAGTACACCAAGAGTGAGCACGGCCCGGTGCTGCGCTACCGGACGCCCATGGTGCAGGCGCGGCGCCGGGTGGCGCGCGGCCTGCGCACGCTGCGCGACTCCCTGGAGGAGGGGCCGCTGATCGACGGCCTGGTGGACGTGGGCCGCTGGCTGGAGGAGTTCCATCCGCGGGCGTTGGTGGAGCTGGACTACGGCGGGCTGGTGCACGCGGTGCCCGAGGGGCAGCTCGCCGAGGACCGGTCGGCCGCGGAGGTGGCGGAGGGGCTGGCGGCGCTGCGCGAGGGTGACAGTGACCGGGCCGGCGAGGCGTACGAGAAGCTGTCGGACCGGTGGCGCGAGGTGCGGGAGCGTCAGTTCGCCAGTTGAGACGCGTGCCCTTCCGTCTTTCCGTGATGCGATGGTTCGTTCTCCGGGACGACAAAATGATCTGCGAACGGTGAGGCTCGTGCACACTACTGATACAGGGGGGCGTGGGACGTAAGTCCCGATCCGGGCGATTGCCTCAAGCGTGACCTAAAGCACTGACTTCGGGCCTTGCGGCCAAGCCATACCCTCGTGCCAAAATAGGACAAGGAGCCTGACAAGGGCCCCTTCCGCCCCACTAAGGGCGGATAGTTCGGTATTGCGCTCCTTGGTGGGTCTGATGGCGGCTGATCACCGTGTGACTGATCGTCACGGTGGTGTGACTGTCCGCTATGGCATGGTCCATCGGCTTCCGCCGAGGTTGAACACCTGAGAGGGTAATTCCATCGGTTTGGCCGACGTGGCTGGACAGATGGTGTAGTTGTAGTGCCGAGGACAAGCCGTTCGTCCTATAACCGACTCGGCCCGCGTCCGCCATTTCGGGCAACGCGGGTCAAGGTGCAGAATTTAGAGGAAAGAACCGTGATGGTTCGGTTCTCCCGAGGAGGCCGCTCATGACCGCTCGCACCCCTGACGCCGAGCCGCTGCTTACCCCCGCCGAGGTCGCCACGATGTTCCGCGTGGACCCGAAGACGGTGACCCGCTGGGCCAAGGCAGGCAAGCTCACGTCCATCCGCACGCTCGGAGGACACCGGCGCTACCGGGAAGCTGAGGTTCGCGCACTGCTCGCGGGTATTCCGCAGCAGCGCAGCGAATCCTGAACAACCGCATAACCGGGCTGTTTTCGGGCCCCCCAACCCGACCTCGGCCCACGGAGCCCCACCCGGCTCCACTTGGCACCACCTAGCACCACACAGCTCCATACGACGCGGAGCCTGCCCCAACAGGCCCCACACCCGCAGCATCTGGGTACGTCATCGATCGCGCTGGACTCCGCCGGGTCCAGCGCGATCTTTTTTGTGCGCGCCACGACCCGTGCGGGACGGCCGGTCCGGCCGGCTGGACACCGCCCGCGGGGGGCGCCGAGGGCGGACCCCCGCCGTTCTCCGGTCCAGTCCAAGGGCTGCCGGGCGGGCGGTGCAATTGCACATATTAAATTGACCGGGTGTAGGGCGGCCGTAAGCAACGCGGTTCCCGAAACCCGCCCGGTGACACCCATCACAGGCCGGGAAGGTTGTGGCGCCGACGCCGCTGCGATAGTGGGGCCGACGTGGCCTCTCCTGCTCAACAGCCTCCCACCGCAGGGGCGGTGGGAAAGGCGCCGTTGGTCACCGGCCCGGGGGACTTTGGTCCCCGTCCGCCGTCGCGGCCGCCCCCACGGGCGGGCCGGTCACCGCCGGCGGCGCTTCGGCGGACGCCGGGCCCGCGCCCGGCGGGGCGTCAGACGCCGCGGAGCGGCCCGTGGAGGGCCTCGCGGGCGTCCGGGCGGCGGAGTCGGCGGCCGGGGTGTCGGCGGCGCGGCCGCGGGGTTCCATGGCGAGCCGCAGGAGACGGGCGCATACGGGGCAGTGGCGGGTCAGGTGGCGATAACCCGTGGCGGCCGACAGATGTGCCCGCAGCAGTGCCCTGGTCTCGTGCCTGGCGGCTGTCGGCATCGCACACTCCTCCCGGCCCCGCGCCCTTCCTCGTGACTACCGGTGGTACGTGCCCCAGTCAATACGCGCATCGGCCCGGGCCCGTACGACCCGGACCTTCCGGCCACGGGTGGCGCGCCGCTCCCGTCCACACTCCCCACGCGCGGGGCGACGCAAACAGCCTGTCGAGCCCCCGGCCGACGCAAACAGCCGGCGCGCTCCCCGGGCAACGCAAACGGCCCGTGTCCCAGAGGGACACGGGCCGAACGATGCGGTCCTGACGGGATTTGAACCCGCGGCCTCCACCTTGACAGGGTGGCGAGCACTCCAAACTGCTCCACAGGACCTTGGTGCGGCTTCCGCTTGCGCGGTGCTGCGAAGCAAGACTCTACAGCAGGTCAGGGGGTGCGGTCGAACCCGGTCCCGCGGGGCCGCCCGGAGGGGCCCCGCGGCCGGTCACACCTTGGGCACCGCCGCGTCCACGGCCTTGACGATCCGCTTGTCGGAGACCGGGTACGCGGTGCCGAGCGCGTGCGCGAAGTAGCTCACCCGCAGCTCCTCGATCATCCAGCGGATCTCCCGGGCCTCGGCCGGCACCGGCCGCCCCTGGGGGTACTGCTCCAGCAGCCAGGCGTACTCGTCCTGCATCTCCTTGACCTTCGCCATCCGGGATCGGTCCCGCTCGGCGTTGTTGGGGAGCTGCTGGAGGCGGCGGTCCACGGCGACCAGGTACCGCATGAGGTCCGGCAGGCGCTTGGCGCCGTGCGCGGTCACGAAGCCGGGCTTGATGAGGGCGGCGAGCTGCTCCTTGACGTCCGTGAGGGACGGGAGCAGCGAGGCGAAGGTGGTGGCCTTGAGGCGGCGCTCGCACGCCTGCCAGGCCGCCAGTACCTCCCGTACCTGCTGCACCGTCCGCATTGTCGCGTCCACCAGGTCGGCGCGGACCGCGTCGAAGAGCTTGCGGAAGGACTCCTCGTCCCAGGCCGGACCGCCGTGCGCGGCGATCAGCCGGTCGGCGGCGGCGGTCACGCAGTCGTCGAAGAGGGCCTGTATGGAGCCGTGGGGGTTGGCCGACAGTGCCAGCTTCTGTTGGTTGGTGAGCTTGCCCTGCGCGAACTTGGCTGGGTTGCTCTGGATATTCAACAAGATCAAACGGCGGGTGCCGGTCCACATCGCCGTCTGCTGCTCCGCCTCGGTGTCGAAGAGGCGTACGGCCACACTCGCGCCCTCGTCCACCAGCGCCGGGTACGCCTTCAGCGGCTGGCCTCCGCGCCGGGTCTCGAACGTGCGGGGGAGCGTGCCGAGCGTCCAGGACGTCAGGCCGGTGCGCTGTTCCAGGCCGGCCGGTGCCCCGCCGCCCGCGGGCGCGCCGCCTGCGCTGTCCTTGGCGGGCCGCTCGGCGGCCTGCGCGAAGGCCTTGCTGAGGGCCGCCTGGGTCTTGGGCTTGAGCTTCAGGCGCAGCGCTTCGAGGTCCTTGGCCTCGGCCAGCTTGCGGCGGCGCTCGTCGACCACCCGGAACGTGATCTTCAGATGGTCCGGGACCTTGGCCGGGTCGAAGTCGGCCGGGTCGACCGGTACGCCCACCATCCGCTGGAGACCGGCCGCCAGGGACGTGGTCAGCGCGCCCTGGAGGGGCACGGTCGAGTCCAGGAAGCGGGCGGCGAAGTTCGGCGCCGGTACGTAGTTGCGGCGGATCGGCTTGGGCAGCGAACGGATCAGTTCGGTCACCAGTTGTTCGCGCAGGCCCGGAATCTGCCAGTCGAAGCCTTCGGAAGAGACCTGGTTGAGCACCTGGAGGGGGACGTGGACGGTCACACCGTCCGCGTCCGCGCCCGGTTCGAACTGGTACGTGACGCGGAACTTCAGCTTCCCCTGCCGCCAGGAGTCCGGGTAGTCATCCTTGGTGACGGCCTCGGCGGACTCGTTGATGAGCATGGAGTGCTCAAAGTTGAGCAAGTCTGGCTCGTCGTGACGCTTCTTCTTCCACCACGAGTCGAAGTGGGCACCCGAAACGACGTGTTCGGGCAGCCGCTGGTCATAGAAGTCGAAGAGCGTCTCGTCGTCCACGAGGATGTCGCGCCGCCGGGCGCGCTGCTCCAACTCCTCGACCTCGCCGAGCAGTTTCCGGTTGTCGTGGAAGAACTGGTGGTGGGTGCGCCAGTCGCCCTCGACCAGGGCGTTGCGGATGAACAGGTCGCGCGAGGTCTCCGGGTCGATCCGCCCGTAGTTCACCTTCCGCTGGGCGACGATCGGCACGCCGTACAGCGTCACCCGCTCGTACGCCATCACCGCGGCCATCTTCTGTTCCCAGTGCGGCTCGCTGTACGTCCGCTTCACCAGGTGCTGGGCCAGCGGCTCGATCCACTCCGGCTCGATCTTCGCGTTCACCCGCGCCCACAGGCGAGACGTTTCGACCAACTCCGCCGACATGATCCAGCGCGGCGGCTTCTTGAAGAGCGCCGAGCCGGGGAAGGTCGCGAACTTGGCGCTGCGGGCACCCAGGTACTCGTTCTTGGCGTCCGTGTCCTTCAACCCGATGTGCGAAAGCAAACCGGAGAGCAGGGAGGTGTGGATGGGGTCGGGCGCCGCGTCCTGCTCGCTGAGGTGGACCCCCATCGTCTTGGCGACCGTACGCAGCTGCGAGTAGATGTCCTGCCACTCGCGTATCCGCAGATAGTTCAGGAACTCGCCCCGGCACATGCGGCGGAACGCCGAGGAGGACAGCGCCTTCTGCTGCTCACGGACGTACCGCCACAGGTTCAGATACGCCAGGAAGTCGCTGGTCTCGTCCTTGAAACGGGCGTGCTGCTGGTCGGCCTGCTGCTGTTTCTCGGCGGGCCGCTCGCGCGGATCCTGGATGGACAGCGCCGCCGCGATCACCATGACTTCGCGTACGCACCCGTTGCGGTCGGCCTCCAGCACCATCCGGGCCAGCCGCGGGTCCACCGGCAGCTGGGACAGCTTGCGCCCCATCTCGGTGAGCCGCTTCTTGGGGTCCTTCTGCTTCGGGTCCAGCGCGCCCAGCTCGTGCAGCAGGTCGACGCCGTCCTTGATGTTGCGGCGGTCCGGCGGGTCGATGAACGGGAACTTCTCGATGTCGCCGAGGCCGGCCGCGGTCATCTGCAGGATGACGGAGGCCAGGTTCGTCCGCAGGATCTCGGCGTCGGTGAACTCCGGCCGGGTGAGGAAGTCGTCCTCCGAGTACAGCCGGATGCAGATGCCGTCGCTGGTCCGGCCGCAGCGGCCCTTGCGCTGGTTGGCGCTGGCCTGCGAGACGGGCTCGATCGGCAGCCGCTGGACCTTGGTGCGGTAGCTGTAGCGCGAGATCCGGGCCATGCCGGGGTCGATGACGTACCGGATGCCCGGCACGGTCAGCGAGGTCTCCGCGACGTTGGTCGCGAGCACGATCCGGCGGCCGGTGTGGCGCTGGAAGACACGGTGCTGCTCGGCGTGCGACAGGCGCGCGTACAGCGGCAGCACCTCGGTCTGCGGCAGGTTCTTCTTGTTCAGCGCGTCCGCCGTGTCGCGGATCTCGCGCTCGCCGGAGAGGAAGACCAGGATGTCGCCGGGGCCCTCGGCCTGCAGCTCGTCCACGGCGTCGCAGATCGCGGTGATCTGGTCGCGGTCGCTGTCGGTGCCGCCCTCCTCCAGGAGCGGGCGGTAGCGGACCTCCACCGGGAACGTACGGCCGGACACCTCGACGATCGGCGCGCTCGGGGCCTCGTCCCCGCCCTGGCCGCCGTCCTTGCCGCCGTCCTTGACCCCGTTCCCGTCCCTGGGCGCTGCCACGGCGGCGAAGGAACCGAAGTGCCGGGCGAACCGCTCCGGGTCGATGGTCGCGGAGGTGATCACGACCTTCAGGTCCGGCCGCCGGGGCAGCAGCTGCGCCAGATACCCGAGGATGAAGTCGATGTTGAGGCTGCGCTCGTGGGCCTCGTCGATGATGATCGTGTCGTACTGGCGCAGCTCGCGGTCGGTCTGGATCTCCGCGAGCAGGATGCCGTCCGTCATCAGCTTCACGAGGGTCTCGGAGCCGACCTGGTCGGTGAAGCGGACCTTCCAGCCGACCGCCTCGCCCAGCGGGGTCTTCAGCTCCTCGGCGACCCGCTCGGCGACCGTACGGGCGGCGATCCGGCGCGGCTGGGTGTGCCCGATCAGACCGCGTACGCCGCGGCCCAGCTCCAGACAGATCTTGGGGATCTGGGTCGTCTTGCCGGACCCGGTCTCACCCGCGACGATCACGACCTGGTGGTCGCGGATCGCTTCGAGGATCTCGTCCTTCTTCTGGCTGACCGGCAACTGCTCCGGATACGTGATCGCGGGCACCGCGGCGCGGCGCTGCTCGACCCGCAGCTCCGCCTCCTCGACCCCCTCGGCGATCTCGGCGAGCACGGCCGCGCGGGCCTCGGGCTTACGGATCCGGCGCGCGCCGTCGAGCCGGCGCCCCAGCCGCTGCTGGTCGCGCAGCATCAGCTCGGGCAGCCGCTCCAGGAGAGCGGGCAGGGAGGGGGCGGCACCGTCGGGCCGGGCGGAGGCAGGCTGACTGGACATACGACCCCCAGGATCTCACCTCCGTGAATACGGTGGCGAACGAATTGCGGCCGGTTCGGGGCCGGGAGGGGATGAGGCGGGGTCGCGGTGGGCGTACGGGAGGGCCTTCCGGGCGCTCCCGGCGTGCCCTCCCGACTTCTCCCGACCGCCCCCCGGCGGCCCTCGCCCACGGTGGGCCGACCACTAGGAGAATGTCCGGGTTCGGTGCTTTAGCGTGGCCTTATGTCTGATCAGCACGGTGACCACCCTCAGCCGCACGGCGCCCATGGACGGCCTCCCACCAGGGCCGAGAGATGGGCCGCGTTCAAGAAGTCGCCGTTCCTGCCCGCCACCGTGCTGGTCTTCATCCTCGCCATCGCCGCCGGTCTCTTCGCGGGCTCGTACACGTACACCATGGCCAACCCGACCCCACGGCACATCCCGACCGCGGTGGTCGGCCCGCCCGGCTCCCCGCACGGCAAGGCCGTCGTCGGCGGCATGGAGAAGGCCCTGAACGCCTCCCTCCAGCTGCACGCGTACGACTCGTACGCCGCCGCCCAGGAGGGCATCGAGGAGCAGGAGGTCTTCGCGATCCTGCGGGTGCGGGACAAGAGCGTGGAGCTGGACGTGGCCGGGGCGGCGGGCGCCCAGGTGGCGCAGGTGCTCGAACAGGCGGGGCCCAAGGTGGGCCAGGCGGTCGGCGTGCCGGTCGAGGTCAAGGACCTCAAACCGCTCCAGGAGGGCGACCCGCGCGGGCTCGCCCTCTTCTACATCTCGCTCGCCGCAGTGATCATCGGGTTCGTCGGGGCGATCCAGCTGAGCGTGCACGCGCGCGGGCTCAATCCGCTGGAGCGGATCGCCTTCACGGTGCTGTACGCGCTGCTCGGCGCCTTCGCGATCGCCGCGGTGGTGGACTGGCTGCTGGGCGCGCTGGATCTGCCGTTCGTGGAGTCCTGGCTGATCCTGGCGCTGACGATGTTCACGTCCGGCATGGTCTTCACGATGTTCAACACCCTGATCGGGCGCTGGGCGATGATCCCGACCTGGGGCCTGATGGTGCTGCTGGGCAACCCGTCCTCGGGCGGCGCGGTCTCCTGGCCGCTGCTGCCGTCCGTCCTCGGGCACATCGGCCGCTGGCTGCCGCCGGGCGCCTCCATCAACGCGCAGCACACGGCCGTCTACTTCGGCGCCTCGCAGCACCTCTTCCCGTTCCTGGTGCTGGCCGGCTGGGCGCTGGTCTCGTGCGCGGTCTTCTGGACCTGGCGACACCGGCACCCGGGCGGGCGCGAGGTGGGGGCGCTCGGGTCGGGCGTGCACAAGGCGGGGGCGGCGGGCGCGGCGGGGTCCTGACGTCCCGGTGTTCCTGATGCCTCCGGCGGGCGCGAGGCCGGTCCCCTCCCGGGGGCCGGCCCTCCGGGAGGGCGTAGGCGTACCGTACGGGCAAGGAAAAAGGCCCCGATCCGAAGATCGGGGCCTTTTCCCACTGCTGGTGGCTGGGGCCGGGGTCGAACCGGCGACCTATCGCTTTTCAGGCGATCGCTCGTACCAACTGAGCTACCCAGCCACAGCGGTCCTGACGGGATTTGAACCCGCGGCCTCCACCTTGACAGGGTGGCGAGCACTCCAAACTGCTCCACAGGACCTTGCACTGTGCGAGATCAGGCGAACCTAGTCTCGCACACGGTAATGCGTGCCCCCAACGGGATTCGAACCCGTGCTACCGCCTTGAAAGGGCGGCGTCCTGGGCCACTAGACGATGAGGGCTGATGGCCCGCCTTGGTGCCTTGTGGGGCGCCGTCGGGGACGTGAGAAGCATATGGGATGCAGGGACCGTTCGCCAAAACGGTTTGTTCGAGCCCGTCGGTGGCGGCGTTCGGGTGGGGTGGCCGGAGCGGGTGACGGGCCGTGCGCCCCGGCCATTCCGCGGGCCTACGGGGCGCCGGGGGAGGGCGTGCCGGGTGGGGCCGAGGAGGCCGCCGGGGAGCGGGTCCCGGGGGGGCCCGGTGCTCGGCGACGGTGTGGCCCCCGGCCGGTTCTCCCGTGGCAGATGGCGGCTGACCTCGGCCTTCGACAGGCCCAGTCCGCCGAGCGTGATCTCGTCCCACGCCTGGAGGAGCCGGGTCCTGCGGTCCAGGTAGAGCACGGACGCCTGAACGGGTGCGGGCTTCTTGCCCTGCACCGCGCGCAGCCCGCCGCCGCCCGTGGACCCCTCGATCATCAGCCGGGTGCCCCGGGGGAGCACGCTGTTCTCGCGGTGGTGCACATGGCCGGCCAGTGCCAGCGGGGCCAGGCCGTCCGTCTCCGCCGCCGCGACCGGGTTGTGCGCCAGCGCGATGTCCACGGGCGTGCCCGCGAGCCGCTGCGTACGGAGCGAGTCGGCCAGCTTGCCGCCCGCCGTGCGCTCGGAGAAGTCCCCCTCCGCGACGACCGAGCGGTCCGGCGTGAACTGCGGGTCGCCGACCCCGGCGATCCGCAGCCCGCCGACGCCGACGGCCCGCCCGTCGTCGAGGACCGTGGCGTTCTTGCGGGTCGCGAGGTACTTCTGCGTCGTGGCGGAGTCGTGGTTGCCGCGCACCCAGACGTACGGCGCGCCGAGCGTGGCGACCGGGTCCAGGAAGGCGTTCTCGGCGGCCGAGCCGTGGTCCATGGTGTCGCCGGTGTCGATGATCACGTCGATCTTGTACTGCTTGACCAGCGACTTGATGATCTGCCAGGCCCCCGGGTTGAGGTGGATGTCGGAGACGTGCAGCACCCGGATCGTGGTGGGGTCGGGCGCGTACGCGGGCAGGGTCGAGGTGGCTTCGTACAGCTTGGTCACGTTCGTCACCAGGCGCGCCAACTCCCGCTGGTACACGTCGAACTCGCTGACGATGTTGCGGGCGTTGCCGACCACCGAGGGCGCCGAGGACAGCAGCCCGGAGAACTTCGGCTCCAGGACGGACTTCGGATTCCAGGTGGCGTACGCGGCGGCGCCCGACGAGGCCAGCAGCGCGAGCGCCAGCCCGCCCGCGGCCAGCGCGCGGCGCGGCCTGCGGTACACGGCCAGGCCCAGCGCGGTGGCTCCGGAGACCACCGCGACGCAGGAGCGGAAGGCGAGGGTGCCGGTGCCGCTGATGACGTCGCGGGTGACCTGCTCCTGGAGGCCGGCGAACCGTTCCGGGTGGTCGACCAGGGCCTGGGAGCGTGCGGGGTCGAGCCGGTCGACGTCGACGTCGAGGCGTATCGGCGCGGTGTGGCTGCGCAGCTCCAGGGCGCCCAGCGGGGAAACGTTGATCTTCGTACCGCCGGTGAGCGACGGGCGCAGTGTCATGTTCGTGTCCACGGGCCCGACCGGCGCGTGGATGCTGCCGACGATCAGCAGGCCCAGCCAGGCACCGAGCAGGGTGACGGCGAGCAGGCCGAGGGCGCGGGCGTACGGGTGCGGGGTGTGGGTGAGGGTGCTGGTGGGGACGGTGTGGTGGGAGCGGTAGTCGCGGACGATGGCGGAGGGTAACCCCCGCACCCGGGCGAGTGACGAACGGAGCAGCCGGAGCACGGAGGAGCCGGAGGAGCCGAGGGCGGCGTCCTCGGGCGGCGCGACACGGGCCATTGGGCGCGTATTCCCGGGTGCCGCGCCCGTCATGCCCCGGAAGCGGGCCCGCGCGCGGGGGCCGCCGTCGGGCCGCGCGGCACCCCCGCTGTGCGGTGGCGTGGCGGACAATGGGTGGTGTGCTGGAGATGACGCGCGAGGAGTTCGAGGAACTGGTGGCCGAGGCGCTGGACCGGATCCCGCCGGAGCTGACACGGCTGATGGACAACGTGGCGGTGTTCGTCGAGGACGAACCACCGGCCGAGGACCCCGACCTCCTGGGGCTCTACGAGGGGACGCCGCTGACCGACCGGGGCGAGTGGTACGCGGGCGTGCTGCCCGACCGGATCACCGTTTACCGCAACCCGACCCTGCGGATGTGCGACACGCGGGAGGACGTGGTGGCGGAGACGGAGGTGACCGTCGTGCACGAGATCGCGCACCACTTCGGGATCGATGACGAGCGGTTGCACGCGCTGGGGTACGGGTGAGGGGAGGGCCGGGGGCGAGGCGACCGACCCGAGGCCGACCCGCCATCGGCCCGCAGTCGGCCCCCGACCTGCCCCCGGCCGGTTCGCGGTATTAGTGGCGTTCGGGACGGTGCCCGGTGATGTCCGGCGTGCGGATCGGCCCGTACGGACGCGATCCCGCGCCCCCGGCGCGTGTCCTCGGACGCCCGGCGGGAGTTGGGCAGGGCGTTCATCTCCGCAGTCTCCGCGCTCCGGATCCGGAGGTCCCGCCCGTGCGCCCGATCGCTTCCCCCCTTCCCGGCCCGGCCCTGACCCGTCTCGCCGCCGCCGTGGCCGCCGCATCCGCCCTGGCCGCGTCGCTGAGCGGGTGCATGAGCGTGAGCGACGCGGAGCCCGTCAAGCCGTCGGGCTCGTCCGCGCGGCCCGACGGCGGCCCCGCGCCGGACGGCGGGACGGCGGACAGCCGCGGTGGCGGCCCGGACCGCAGGGGGCGTACGGGTGGGGCGCACGGCGTGGAGGGGCATGCGGGGGCGCCCGCGAGCGATCACACTCCGTCGGCGGGCGAGGCGGAGCCGGAACCGCAACCTGCTTCGGGCGCCGCGCCCGGCCCCGAGCAGCCCGGACCGCCCGGCGCCGGCCCCGCGGCGCCCGGCCCGCCGCGGCCCGGCAGTGGCCGGCCCTCGCCGACCGCCCAGCCGCCCCGTACGACCCCGACCGTCAAGCCGACACCGAGCGCGAGCCCGGACCCGCAGCCGAGTTCTCCCGCGCCGTCCCCGTCGACCGCGCCGCCCGCGCCGTCGAACCCGGAGGGCGGGGGATAGCCGGAGGGCGATGGGCAGCCGGGGGCGGCAGTGCGGGCAGAGGGGGGCATGTGGCCAGGTGGGCGCGGTGGGGAACGGGGGTTCGGGAGGGCATTTGCCTTCCGGGGGTCGAAGTGAGTATGGTGGTAGATCGTTTGATCCCATTTGCCCGGCGCATGATGCAGCGCCGTGTGGCGCGTTCTCTCCCTTGCCGTGGCTGACCGCATTGAGGCGGTCGTTTGTGAAGTCTCACGGAGTTTGGGCGCGTGCCTGTGCCGAGACTCCGGAAGGTTTCGCATTTCGCATGTCTGTTTCCACTGATCAGTCCGTCCTGCCCGCTGCCGACGAGCAGGCGGCTCCCCAGCAGGACCAGCCGCAGGACCAGGCCGTCACCGAGACGCCTGCCGAGGTGACCGAAGCGGCCGAGACGGCCGTCGACACCGACACCGACGCCCCCGCCGAGGACGCGGCCCCGCAGATCACCTTCGGTGACCTCGGCCTCGACGAGAAGATCGTCCGCAAGCTGGCCGCGAACGGTGTCACCACCCCGTTCCCCATCCAGGCCGCGACCATCCCCGACGCGCTCGCCGGCCGCGACATCCTCGGCCGCGGCCGCACCGGCTCCGGCAAGACCCTCTCCTTCGGTCTGCCGCTGCTCAGCCGCCTGGCCGGCGGCAACACCGCGAAGAAGCGCCCGCGCGGCGTCATCCTCACCCCGACCCGTGAGCTGGCCATGCAGGTCAGCGACGCGCTGCAGCCGTACGGCGACGTCCTGGGCCTCAAGCTCAAGGTCGTCTGCGGCGGTACGTCCATGGGCAACCAGATCTACGCGCTGGAGCGCGGCGTCGACGTCCTCGTCGCCACCCCCGGCCGGCTGCGCGACATCATCAACCGCGGCGCCTGCTCGCTGGACGACGTCGAGACCGCCGTCCTGGACGAGGCCGACCAGATGGCCGACCTGGGCTTCCTGCCCGAGGTCACCGAGCTGCTCGACCTGATTCCGTCCGGCGGCCAGCGCATGCTGTTCTCCGCCACGATGGAGAACGAGATCGGCACCCTGGTCAAGCGCTACCTGACCAACCCGGCGACGCACGAGGTCGACAGCGCCCAGGGCAACGTCACCACCATGACCCACCACGTGCTGGTCGTGAAGCCGAAGGACAAGGCACCGGTCACCGCCGCCATCGCCGCCCGCAAGGGCCGCACCATCATCTTCGTCCGCACCCAGCTCGGCGCCGACCGCGTCGCCGAGCAGCTGTGCGACTCCGGTGTGCGCGCCGACGCGCTGCACGGCGGTATGACGCAGGGCGCGCGGACCCGCACGCTGGCCGACTTCAAGGACGGTTACGTCAACGTCCTCGTCGCCACCGACGTCGCCGCCCGCGGTATCCATGTCGACGGCATCGACCTGGTCCTGAACGTGGACCCGGCCGGCGACCACAAGGACTACCTGCACCGTTCCGGCCGTACCGCCCGCGCGGGCCAGTCCGGCACGGTCGTCTCGCTGGCCCTGCCGCACCAGCGCCGCCAGATCTTCCGCCTCATGGAGGACGCGGGCGTGGACGCCTCGCGCCACATCGTCGGCGGCGCCGGCGCCTTCGACGAGGACGTGGCCCGGATCACCGGCGCCCGCTCGCTCACCGAGGTGCAGGCCGACTCGGCGACCAACTCCGCCAAGCAGGCCGAGCGCGAGGCCCAGGAGCTCTCCCGCGAGCTGGAGCGCGCGCAGCGCCGCGCCGCCGAGCTGCGCGAGGAGGCCAACCGGCTGACCGCCCGCGCCGCGCGTGAGCGGGGCGAGGACCCGGAGGAGGCCGTGGCCGCCGCCGAGGCCGCCGTGGAGGAGGCCGCCGAGGCCGTTGTCCCGGCCCAGGCCGCCCCCGAGGCCGACGAGGCACCGCGCCGCTCCACGAACCGCGACGAGCGGGGCAACTACGAGCGCCGCGACCGCCGTGACGACCGTTCCGGTGGTGGCTTCAACCGTGACCGTCGCGACGACCGTTCCGGTGGCGGTTTCAGCCGTGACCGCCGTGACGACCGTGGTGACCGCGGTGGCGACCGTGGCGGCTTCAGCCGTGACCGCCGCGACGACCGTTCCGGTGGTGGCTTCAACCGTGACCGTCGCGACGACCGCTCGGGTGGCGGTTTCAGCCGTGACCGCCGTGACGACCGTGGTGACCGCGGTGGCGACCGTGGCGGCTTCAGCCGTGACCGCCGCGACGACCGTTCCGG
>NZ_JBVIQN010000037.1:0-6844 GCF_055577005.1 Streptomyces sp. NPDC033221 | reverse complement strand
TGGTGGCTTCAACCGTGACCGCCGTGACGACCGCTCGGGTGGCGGCTTCCGCCGCGACGACCGCTCCGGCGGTGGCTTCAACCGCGACCGCGGCGACCGCCCGAACCGTTCCTTCAACCGCGACGACCGCTCCGGCGGCCGCTCCACCGGTGGCTACCGCTCCGGCGGTGGCGACCGTCCGTACAACCGCGACCGCCGCGACGACCGCCCCTCCTCGGGCGGCTACCGCTCGGGCGGCGGCGACCGCTCGAACGGCCGCCGCGACGACCACCGTGGCCACGGCACCAGCTCCTTCGGCCGCCGCGAGGACAAGCCGCGCTGGAAGCGCAACGGCTGACACAGTCCGTGACGCCGTCTGACGACGTCGCCCACTGAGACCGCAGGGCCCGCGCCACGCTCCCGTACTCCGGTACGGGGGCGGACGCGGGCCCCACGTCTCAACTCCGTTCCCCGCGCGGCCCCTTGACCGCGCACTCCGCCGTACGGCAGCCCCGCCCACCACGCCCGCCCCCAAAGCGGACGCGGTCCCTCCGCCAGTCCGATGCCCCATGCCTTCGGGCTGCGGCGGGAACGCGGGCTATGCTGCTCGGTGCGGGCCATTAGCTCAATTGGCAGAGCAGTGGACTTTTAATCCATTGGTTCAGGGTTCGAGCCCCTGATGGCCCACCAGGTACGAGCCGGAGGCGAGCCCTCCGGCCCCTCGCACAGCGCCCCCGCCGGGAGTCTCCCGGCGGGGGCGCTGTCGTGTTTCCCGGCAAGAGGAAGAGGCTGCCGGGGCGCTTTCCTCCGGTGGCTGTATGACCCATCCGGCCCAATCTGATTCGCCGCCCGGCCCTGCAGCGGAAAGCCTTGGGACGACGACGGTGTTCGTACGGACGGGCGCGCGGGAGTGGGAGGCAGGCCGGTGCGGGTGCGTCGAGGCGGCAGGGGCCGTGCGGGCGAAGGGGAGCGGCGGCGGCGCCGCTCCGGCATGTCGCCGTTCGGGCGCCGGCTGGTGTGCTGGCTGCCGCTGATCCTGCTGGTGGCGGGCATCGTCTTCGACAGCGGCACGCCGTCCCGGTACACGGCCGCGCCCTTCTTCTCCGCCGCGCCTCTGGTGGCGGCACCGCTGTACTCGCTGCGCAGTACGGCCGTCACCGCGGCGGCCGCCGTCATCGCCGAGACCTGGGTCGTGACGTACCACGGCGACCGGGACACCAACCAGTCCTTCACCGAGGGCCTGACCGTCCTGGTCGTCGCCGTCCTCGCGCTGGGCATCAACCGGGTCGTACGGATGAGCGATGCCCGGCTCGCCTCCGTACGGGACGTCGCGGAGGCGGCCCAGCGGGCCGTGCTGCCGACGCCCGCCGAGCGCATCGGCGGGCTGGCGGTCGCGGCGCGTTACGTGGCGGCGCAGGCGGACGCCCGGATCGGCGGCGATCTGTACGCGGTCCAGGACACTCCGTACGGCGTACGGCTGATCGTCGGCGACGTACGGGGCAAGGGCCTGGAGGCCGTGGAAGCCGCGGTGATCGTCATCGGCGCGTTCCGGGAGGCCGCCGAGCAGGAGGCCACCCTGGAGGCGGTGGCGGGGCGGCTGGAGCGGGCGCTGCAACGCGAGGGCAGCCGGCGCGAGGGGCTGGACCAGTTCGAGGGGTTCACCACGGCCGTACTGGCGGAGCTGCCCTCGGACGAGCACGCGGCGCTCCGCGTCCTGAACCGCGGCCATCCGGCGCCGCTGCTGCTCGCCCCTGACGGCGAGCTGTACGAACTGGCCCCCAAGTCACCCGCACTGCCGCTCGGCATGAGCGAGGTGGCCGGCTGGCCGGACCGGGCGGACGAGACGTCCTGCCCTGCCGGATCGATCCTGCTGCTCTTCACCGACGGCGTGACCGAGGCCAGGGACGCCGACAACGTCTTCTACGAACCGGCGAAGCGGCTACGCGGGCGGAGCTGGGCCGGCGAGGGGCCGGACGCGCTGCTGGACGCGCTGGTTGAGGACGTGGCGGCGCATACGGGTGGGGAGACGGCGGACGACATGGCGTTGCTGGCGGTGCAGCGGCCTTTGAAGGGGTGAGCGGGGGGCAGTTCATCAGTTCATGGTCGGCTCACGGTCAGTTCGGGGTTGGGCTTGGCGTTCCGTGTGCGGTGTGCGGTGTGCGGTGTGCGGTGTGCGGTGCCCGGTGTTCGGTGTGCGGTGCCCGGTGTTCGGGCTTACAGCCACTGCAGGCTCTGCCCGTGCTGGCCGGCCAGGGCGACCGCCCGCTCGTCGAGGGCCAGGGTCAGCAGTAGCTCCGTCACCTCCAGGGGATGCGCCGGCCGGGGCGTGGTGATCCAGGGGAGGACGGTGTGGTGCTCGTTGGAGACCCAGTGCCCCGGGCGGTCGCGCTCCCGCAGGACCGTCCGTACGAGCCGGGCGAACTCCTCGCGGCGGGCCGGCGGAAGGTACGTCAGTACGGAGGTGTGGAAGACGACCAGCGTGGCTTCCGGCGGGGCCTCGGCGGCCAGCGCGGGCAGCGCGTCGATCAGGTCGCCGCGTACGACACGGGAACGCGGCGCCGACCGTACGGCCTCGACGGCGGCCCGCTGGCGCCGTACGCGCTCATCGGTGGCGCCCGGCCAGATGAGGGCCTCCAGCCAGCGGGCATCGTCGGGATCGGCCGGGTCGAGGGGGTTGAGGTCGATGCCCGCGCGCCAGGCGATGTCCGGGACGCGGTCGGGTACGGGGGTTCCCGGGCCCGTACGGCAGGGGAAGACCGCCGCGCTGCCCGGAGCGCCGAACTCCGGCCGGTCGTCGTAGCGGTAGCGGTACCGGTCCGGGTGCAGGCACAGGCCCGCCGACGCGCCGACCTCCAGGAGGGCCAGCGGCTGCGGGAGCCGGGCGAGGAGGGGCAGCAGGGTCGCGCAGCGGGCCGGCTCGTTGGTCTGCGTCAGCCGCCGCATGACGACGGCCCTGACGTCCTCCCAGTGGCGCAGGGTCCACTCCCGCCAGCCCCGGTACGCCGCGTCGCCGCGCGGCCCGTGCTCCGCGTACGGGCCGTCGAGGTAGCGGACCGCGGCGAACAGGAGCTTGGGCTGCTGTTTGTTGCCGGCGGGCAGGGAGCGCGCGAGGTGGTCGCAGAACTCGGGGTCGTGGCCGATCCGCGCGGCCAGTTCCTCGTGGGCGTCGGACTGTCCCCGCGCCTGGTACCAGGCGAAGTCCACGTATCGATCCGCCAGTGCCTGCGCGCTGTTGACGACCATGATCAGACGTTACTGCGCTCACGCGGCGTGTACGCCGGGCACCCCTGCGCATAACAACTGCCGCACAATCGTGCATCCGAGGTTTGGCGAGTGATCGGCAACTCGCCCTGGTTGATGCCTGGATGGGCGATTAAGTGCAGGCCAAAGCTATCCCAAAGCGCCCATGGATTCGCTGGAACGCTTGGTATCGGGCCGGGGGTTCTATTACAGTCTGATAACGCAGCGCGGTCGTCCCAGCCGTCGCAAGAGGCGGCACCGTGCGCCGACGCCTAATCCCGTCAGCAGGTTCACAACTGAATCACCGTTGGGGCACCACACTGGACCGGCCCGTGGGCCGGTGCCGTACCAGCGCGTGCCCTGGGAAAACCGGGAACCACCACGTTGGGGTACGCCGGGCCGGACGGCCACCACCGATCCGTCGGAGGCGGCCAGCCGCCACCGACTCCGGGGGCCTCCCTCCGGCGCCGGACCGGGCTGGGGGCGGCCCCACCGCTGACCCGGTAGGCGAGAGGAAGGAAAGGAGTGCGCCCCCGTGGCGTCCAACAGCCCTGCCGGCTCCGTCCCCGAGGTTCCTTTCGACGCCGCTGCCGGTGTGCCGACCGCTGCCGCTGCCGCTACCGGTGTCTTCGGTGGGCCGGCCGATGCCGGTGCCGTTCCGGCTACTGACTCCGATGTGTTCGTACCCGGCCCTGATGCGTACGGCACCGAACCATTCGTCACCGAACCGGCCGCGTTCGACACCGGCACGTGGGAGGAGTGGAACCCCACCGAGGACTCCGTACGCCCCGTACGCGGCAAGCACCGGGTGGCCGGCAAGCAGCGCGGCGGACTCGCCCGCGGCGGTACGGTCCTGGGCGTCGGCGTGATCGCGGCGGTCGGCGCGAGCGGCATGGCCACGGCCGAGGAGAAGCCGCAGCTCGCGATATCCCTGCCGGACGTCGGCGACCTGGCGGACGATCTCGCCGCGCAGCTGCCGGCTGCCGAGTCCCTGCCGGGCATCGGCAGCCTCATATCCGGTCCGTCCGGCCCGTCTGATTCATCCGGCTCGCCTGGCTCCGAGGCAGTGGCCGGCGCCCCCCTCTCCCAAGCCGGTCTCACCCAGGCCGAGGCCCAGCAAGGCACGGGCACGGGCATGGACACAGGCGTAGGCATGGACACAGGCGTAGGCCAGTCGCTGAGCGACCGTATCCGCCAGCAGGCCGAGGGCCAGCAGAGCGCCGCCGAGGAGGCCGCGGAGCGCGAGGACCGGCGCGAGGCCGAGGAAGCAGCGCGCAAGAAGGCCGAGGCCGAGCGCCGCGCCGAACTCGCCCGCAGCTACGTCACCCCGCTCTCCACCTTCACCCTCACCGCCGGATTCGGCCAGGCCGGCGACCGCTGGGCGGCCAACCACACGGGACTGGACTTCGCCGCCCCCACCGGCACCCCGGTCAAGGCCGTCCACGGCGGCACGATCACCGAGGCGAGCTGGTCAGGCCCGTACGGCTACCGCGTCATCCTGACGCTGGACGACGGTACGGAACTGTGGTTCTGCCACCTGTCCTCCCTGGTGCGGACCACCGGCAAGGTCGCCGCCGGCGACGTCATCGGCCGGGTGGGCGCCACCGGCAACGTCACCGGCCCCCATCTCCACCTGGAGGTACGGCCGGGCGGCAGGCCGGTCGACCCGAAGCCCTGGCTGCGTGATCACGGAATCAACGTCTGAGACCGGTAGCTCCCCCTCCACAACACGCGCCTCCCCACGACTCAGGGGCCCCGGGCGAGCCCCTGGACACATCCCCGCCTCCCATCCACTGCCCTTCCGCCCCTCACCCCCGACACGCATGCCGCCCCGCGGCCGATCTGCCCCGGTGGGCCGTCACCCCGTAAGAGAATCCCTCTCAACCTGGGCATTTCCCCGCTTCGCGCGCTGTCCGCCGGGCACTCGGATGGATGCGCCGCCGGGGTGACCGGCCCCGGCCCGGTTCAGGAGGGTGCGATGAGTCCGAACGACAAGGCGGGGTACCAGCCGGGCCCGGAACGGCGCGGCACCCCCTCCACCCCCTCCATCACCACCGACGTCCCCGCCCGCCTCGACCGTCTCCCCTGGTCGCGCTGGCACTGGATGGTCGTCATCGGCCTCGGCACGGTGTGGATTCTCGACGGTCTGGAAGTCACCGTCGTCGGCAACATCGCCGGCCGCCTCTCCGAAGAGGGCAGCGGACTGCCCATCTCATCCGCCCAGGTCACCGGTGTCGCCGCGGCGCTGTACGTGGCCGGCGCCTGCCTCGGCGCGCTGTTCTTCGGCCGGCTCACCGACCTCTTCGGCCGTAAGAAACTCTTCCTGATCACGCTGGCCGTCTACCTGGCCGCCACCGCCCTGACCGCGGTCTCCTTCTCCTCCTGGTGGTTCTTCCTCTTCCGCTTCCTGACCGGTTTCGGGATCGGCGGCGAGTACGCGGCGATCAACTCCGCCATCGACGAACTGATCCCCTCCGCCTACC
This sequence comes from Streptomyces sp. NPDC033221, assembly GCF_055577005.1. NCBI lineage: Bacteria > Bacillati > Actinomycetota > Actinomycetes > Kitasatosporales > Streptomycetaceae > Streptomyces > Streptomyces sp. NPDC033221. The sequence continues at coordinate 1,142 of NZ_JBVIQN010000037.1, read as the reverse complement.
GCGGCCGCGTCGACCTCGTCATCAACGGCAGCTTCTGGCTCGGCGCGATCGGCGGCTCCCTGCTGTCCATCCTGATGCTGGACACCAGCATCTTCCCCATCAACATCGGCTGGCGGCTGACCTTCGCGCTCGGCGTCGTACTCGGCCTGGTCATCCTCCTCGTACGCCGCAACGTGCCCGAGAGCCCACGGTGGCTGTTCATCCACGGGCGCGGCGACGAGGCCGACGACCTCGTCGCCTCCATCGAGCGACAGATCTCCGACGAGAAGGGCGAGCCCCTCCCCGAACCCGAGGGCGAGATCACCATCCACCCCCGCAAGAGCATCGGTTTCCTGGAGATCGCCCGTACCGTCTTCTCCCGCTACCGCCGCCGCGCCATCCTCGGACTCGCCCTCTTCATCGGCCAGGCGTTCCTCTACAACGCCGTCACCTTCGGCTTCGGCGCCATCCTCACCTCGTTCTACAACGTGCCGACTTCCGGCACCGGCTACTACTTCGCCGTGATGGCGGCGGGAAACTTCCTCGGCCCCCTCCTCCTCGGCAAGCTCTTCGACACCGTCGGCCGCCGCATCATGATCTCCGGCACCTACCTGCTGTCCGGCGTCCTCCTCTTCGCCACCGCCTGGCTCTTCTCGGCCGGGCATCTGACGGCCACCACGCTCACCGCCTGCTGGTGCGTGGTCCTCTTCTTCGCCTCGGCCGGGGCCAGCAGCGCGTACCTGACCGTCTCGGAGATCTTCCCGATGGAGACCCGGGCCATGGCCATCGCGTTCTTCTACGCGGTCGGTACGGCCGCGGGCGGCATCACCGGCCCCCTGGTCTTCGCCGAACTGACGGAATCCGGCGTGGCAGCCGACACCGCACTCGCCTTCTGCATCGGCGCCGCCCTCATGTGCCTGGCCGGCCTGACCGCCGCCTTCCTGGCCGTACGCGCCGAACGCCGCTCCCTGGAAGACATCGCCGCCCCCCTCTCAAAAACCCCCGCAACCTGACCCTCCCCCCCCCGCCCTTATCCCCCCTCCCCAACTACGACTCGGCCCCGCGCCCCTTAGACGCCGTCTCATGTGGCGGTCTTGTCCGCTGCGCGGCCGTAGGCGCTTGGGGTGCGGACGGACGGCCTGTCAGGCTGGGCAGCTGAGGCG
>NZ_JBVIQN010000036.1:0-95749 GCF_055577005.1 Streptomyces sp. NPDC033221 | reverse complement strand
CTTGTAGTTTGTTGTCTGGGGGGGGGAGGCTCGGTGTGCTGTTTTTTTTTTTTTTTTTTCCCCCCCCCCCCCCCCCCCCCCCCCCCCCCCCCCCCCCACGACGGCACCGTGACCCGTGTCCGGTGACCGGTGTCCCGTGCCCCGTCTCAGCCCTGCTTGACCGTGATGGCGCCGTTCGACGTGGTGAGGTCGAGCCGGTACGTACCGGCCGGATCGTTGGGAACGCCGAGACTCTTGTGACCGTTGTCGGTCTCGGCCGATATTCGGTAGCGATCGCGCTGCCCGCCCGGAACGGCGAGGGTGATCGCACCGTTCGACGTCTCGGCCCGGACGTTCTGCGGCGTTTCCGTGGCGAGGTCGACGGCGCCGTTGCTGGTGTGTGCCCGTATCCCGTCCCCCTTCAGACCGCGCCCGTGGATCCGGCCGTTGGACGTACGGACGTCCACCGTGCCGGACACGTCCTTCAGATTCACCGCGCCGGAACTGGTGGTCACTCGTACCGCGCCGACCCCCGAGAGATTCACCGCACCGGCCGAGGTCTGGCCGTTCACGGCAAGGCCCGCCGGCACATCGACCGTGTAGTGCACGGAGCAGTCGCTCCCGCAGCCGCCGAGCACCAGCACACCCTTCTCCACGTGGTGGCTCGCCTTTTCGGGCCGGTCGCCCCGATACCGCAGCTCGCGGTGGACCGACACCGCGCCGAGGGACTTCTTGCCGCGCAGGATGAGGCCGCCGGAACCGCTGTCCAGGCGTACGGACTTGATGTCGGCGGAGAGTTTGGCGTCGTCCTCGTACGTGGAGCGGCCCATCAGCCCGCACGCGCCGAGCCCGCTCACGGCGACACCGGTCAGCGCAACGGCCGCGAGGACACGGAGACGGACTCGGGGACGGACACGGACACGGAGATGACGACGCACGGTTCCCCCTGGTGCAGTGCATGGTGCGCCGCGCACGGGTCGCTTGCGCGGTGCGGTTCGCCGCGCCTTCCGGTGCGGTGATCTTTAGATTAGAGCGGCGTCCACGGCCGCGACATGGGGAAAACCCCACCTTTCACCTGCGGAACACCACAGCGCCCTCGGCAGACGCCGAGGCAGCCGCAGACAACCGGTCACCTCAAGGGCGGGCCGTCAGATCCAGTTTCCGCAGCCGCTCGGGATCGGCGAGGATGTCGATCGCGACGATCTTCCCGCCCGTGACCGTCAGCCCCATCACGGACACCGGCACCCCGTCGGCGACCGTGACGACGCCCGCGGCCCCGTTCACCAGCGCATGCCGGGCGCCATGCGCGAAGCGGCGGAAAGCGAGGGCCCGTTCGGCCACCTCGCGCGCCCCGCGGACCGTCCTGGGCAGGCCGGGGAAGCCGGCGCCGGTGTCGGCACGGAGCACCACGTCCGGATCGAGCACCGCGAGCAGCCCCTCGAAGTCACCACCGCGTGAAGCGGCGAGGAACGCGTCGACCACCTCCCGCTGCCGGGCGAGGTCGGTGTCCGGCGCGGCGGCCGTGCTCCGCACCCGGCGGCGGGCCCGGCTGGCGAGTTGCCGGGCCGCGGCCGGCGTACGCCCGACGACGGGCCCGATCTCGTCGAACGGCACCGCGAACATGTCGTGCAGGACGAACGCGAGACGTTCGGCGGGCGCCAGCGTCTGGAGCACCACCAGCAGGGCGAGGCCGACCGAGTCGGCCAGCAGGGCCTGGTGCTCCGGATCGGCCCCGTCCGCGCCGCTGCCGCTGCCGTAGCCGTGGTCGTTGCCGATGAGGGGGTCGGGTACCCGTACGTCGGACACGTGTACATCGAGGGGCTCCTCGCCACGCGCCGTACGTGTCCGCAGCGCATCCAGGCACACCCGGCCGACGACGGTCGTCAGCCAGCCGCCGAGGTTGCCGACGCCGCTGACGTCGGAGCGGCTGAGCCGCAGCCAGGCTTCCTGTACGGCGTCCTCCGCCTCGCTCAGTGAACCGAGCATCCGGTACGCCACCGCCCGCAGATGCGCCCGGTGCTCCTCGAAGCACTCTGCCAGGAAATCTTTCTCGTCCACGTGTCACATTCTCCCGTCGCGTTCCGTCAGTACGTTGACGAACCGTTTCCCCGGAATGTGACAGGGCGGGGCGATGTGACAGGCCGGCCCGATAGGCGACAGGAGCCCCACCATGCAGAAAGCGGATATCGCGAATAACGCGGACAATGCAGGCAACACGGATAGCACGGACAGGGTGGAAGAAGCGCAGGCCACCCACTCCTCCGTACAAGCACGCATGCAGAACCCGGCGCTGCTCCTCCCCGGCGTCATGGACCCGGTCCTCGCCGTCCTCAAGGCGGTCAAGAAGGCCGGAGTCCCGCAGACGACACTCGACCTGGTTCACCTGCGGGCGAGCCAGATCAACGGATGCAGCTACTGCGTGCACGCCGGCACCGTCCAGGCCCGGAAGGCCGGCGAGCGCGACGAGCGGCTGCACACCGTGGCGGCCTGGGCCGACGCCCCCTTCTTCACCCCGGCCGAGCGCGCCGCGCTGGCGCTCGCCGAGGCCGCCACCCGGCTCAGCGACCGTACCGATCCGGTTCCGGACGCGGTCTGGAACGAGGCGGCGGCGCACTACGACGAGCAGCAACTCGCCGCCCTGGTCCTCATGATCGGTATGACGAACCTCTTCAACCGCATCAACGTCCCCACCCGGCAGGTCGCGGGCCTGACCTGGTGACGCCCCGGCCCGGCCGGGTCGGTCGAAGCGGAAGCGGAAGCGGAAGCGGAAGCGCTGCACACTCGTTCACGTACGACGCGGGCGCGTCCGGCACTCCCTGCGCGCCCGGCTCCGCGTACGACCTCGCCGGTACGTCATCAGCGTGCATCCGGTGAAGAGCAGACCGGCGAGGATCTGCAGCCCGGCGGCCGTCACGAGGGCGCCGGGCAGCGAACGGGCGGCGACCGGCCCGGCGAGGCCCGCGCCGAGGGCGAAGCCGGTGATCTTCAGGCTCGCGCCGGTGGTGAAGACCTGGCCGCGCAGCTGCTCCGGCGCCTCCCGGTGGCGTACCGCGAACAGCGCTGTGAGCTGCGGGCCTTCGCCCAGCCCCACGAGGACGGCGGCAGCGGTGAGCAGGGCGGGCGGGCCGGTGGCAGCCGTCAGCAGGAGCGCGACGGCGAGTACGGCGGTGCTGCACCCGAGCACGGTGTCCGGGCGCAGCAGCGTGGGGCGGCGGGCGAGGAACGCGTTGGCCGCGAGGGCGGAGGCCGCGATGACGGAGAGCAGGAGGACGCCGTGCCGGGCGTCGCCGAAGGCGCGCGCCCCGAGCAGCGGGCTGCATGCGGTCAGCACGCCCTGGCCCGTACAGGAGACCACCGAGGTCACGGTCGCACGGGCCAGGGGAGGGGTGTGGCGGACAGCCCGTAGCCCGGCCGCGAGAGTGGCCACGATCGACGCGGAAACCGGCTCCCGGCGCGCGCTTGGCGGCACCGTGGGCAGCGCGTACGCGGACGGCACCGCGAGGCAGATCAGCACGCCGGACATGAGCACGGCGGCTGCCGCCCCGGCCGCGCCCGCGACGAGCCCGGCCAGGGCGGGGCCCGCCAGCGCGGCGGCGTTGAACGTCATCGCGTCGAACGCGGTGACCCGCGGCAGAAGTCCGGGCGGTGCGACACGCGGCAGCTGCGCGGTCCAGCCGCCGGACAGGGCCGGCCCCAGCAGCCCGGCACCGACCGCGACGAGCACCGTGACCACGAGCGGTACGCGCCCCAGGCTCAGCAGGACGACGGCCAGAGCCGCCGCGTACCCGGCGAGCGCGCCCGCCAGCAGATGGCCTGGCCTCCCGGAACGGTCCAACAGCACGCCGAAGAGCGGGCCGCCGACCGCCGCCGCGACCGTGATCCCTGCCAGCAGCGCCGGTCCTGTGGCCGCCGAGCCGGTGAACGCCGGCCCGGCCACCAGCAGGGCGGGCCCCGACATCTCGTCGCCCGCGCGCGCCAAGGACGCGCCGGCCAGGGCGGACCCCACCGCGAAACGTTTCCGCATGGGCGTCACGCTAGGTACGTAACGGAAACCTTGGCCAGATGCGTTACATGCGGGCGGCGCCCGCACTAACGTCGACACCCATGCAGCCCGCTCAGCCCGCTCAGCCCGCCGGGTCCGCCCGATCCGCTCAGCCTGCCGGGTCCGCCCGATCCGCTCAGCCCGCCGGGTCCGCCCGATCCGCTCAGCCCGCCGGGTCCGCCCGATCCGCTCAGCCCGCCGGGTCCGCCCGGCCCGCCCGGTTTGCCCAGCCTCCACAACCCGCGCGGCCCGAACGATCTCCGCAGGCCGCCCACCGTGAACGGCTCACCCGCCATTCGGTACAGGCCACCGCCCGTCGTACCGCCGCTCTCGTCAACGCCTTGGCCGGCGAGGCGCCGTCGCCTGAAACGATCGCAGCAGTGCTGCACGAACACGGCGAGCCCGACACCGTGGCCGATGGCGGGCTGTCCGCCGCCGACGTCGCGGAGATGCGCTCCGCTGCCCTGCTGCTGCGCGAGGTCTTCGCGGCCGACGGCACCGACCGTGCCGTGGAAGCGCTGAACCGTCTCCTCCGGCGGACCGCCGGTGCTCTCCGCCTCACCTCGCACGACGGTGAGAGTCCCTGGCATCCGCATCTGGACGGTGCCGACGACGCCCCGTGGGGCGAGTGGTTCCTCGCCTCGTCGTGCCTGTGCCTGATGGCGCTGATCTGGAACCATCAGCGCCCGCCCGGCGGCGTCTGCGCCTCGCCCACCTGCGGCAACGTCTACCTCGCCGTGGGCAGCGGCCTTCCGCGCCGCTACTGTTCCCGGCGCTGTGCGACCCGGGAGCGGGTGGCGGCGCACCGGCGCGCACGGGCGTGATCGGCGCTCACGGGCGTGACCCGAAAGCGCCCTCCGGCCCGTGACGATCACCGTGCTCACTCTCCGCGCCCCGTCTCCCCGCTCGGCCTCCGCGCGAGTCCCGCCAGCCCCTCAAGGCGCCGCCGTGAAGACAAGACACGCATTGTGCCCACCAAAACCGAAGGAGTTCGTGAGGGCGGCGGTCAGCGCGCCCTTCCGCGGCTCGCCCGTGACGACGTCGAGGCCGATTTCCGGGTCGAGGGTGTCGACGTTCCGCGTCGCGGGCACGATGCCGTCGCGTACGGCGAGGAGCGCCGCGAGTGCGCCGGCCGCTCCGGCCGCGCCGAAGAGGTGGCCGGTCATCGACTTGGTGGCGGTGACGGACGGGTGGCTGCCGATGGCCTCCGTGATCGACCGGGCCTCCGCCCGGTCGCCCGTGGGGGTGGACGTCGCGTGGGCGTGTACGTGCTCGATCTCGTGCGGGGACAGCCCGGCGGCGGACAGGGCCATGCGCATCGCGCGGACCTGGCCCTCGGGGTGGGCGGCCGTGATGTGGTGGGCATCCGAGGTGACGCCCGCGCCCGCGAGGGTGGCGTGTGCCCGGGCCGCGCGGGCGGCGGCGAAGCCGGCGCGTTCCAGTACGACCAGGGTCGATCCTTCGCCGATCACGAACCCGTCCCGGTCGACATCGAACGGGCGCGACGCCAGCTGCGGCTCGTCGTTGCGCGTGGAATGGGCCTTGGCCTGGGCGAAGCCCGCCATCGGCAGCGGGTGGATGCACGCCTCGGCGCCGCCCGCCACGACCACGTCCGCCCGCCCGAGGCGGATCAGATCCAGGCCCATGGCTATCGCCTCGGCCCCGGAGGCGCAGGCGCTGACCGGGGTGTGGGCGCCGCCGCGTGCTCCCAGCTCGATGCTGACCCAGGCTGCGGGGCCGTTCGCCATCAGCATCGGGACGGTGTGCGGGGACACCTTCCGTACGCCGGAGGCTTCGAGGACGTCGTCCTGGCCGAGCAGGGTGAGCGCGCCGCCCGTACCCGTACCGATCACCACGGCCAGCCGCTCCGGATCGACCTCCGGCGCGCCCGCGTCGGCCCACGCCTCGCGGGCCGCGACGAGCGCGACCTGCTCGCACCGGTCCATGCGGCGGGCCTGTACCCGGTCCAGCACCTCGCCGGGCTCGACCGCGAGCCGCCCCGCGATCCGTGCGGGCAGGCCGGCCGCCCACTCCTCCTCGATGGCGCTGATGCCGGACCGCCCGGCCAGCATGGCGTCCCAGGTCGAGGCGGCGTCCCCGCCCAGCGGCGTCGTGGCCCCGAGTCCGGTGACCACCACAGCGTCGGTGACAGCATGCACGGGATGAACCCCCTTTGTCGTTCTTTTGTCGTGGAGGGACAATGCCCTGAGCGGTGTACGGTCGGGATCTTGTCGCCTCGCTGCCCACTCTGTCAGGGGATTTACGGGGGTACAGGTGGCAGCCTCCACGGAGTTTGGGGGCTCAGGTTTGTAGGTTCCCTGCAACCTTGTGTGGGTCGTACGTGCGCCCGGCCCGGCCGGTCCGCCGCCCGGCGGTCCAGCGGCCCGCCCTCCCGCCCGAACCCTCCCGCAGCCGCCCCGGCAGGGAACCGGGCGCAAACCTCGGCGCAAACCCCGGTACGAACCCCGGCAAGCAACCCCGACAGGCCAGGGCCCTTCCTGGAAGGACCCGATCACGAGATATCTTGATGTCGAGCAATGTTGCAGACGTGGAGCGGAGCACCCGGTGACTGACTCGACCATCATCTACACACACACTGACGAGGCCCCGGCCCTGGCGACGTATTCGTTCCTGCCGGTGATCGAGGCCTACGCCTCGACGGCCGGGGTCGCGGTGGAGAGCCGTGACATCTCCCTGGCGGGCCGCATCATCGCCGGTTTCCCGGAGTGGCTCCAGGAGGAACAGCGCATCGACGACGCCCTCGCCGAGCTCGGTGAGCTGGCGAAGACGCCCGAGGCCAACATCATCAAGCTGCCGAACATCTCGGCTTCCATCCCGCAGCTGAAGGCGGCCGTCGCCGAGCTGCAGGAGCAGGGTTACGCGCTGCCGGACTACCCGGACGACCCCAAGACCGACGAGGAGCGCGACATCCGCGCCCGCTACGACAAGGTCAAGGGCAGTGCCGTCAACCCGGTGCTGCGCGAGGGCAACTCCGACCGCCGCGCCCCCGCCTCGGTGAAGAACTACGCCAAGGCCAACCCGCACCGGATGGGCGCCTGGTCGGCCGACTCGAAGACCGAGGTCGCGCACATGAGCGGCGACGACTTCCGCTCCACCGAGAAGTCCGCGGTCATCGCCGAGGGCGGCACGCTGCGCATCGAGCTGGCCGGTGACGACGGCTCCACCACCGTGCTGCGCGAGTCGGTACCGGTGCTCGCGGGCGAGGTCGTGGACGCCTCCGTGCTGCGCGTCGCCGTGCTGCGCGAGTTCCTCAAGGAGCAGGTCGCCCGCGCCAAGGCCGAGGGCGTGCTGTTCTCGGTGCACCTCAAGGCCACGATGATGAAGGTCTCCGACCCGATCATCTTCGGTCACGTGGTGCGCGCCTTCTTCCCGAAGACCTTCGCCGCGTACGGTGACGTGCTCGCCAAGGCCGGCCTGACCCCGAACGACGGCCTCGGCGGCATCTGGAAGGGCCTGGAGTCGCTGCCCCAGGGCGAGGAGATCAAGGCGTCCTTCGACGCGGAGCTGGCCGAGGGCCCGGACCTGGCCATGGTCGACTCCCACCGGGGCATCACCAACCTGCACGTCCCCAGCGACGTCATCGTGGACGCCTCCATGCCGGCCATGATCCGTACCTCCGGCCACATGTGGAACAAGGACGACCAGGAGCAGGACGCCCTCGCCGTCATCCCGGACAGCAGCTACGCCGGCGTCTACCAGGCCGTCATCGAGGACTGCAAGGCCAACGGCGCGTACGACCCGTCGACCATGGGCTCGGTGCCGAACGTCGGTCTGATGGCGCAGAAGGCCGAGGAGTACGGCAGCCACGACAAGACCTTCGAGATCGCCACCACCGGCACGGTGCGGGTCCTCGACCAGGACGGCAACGCCGTACTGGAGCAGACGGTCGCCACCGGCGACATCTTCCGCATGTGCCAGACCAAGGACGTGCCGATCCGCGACTGGGTCAAGCTGGCCGTCAGCCGCGCCCGCGCGACCGGCGACCCGGCCGTGTTCTGGCTGGACGAGGGCCGCGCGCACGACGCCAACCTCATCGCCAAGGTCAAGCAGTACCTCCCGGAGCACGACACCGAGGGCCTGCAGATCGAGATCATGTCCCCCGTCGAGGCGACGAAGTTCTCGGTGGAGCGCATCCGCCGCGGCGAGAACACCATCTCCGTCACCGGCAACGTGCTGCGTGACTACCTCACCGACCTGTTCCCGATCCTGGAGCTCGGCACGAGCGCCAAGATGCTGTCGGTGGTGCCGCTCATCAACGGCGGTGGCCTCTTCGAGACCGGCGCCGGCGGCTCCGCGCCCAAGCACGTCCAGCAGCTGGTCAAGGAGAACTACCTGCGCTGGGACAGCCTGGGCGAGTTCCTCGCGCTCGCGGTGAGCTTCGAGCACCTCGCGCAGAAGACGGGCAACGCGCGCGCCCAGGTGCTCGCCGACACCCTCGACCGCGCGACCGGCACCTTCCTCGCCGAGAACAAGTCGCCCAGCCGCAAGCTCGGCGGTATCGACAACCGCGGCAGCCACTTCTACCTCGCCCTGTACTGGGCCCAGGAGCTGGCCAAGCAGACCGAGGACAAGCAGCTGGCGGAGTCCTTCGCGGCGCTCGCGGCGACGCTGGCCGAGCAGGAGCAGACGATCATCGACGAGCTGATCGCCGTCCAGGGCTCGCCGGCCGACATCGGCGGCTACTACCAGCCCGTGGTGGCCAAGGCCGCGGTCGTCATGCGTCCGTCGAACACGTTCAACCAGGCGCTGGCGACCCTCGGCAGCTGATCCGGCGACGGCGGGCGGGATACTCCCCGTCCGCCGCGCCGCGCATGCGTGACGGGTCCGCCCCGGCCGGCACTTCTGCCCGGCCGGGGCGGATGCGTTTGCGGCCAGTGCACCCCTTACCCGTAGTACTCCGGAGCTACGCGGCTGATGCGCTCCACGGAGGGACGCCGGCCACACACCGCGACTCGTAACTTCCGTACCGAAGCGCGCGCTTCATTCGGAATGGAAGACCCTCCCGGTAGGAGATCGTGGACGGTGCTTAGAGTGCAGCATGTGGGGGAGAACGGGGTGGGTGCTCGAACGGGGCCTGCACAGGGGCTGTTGACGGCAGTGCGGGAGGTTCCGCGCGCGCTGTACGGCGTGCCGCGCGCGCTGCGTGAGGACCTGGTGAGCGGGGCCGTCCGGCCCCTGCCGCTGGGGGAGCGGCCCGGCTGGCTGATCTGGCAGCCGCTCATCGTGCTCATGCTGGGGTTCTCCGCCGTGCTCATCAGCGTGTTCAGCATCAACCACCTCGCCTTCGCCCCGGAATACCGTTTCGCCATGGGGTACGCCGTACTCCTCGGCGGCGGCCAGTCGCTGGCCCTCGTCGTGGCGGCGTTCCGGCCGGTGGCGGCTTGGTGGGCGTCGACGGCCGTCACGATCGTCATCGCTGTGGCGATGGACCCCTCGTACCCGGGGGACGGGCCGTACCCCTGGCTGGGACCCGGGCTCGCCGTACAGGCCGGGGTGCTGTTCCTGCTCGCGTTGCGGCACCGTCTCCGCGCGGCAGCCGGAGCGCTGATCCTCACGGTGCTCACGGTGCTGGCGTGCAGCATCGGCGCCGGCCCGCTCCGGCCTTTTCCCCTCGGCGGCGCCATGGCCGTCCTCGTCGGTGCCGTCCTCGTCGGCGCAGCCCTCCGCGGCCGCCAGGTGGCCCGTACCGAACTCGTCGTACAGGAGGAGATCACCAGCGAGGAGCGGGCCCGCCGCACGCTCCTGGAGGAGCGCAACCGGATCGCCCGTGAACTGCACGACGTGGTCGCCCACCACATGTCGGTGATCTCCATCCAGGCGCAGGTCGCCCCGCACCTGGCCGAGAATCCGTCCGCCGAGCTGCGGGAGAACCTCGCGGGCATCCGTACGAACGCGGTGGAGGCGCTGACCGAACTGCGCCGCGTGCTGGGTGTGTTGCGGTCCGAGGACGCCCCGGGCGGCGGGACCACTGCCGTACCGCACGCCCCGCAGCCCACTCTGGACCGTCTCGACGAACTGGTCGCCAACGTCCGCAGCGCAGGGCTGACGGTCACCACCACATACACCGGGGAGCGGCGCCCGCTGTCACCAGGTATCGAACTGTCCGCGTTCCGCATCGTGCAGGAAGCACTCAGCAACGCAATGCGTCACGCGCCCGGCGCGCGCGTCGCGGTGACGGTCGCCCACCGCCCAGCCGCACTCACCGTACGCGTCACCAACTCCGCGCCGGACCGCGCTGTCGCCGCCTCTCCGGGCGCCGGCCACGGCCTGCTCGGCATGCGTGAACGTGCCGCCATGCTGGGCGGCGACCTCGCCGCCGGGCCGACCTCCGACGGTGGCTACGAAGTCACCGCAGTCCTGCCCGTAGGCACCGACCCGCAGCCCACCACCCCCGCCCGGCCCACCCATTCCACCGACCCCACCCATTGCACCGATCCCGCCGAGGAAACCCCATGACACCCATCCGCGTGCTCATCGCCGACGACCAGGTCATGGTCCGCCAGGGATTCACGGTGCTGCTCAACGCCGAGCCCGGCATCGAGGTCGTGGGCCAGGCCTTGGACGGCCTCGACGCCCTCGCCAAGGCCGCCGAACTCGCGCCCGACGTCGTGCTGATGGACATCCGGATGCCCGGCCTGGACGGCATCGAGGCCACCCGCCGCCTCACCGAGGCCGCCGGTGCCGACGTCAAGGTCCTCGTCCTGACCACCTTCGACCTGGACGAGTACGTGTACGAGGCGCTGCGCGCCGGTGCGTCCGGGTTCCTGCTCAAGGACGCGTCGGCCGCCGACCTCGCCCAGGCCGTGCGGGTGGTCGCGGCCGGCGACGCGCTGCTCGCCCCCAACATCACCAAGCGCCTGATCGCCGAGTTCTCCCGGATGACGGGACAGCCCCGCGCGCCCCTCAAGGACCGCGTCGGCGACCTGACGGAACGCGAGACCGAGGTCCTCTCCCTGGTCGCCCAAGGGCTGTCGAACGCGGAGATCGCCGCCCGCCTGGTGCTGGCCGAGCAGACCGTGAAGACCCACGTGAGCCGCATCCTGGTGAAGCTGGGCGTCCGCGACCGCACCCAGGCGGCGGTCTTCGCGTACGAGACGGGCCTGGTCCGCCCGTCCGGATACTGATCGCCCGGCCGTCCGGTCACTGTCCGTCCGGCTACCGGCCGTCCGCCTCCACGGGCGGAATCAGGTGGTTGAGCCCCTCCGCGCACCTCTTGGCCAGTTCGGCCGACCGGGGCAGCATCAGGCTCTCGTACGCGCGTACGGCGTCATCCGTCCGCTGCTCGCCGAGCAGCGCCTCGGCCAGGTCGGTGCCGTCGAGCAGCGCGTGGTTGACGCCCACGCCGAGCGGCGGCATCAGGTGCGCGGCGTCCCCCAGCAGGGTCACGCCCGGGACGTGCTCCCAGATGTGCGGTACGGGCAGGGCGAAGAGGGGCCGGTGGGCGAAGCCGCTGTCGCCGTTGAGTATCGCGTAGCGCAGCACCTCGTCCCATCCGTCGAGCATCTCCGAGAAATACGCCCGCACCGCCGCCGCGTCGCCCAGATCCACCCCGGCGGCCGTGTGCCAGTCCTGCGGAGCCCGGAAGGCCAGGTAGGCGCGGATGTGGCCGTTGCTGTTGCGCTGGGCAAACAGGCCCATGGGCCCGGTCTTCGCCACCATGGTCCCGGGGCCGACCAGCCGCGCCAGGGCGGGGTGGCGTACGTCGGAGTCGTCGAAGCCGGTCTCGACGAAGGTGACGCCGGTGTACTCGGGCCGGGCGTCCGAGACGGCGGGGCGGACCCGTGACCATGCGCCGTCGGCGCCGACGACCAGGTCGAAGTCCTCGGTGGTGCCGTCCTCGAACTCCAGGCGGCAGGTGCCGTCGCCGAGCGGGGTGGTCGCGCTGACGCCGTGCCCCCACCGGACCGTCCCGGGAGCGAGCGAGTCCAGCAGCAGCCCTCGCAGGTCTCCGCGGTCGATCTCCGGCCGGTACTCCTCGCCGGCGCCCTCGTCCCCGTCGGGCCACTCGTGCTCCAGGGCGGCCGCGGTGGCGTGGTCCAGCGCTCGCCACTCCTGGCCCTCGGGGCGGGACAGCTCGTGGAACCGGTCGAGCACCCCCGCCGTGCGCAGGGCGGCCTGGCCCGTGTCCGGGTGCAGGTCGAGACTGCCGCCCTGCGAACGGGCGTCCGCGGACGCCTCGCGTTCGAAGACGGTGACGGCACGGCCGTGACGCTGCAGCACACGGGCACAGGCCAGGCCGCCGGGGCCGGCGCCGACGATCGCGACGCGGGCCGCACGGGTGGAATTCATGGGTCCCCCTCCAGGGATGCACGGAGCGCCGGACCGCACGTCCGGCGCCTCCCTCACTAAAAAAGCACACCCACTAAAAAAGCGCAACGACTAAACCTTTTGACTCGCTACACCATCAGCTAGACTGCACCCGTGACCGGACCCGTCCCCCACATCGAGCCCCCGCCGCCCTCCCAGGGCGCCGCTCCCGCCGGCCGCCGTGAACGCAAGAAGGCCCAGACCCGCCAGGCGCTGGCCGACGCCGCCCTGCGGCTCTTCCTGGAGCGTGGCTACGAGCAGGTCGGCGTCAAGGAGATCGCCGACGCCGCCGACGTGTCGGTGACGACCCTGTTCAAGCACTTCGCCGGCAAGGAAGCGCTCGTCTTCGACCAGGAGGACGACATCGAGGCCGCCCTCGTCGCCGCCGTACGCGACCGGGCCCCCGGCCAGTCGGTCCTGCGGGCCCTGCGCGAGTACGTCCTGCTCTCCGAGAAGGACACCGCGCACCCGGAAATCGCCGCGTTCGTCCGCCTGGTGGCCGACACCCCGGCGCTACGCGACTACGCCCAGCGCATGTGGATGCGCCACGAATCGGCCCTGGCCCGGGCCATCGCCGAGGAGGTCGGCGCCCCCGAGGACGACGTCACCTGCGCCGCCCTGGCCCACTTCGCCCTCGCCTCCCGCACCCTCAACGGCCAGTACCCCGCTCCCCGCCGGGCCACCGAAGAGATCTTCGACCTGCTGGAGCGGGGCTGGGAGGCGGTCCGTCCGGGAAGCTGACCGGTCAGCGGCGGGGCTTGCCCCGCTTGGCGCCCTTCGGTGCGCCGGAGCCGCCGCGCGTGCCGTGGAAGCCCTTGCCGGCGGGCTTGCGGGCGGTGGGCTTCTGGCGGGCGCCGGCCTTGGCCGGCTGCTGGGTCTTCGACTTGGCCGGGGCCGGGGCCGGGGTACGGCCGCGGGTGCTGTTGACGGTCCGGCCGCGGACGATGCCGATGAAGTCCTCCACCCGGTCGGTGGTCCGCTCCTCCGGCCAGGCCAGCGCGATCTGGGACTGGGGGGCGTCCGTCAGCGTCCGGTACTTGAGGTCCTTGCGGTGGTGCAGCCGGGCCAGTGACTGCGGGGCGACGAGCAGGCCGATGCCCGCCGCCACCAGCTCGATGGCGTCCGCCGTCGTCGAGGGCCGCTCGAAAGCGGGCTGCCCCGGCGGGCGCTCCCAGCCGAGGGTGTCGTCGAGGGGGTGCAGCACGATCTCGTCGGCCAGATCCTCGACGGAGATCTCGTCGGCCGCCGTGAAGAGGTGGTCCTTCGGGACCACGACCACCGTCGTCTCCGTGTAGAGGGGAATCGCGCTGAAGTACGTCCGGTCGACCGGCAGCCGTACGAAACCGGCGTCGGCGCCGCCGTCCCGCAGCACGTCGTACGCCTCGGCGGGGGGCGTCGCGATGAGCTCCAGCGGGACGTCGGGCAGCCGCTCGTTCCAGATCCGCACCCACTTGGTGGGCGTCACCCCCGGGACGTAAGCGAGCCGGAACGAGAGGGTTTCTTCCGAGCCTGTCACTCCGCCAGGTTACCGGTCGTGGTCAGCGGTAGCGCACACGATCGATACCCTTGACATCATGACGTCGCACCAGAACACCCAGACGATGAAGCCCGCGACCGCGGCGAAGAAGCTGGGTGTGTACCTCGAAGCCACCCCCGCCGCATTCCAGGAGGGGGTCGTCTCGCGCGCCGAGCTGGCCGCGCTGCAGACCGATCCGCCCGAGTGGCTCCGGGAGCTGCGGCGCGACGGCCCGCACCCGCGTCCCGTCGTCGCCTCGAAGCTGGGCATCTCCATCTCCGGCCTCGCGCGTGGCGGAATCACCGAAGCGCTCACCACGGAGCAGATCGAGGCGCTGAAGACCGAGTCCCCCGAGTGGCTGCAGAAGGAACGCGCCACCCAGGCCGAGGTCCGCAAGGAAACCGTGCGGATCAAGGAGAAGAACAAGGAGAAGCAGGCCAAGCAGGAGCAGCAGGAGAAGTGACCGAGGGGCGCGGGGCGGGGCAGGGGCGCGGTCCGCGTTCCTGACGCCGTCCGGGCCCTGTCGGCGGTCGCTGCGGGTCGGGGAGCGGGCCGTATGAGCGCCGCGCTCCGCCCCGTCGGCCGGGTGCCTCAGAACAGATCCGTCACCGTGCGTCGCGCAGCCGAAGAAGGTACGTCGCGGTCAGTGCAACGGCGCGGTCCTCGTCATGCGACAGCTCCCGCAGCGCACGTGACGCCGTCGGCCCCGGAAGGCCCGCCAGCGCCTGGGTCAGCCGTCCGCGTGCGGGCGCCGGAGTGCCGGCCTGGGCCAGGCGGTCGACGAGCCCGGTCGCGATCCGATCCGCCGCCGCGGCGTCGCTCGCCAGCACGCCCAGGGCGTCGGCTGCGTCGGTGTCGTTCCTTCCCTCCATGATCATGTCGATGAGCGTCGGGACCGCATCGGCCGCTCCTCGCGCCCCGAGCGCCAGCGCCGCGTACCCGCGGACCACGACGTCGGGGTGCGCGAGAGCGTCCCGCAGCCGCGCGGCAGCCTCCTCGCCGGGTATCTCGGCGAGAGACTGAACGGCACGCTCCCGCACCGCGGCCACCGGTGCGCCGAGTCCCTCCGCCAGCAGCGCCGGGCCGCCGTCGCCCGCCCGCGCCAGCGCCCAGCGAAGGGCCCCGGCGACGTTCGGCTCCGTCTCGCTCAGTGCCGCCTCGACCAGGGCCTCCACCGGCACCGGAACCTCGTCGCCCGAGGAGAGGGCCGCGCGCTGGCGCGCGTCGGGGCTCTTCGCCCCCAGGCCCTGGAGGAGCGCGACGACCTGGAGGACGCCTTCCCAGCCGGCGGGGTCCGCGGCGTCGATCCGGCGCAGCCGCGTGAGCAGCTCGGTCTCGGCCGCGATGCGGTCGCGTGTCCGGCGGATGAGGTCGTCGACGAGCGCCGAGGGCGCGAAGCCGGGATCGTCGAGCGCGCGCCCGATCTCGCGCAGCGACAGCCCCAGCGACCGCAGGCTCTCGATGTGGAAGATCCGCCGTACGTCCTCGCCGGAGTACTCCCGATAGCCGGAGCCCGTACGCCCCGAAGGGCGTACCAGGCCTAGCGACTCGTAATGCCGGAGCATGCGGGCACTGACCCCGGACCGCCGCGCCACCTCACCGATCAGCACGTCTCATCATCCCCCGTGGCCGGACCCGCCGAGGGCCACCACGCGCTTCGCCTCCTCGATCGCGAACTCGAATCCGGCCTCCGGGTCGCGCAGCAGCCGTTGGGTGGCGAGCGCGTGCGCGCGCACGCGCGGGTCGGGGGCCGTCGTCGCGGCACGCAGCGCCGGCACCGTCACGTCACCCAGCGCGATCAGCGCCCGGCTGAGGCTCAGCTGCGTCTCCCGCCCACCGCGCCCGAGCTGCGTCGCCAGCGCCGTGGCCAGGGCGGACTCCTCGCCCTCCGGGACGAGCACGACCGCGGTCCGCCAGGCGCTCCGCGCCACCTCGTCGTCGGCGTCGGACAGCAGCTCCCGGGTGATCGCCGGCCACGCCTGCCGGTCCCCGATCTTGGACAGCGTGTGCAGCGCCTGGCTCCGCGCCTGCGCCCGCTCCGAGCGGAGCTCGCGCAGCAGCCCGGGGAGCGTCATGGACACCGGGTGGCGGGTGAGCGCCCAGGTCAGCATGTCGCGGACGAAGAACTCGGGCTCGACCGCGCAGCGCTCGATCAGCTTGTCGACAAAGCCCGGGTCGGGCGTCGCGCCGACCGCCAGAGCGGCCCGCAGCCGCACGGACGAGCGGTAGTCCGCCAGCCCTTGGAGGGCTCGCACCGCGTCCGTGCCCGGTTTCGTGATGATCATCGGGATCACCTCCTTGGCAAGCAGTGAAGACCTTGTCATCGTGTCAAGGTCAAACGGGGGCCCGCCGCGATCCGAACCGCGGAGGCGCGGCTTCTGATGTCCGGTCAGTCGGGGAGGGGATTACGGGAAGGGATTTACTGAAGTGCGCCGCAGATCCGGTACGGGGCACACGCGATCTGAGTAACATGCTGAGCTTCGGGAATCGTTGTTCCGATCGCACACCTGAACAGTAGGCGGGGGCCAGCTCATGAACATCAGGTGCGGCAGGGTAAGAATGCGGGGCATCCTCGCGGTCGTCACGGCATCGGCAGCGGCAAGCGGACTGGTGGGCGTCATCGGAGCCGGTACGGCTGTCGCGCGACCGATTTCGCGCACGTTCGGCTATACGTGCTCGGCTCCCTTGATCGGTGATCAGTCATTCACGGCAGAGATCGGCTCGGACATCCCGCATGCGGTCGCGGTCGGCACGCCCAGCAAGATTGTTTCCGTCCACGCGGTGGCGACGGTGGGCGCGGGTTTCACCCAGTTGCTCGCCAGGGCCGGCATGAAGACCCTCGGGGGCACGGTGGACGCGAGGGTCCATGTGGCCGCGCCGCACCATGATTTCGACATCACGGTCCGCTTCCACATGGCCACGACCGACATCCCGGCATCCGGCCCCTTCAAAGTCGCCGCGACCGCCAGCGCGACCACGCGCACTTTCCGCCACCCGGGCAGGGGGACAGTCACCGCCGGCGGCCTCACCCTCCACCTCCTCGCGAAGAACGCGGCCGGCAACCTGGCACTCCAGGGCGACGCACCGTGCGCCCTGAACGCCGGTCAGAGCAATGTCGTGACGTCCTTCGACGTCACCAAGCCGAGTCCGGCGTCCGCTGCCACTCCGACGCCGACGACTGGATCGGCGGCCCCCGCGACCCCGACGCCGACGACCGGGTCGGTGGGCGCTGCCAACCCGAGGCCAACGACCGGATCGCTGGGCGCTGCCGTTCAGAAACCGACGATGTCAGAGGGCGCCGGCCCCACATCCCCCAGCGCGACCACGTCCGGCCCCCCGAGCCCTGGGGCTTCCAGCACTCCAACAGCGACGAGCCCCACCCGTGCGACGCCGAGGGCGACCGGATCCGGGACCCCGGCCGCCGGACAGGACACCAGGGACCTCGTCCTCCCGGCCGTGGGCGTGCTCGCCGCGTGCGCCGCCGCCTTCGGCCTCGGCGTACGGCTGAGAAACCACCGCCGCACCGGTGGCGACGGAGGTGACCGGCGGTACATCGCCCCGAAGCACGGCTTGCCCACCGAAGGTGTCAAGGGCGGAAGGACCGACGCCGGTTGCCGTAGGAAGGGCTCGAATGCTGCTGCTCTCCAGCGTCGAGGATGTGGCGGTAGGGCGACATCGCGCGGCAGCACGGACGGGAGCGGCATGGAGGGCAGGAACCTGCTGATGCCGCGTCACATTCCTCATCAACCTGGTCATCAGGCCAGCCATTGCGAAGGGGGAGGTGCTTCGGTTGGCTGAGCTCGACACTTCGCCCGGTCAGGTCCTGCCTGCGGTTGAGGCCCCCGGGGCCCGCAGTGTCTCCGTCACGGACCCTGCCGAAAACATCTCCATCGGCGACGGCACGACGAACATCCCGTACCGGTGAACGTCGCGCCGGATCCGCAGGAGTCAGGGCCTGCCCCTCGTACTCCTGACCAGTCGGCCGGTGAACGGTCGATCACGGTCGGAGACGTCTCGGGCATTGTCAGTATCGGTGACCACACGGTCAACATCAATGTGCTCTTCGCCGACGGGCTCTCCGCCGAGGGCGCCCTGACCGAGTTGGTCAAACAACTCGTGCATGCGGTGCGCGCAGAGCGCCGCTCCGTCGATGACGGCCTGGCCGACAAAGCCGATCTGCTCGCGGACGAGGTCCACGCGCGCCTGCGGTACGAGGAGGAACAACTGCGGCTACGGGACCGGGACCTGCCCGTGCACTGGCAACCGGTGCCGGAACCGGTGCCGGAAAACGCGCTCCGCCGCGAAGACCTCCGCGATGCCGGGGCCGGGGCAACGGACTTTCCCCCGCTGGACCCGGCCGGTCAAGGAGGCGATCTCACGGCCGTCCTTGAGCAGGCGAAGTCCCGGTGGCTGCTGATCCTGGGGCGGGAAGGCTCGGGTAAGAGCGTCCTGGCCCTGCGTTTCGCACTGACCCGTCTGCAGGAACCTTCGCGCGCCCGCGGAGCGCCGGTGCCGGTGCTCTTCAGCCTCGGGTCATGGAATCCCGGTACCACGCCGCTGCGGAACTGGTTGATCGGCCGGTTGGAGCGGGATCAGCCCTTTCTCGCCGAGGCGAGCCCCAGCGGTAAGACGTGGGCCGCCGCGCTGGTGGGCGCTGACTACGTGCTGCCGATCCTGGACGGGTTCGACGAGATCGCCACCGGTTTGCGCAAAGACGCGCTGATAGCACTCAACAGCTGCACCTTGCCGCTGCTCGTGACCAGTCGCCGCGCCGAAATCGAAGCCGCCAGACAAGAAACCAAGGTGGTGCCCTTTGCCGCCGCCATCGAATTGCTCGACCTCAACCTGGACGACTCCGTCAATTACCTGCGGAAGGCCACCGGCACGGCTCTTCCCGGCAGCGCGGACTCCGCGACCCGGACCGGCTGGGCTTATGTCCTGAGTGAGTTGCGCCGCCGTCCCCATACACAGGCCGGTGCCCATCTCGCCGCTGCACTGACCACCCCTTTGATGGTCACCCTTGCCCGCTTCGTCTATGAGTCCGAACTTGACCCGTCGGACCTGCTGAAATCCGAGAAGTTCGGCACTCGGGAAGCTCTGGAAAGACACCTTCTGGACACCTTCATCCCCACCGCCTACAAGCGTTTTCTCGGCAACGAGCCCGCGCGGCGCCGGGACGCCGAACGCGCGCAGGGCTGGCTCGGCTACCTCGCCGCGCATCTGACGGAGCTCAGTACGCCCGACATCGAATGGTGGCGGCTGGGGACCACCGTGCGGCTGCGCTGGCTCATGCTGCGGGTCGGGGTCACGGTCGGCATCGCGTCCGGGCTCGTCGCCGGGCTCGTTTACGGGGTCGAGGGCGGGCTCTTGTACGGGCCCGCGTACGGGCTGATGGCGGCATGCGTCACCGGCCCGGCGAACGGGCTCGCGATGGGTCTGACCTTCGCTCTGATGCACGGGTTCGTCACGAAGATGAAGGTCGGCGGCCCGCTGTTCGAACCGTCGCTCATGGAGATCAGACTTCAGGACTGGACGAAGACGAGACTGCGGGAGAGCTTCCGCCCCAGAGTCACGGGCGGGCTCGCCGGCGGTCTCCTGTTCGGAATCCTGTGGGCGCTCGGAAGCGCGGCCTTCACGGCCCTCCTGGGCCATCCCGGGCCCGTGATCGTGCGGAATGCGGGGGTGCTGTTCGCGGCGGGGGCCGGCCTGGGGCTCGTGATGGGGCTGATCGCCGCGCTCGGGGCCGGGTTCGAGACGGCCATCCCGAGAGAGAAACGCGCCCTCCCGTCGGACCTGTTGAAGACGAACCGCGCCACCGTACTCAAGCAGGTGCTCACCATCGGGCTCGTGATCGGACCCGGGTACGGGATCATGTTCGGGACCACGTCGAACAGTGCCCTGGCCGGACTCGGGGCCGCGCTGGTGGCCGGGTCCATGACGGCGCTCGGGATCGGCACCATGACCGCCTGGGGGCGTTGGGTGGTCCTGGCCCGAATCTGGCTGCCCCTGACGGGATGGCTGCCGAGAGACCTGGACGCCTTCCTGCGGGACGCCTGCGAGCGAGAGGTCCTGCGCCAGGTCGGTACGGTCTACCAGTTCCGCCATGCCCAGCTTCGAGACCATCTGTGCGCGACCGCCGGCACCCCGCCTGAGCGCGTCCTTCGCCGCACCGGCAACCTGGACCGCCTGTTCGACGTGGCCGACACCGATGGTGACGGCTATGTCGACGGGGCCGATTACCGGCGGATCGTCGATCGCTACCGCTCCGCCTACGGGCTCGCCGCGGACGCCCCCGAGGCGCAGGCTCTGGCGTTCTTCTACCAGGAGTACTGGGCCGGGCTGCAGCGCCACGCGAAGATCGACGGCCGCCTTTCCCGCGAACGGCATCGCACCGCTGCCGGCGCGATCACCGCAGACCCGGCTCTGCGCGAGCCGGTCGCGGTCTTCGGGGCGACGGTGTTCGAGGTCATCGACACGGATCACGACGGCTGTATCGGAGAGAAGGAACTGACGCGGTACCTCGACATGTGGGACCTCGCCGAAGACGCCTCGCGCGTCCTGGGCCGACTGGACACCGACGATGACGGCCGTATCGGCAAGGACGACCTGAGCCGCGCGATCAACGCGTACTTCTGCTCCCCCCACCTGGGAGGACCGGGCAGTGTGTTCTTCGGCGTCGCGTAAGCCTCGGCCCGCGCCGGGGCCCATCGTGTGCCACGTCGTCCGCTGAACACCCGGGCGGGAGGGTCCACCCCCCTTTGCATAAAACTGCCTCCATCCGTATAGTCATGCCTCCAAGGAGGAGGATCCATGCCAGTACGAGCAGCAGTGGCCGGAGCGAGCGGATACGCCGGGGGAGAAGTTCTGCGGCTGCTTCTGGGGCACCCGGAGGTCGAGATCGGCGCGGTGACCGCGCACGGCAACGCCGGGCAGCGCCTCGGTGCGGTGCAGCCGCACCTGGTGCCGCTGGCCGGGCGGGAGCTGGTGGCCACCACGGCCGAGGCGCTGGCCGGGCACGACGTCGTGTTCCTCGCGCTGCCGCACGGGCAGTCCGCCGCGGTGGCCGAGGCGCTGGGGCCCGAGGTGCTGGTCGTGGACTGCGGGGCCGACTTCCGGCTGGCGGACGCCGGTGACTGGGAGAAGTTCTACGGTTCGCCGCACGCTGGCACCTGGCCGTACGGGCTGCCCGAGCTGCCGGGAGCACGGGAGGCGCTGCGCGGGGCGCGGCGTATCGCGGTGCCCGGCTGCTATCCGACGGCCGTCTCGCTGGCCCTCTTCCCGGCGTACGCGGCGGGGCTCGCCGAGCCGGAGGCCGTCGTGGTCGCCGCCTCGGGTGCCTCCGGCGCGGGCAAGGCGCCCAAGCCGCACCTGCTGGGCAGCGAGGTGATGGGCTCGATGAGCCCGTACGGCGTGGGCGGGGTGCACCGGCACACGCCGGAGATGGCGCAGAACCTGAGCGCCGCGGCGGGGGAGCCGGTCACGGTCTCCTTCACGCCGACGCTGGCGCCCATGTCCCGCGGCATCCTCGCCACCTGCTCCGCCAAGGCCAGGCCCGGCGTGGACGGCGCGGACCTGCGGGCCGCGTACGAGAAGGCGCTGGGGGGCGAGCCGTTCGCCCGGCTGCTCCCGGAGGGGCAGTGGCCGTCCACCGCGGCCGTGTACGGGTCGAACACCGCGCTGGTGCAGGTCGCCCACGACGCGGCGGCCGGCCGGATCGTCGTGGTCAGCGCCATCGACAACCTGACGAAGGGCACCGCCGGCGGCGCGGTGCAGAGCATGAACATCGCCCTGGGCCTCGACGAGGCCACCGGGCTCTCTACGATCGGAGTCGCACCGTGAGCGTCACGGCAGCCAAGGGTTTCTCGGCGGCGGGCATCGCCGCCGGGATCAAGGAGAACGGGAACCCGGACCTCGCCCTGGTGGTGAACAACGGTCCGCGACTGGCCGCCGCCGGCGTCTTCACCGCCAACCGCGTCAAGGCCGCCCCGGTGCTCTGGTCCGAGCGGGTCCTCAAGGGCGGCCGGGTCTCGGCCGTCGTCCTCAACTCCGGCGGCGCCAACGCCTGCACGGGCCCCGAGGGCTTCCAGGACACCCACGCCACCGCTGAGCAGGCCGCCGAGGTCCTCAAGGGGCACAGCGCGGGCGAGGTCGCCATCGCCTCGACGGGGCTCATCGGCGTACGGCTGCCGATGGACAAGCTGCTGCCGGGGATCGCGAAGGCCGCCGTCGACCTCAGCGTGCACGGCGGCGAGAAGGCGGCGATCGCGATCAAGACCACCGACAGTGTGCACAAGACCGCCGTGGCGAGCGGGGACGGCTGGACGGTCGGCGGCATGGCCAAGGGCGCGGGCATGCTCGCGCCGGGCCTGGCCACCATGCTCGTCGTGCTGACCACCGACGCCGACCTGGACGCGCCGGTCCTGGACCGGGCGCTGCGCGACGCGACCCGCACCACCTTCGACCGGGTCGACTCCGACGGCTGCATGTCCACCAACGACACGGTGCTGCTGCTGGCCTCGGGGGCGTCCGGGAAGGTTCCGGAGTACGACGCGTTCGCGGACGCGGTCCGCACGGTCTGCGACGACCTGGCGCGGCAGCTCATCGGGGACGCGGAGGGCGCCAGCAAGGACATCCGCATCGAGGTCGTCGGCGCGGCGAGCGAGGACGACGCGGTCGAGGTCGGCCGGTCCATCGCCCGGAACAATCTGCTCAAGTGCGCCATTCACGGTGAGGACCCGAACTGGGGGCGGGTGCTGTCCGCCATCGGCACCACCTCCGCCGTCTTCGACCCGGACCGGCTGAACGTCGCCATCAACGACGTCTGGGTGTGCAAGAACGGTTCGGTGGGCGAGGACCGGGACCTGGTCGACATGCGCTACCGGGAGGTGCGGATCACCGCCGACCTCAGCGCGGGCACCGAGTCCGCGGTGATCTGGGCCAACGACCTCACCGCCGATTACGTCCACGAGAACAGCGCGTACTCCTCATGAGCACCCGCAAGCACACCGCGCTGCCCAAGGCCCGCACGCTCATCGAGGCGCTGCCCTGGCTGACCCGCCACCACGGCAAGACCGTCGTCATCAAGTTCGGCGGCAACGCCATGGTCGACGAGGAACTGAAGGCCGCCTTCGCGCAGGACGTCGTCTTCCTGCGGCATGCCGGGCTGCGGCCGGTCGTCGTACACGGCGGCGGCCCGCAGATCAGTGCCCAGCTGGACCGGCTGGGCCTGGAGTCGGAGTTCAAGGCGGGCCTGCGGGTCACCACGCCCGAGGCGATGGACGTCGTACGGATGGTGCTCGCCGGACAGGTGCAGCGCGAACTGGTCGGGCTGCTCAACCAGCACGGACCGCTCGCCGTCGGCATGACCGGCGAGGACGCCCACCTGATGACCGCCACCCGGCACTACGCCGAGGTGGACGGGGAACTGGTGGACATCGGGCGGGTCGGTGAGGTCACCGCGATCGACCCCGGCGCCGTACGGGCCCTGCTGGACGACGGCCGCATTCCGGTCATCTCCTCCGTCGCCCGCAGCGCCGACGAGGGCGACGAAACCGGCGTCTTCAACGTCAACGCCGACACCGCGGCGGCGGCCCTGGCCGCGGCCCTCGGCGCCGAGACGCTGATGGTCCTCACCGACGTGGAGGGCCTGTACGAGGACTGGCCGCACAGCGACGAGGTGATCTCCCGGCTCACCGCCACCGAGCTGGAGAAGCTGCTGCCCGACCTGGCCAGCGGCATGGTGCCGAAGATGCGCGGCTGCCTGCACGCCGTACGCAACGGGGTGCACACCGCCCGGGTCATCGACGGCCGGGTCCAGCACTCGATCCTGCTGGAGATCTTCACCGACGAGGGCATCGGCACGATGGTCGTGCCGGACGGGCCCGCGGACATCGGCGCGGCGAACACGGGCGAGAGCGAGAAGGCGGGAGCGGCATGAGTGACACAGCCACGGAAACCACGTGCGGCGCGGCGTCCAACTCGGCACTCACCGAGCGCTGGCAGGGCGCGATGATGGACAACTTCGGCACGCCCCGCGTCCCCCTCGTACGCGGCGAAGGGGCCCGGGTCTGGGACGCCGACGGCAACGACTACCTCGATTACCTCGGCGGCATCGCCGTCAACGCCCTCGGCCACGCCCACCCCGCCGTCGTCCGCGCGGTCTCCGAGCAGATCGCCACCCTCGGGCACGTCTCCAACTTCTTCGTCGCCGAACCGACCGTCGCGCTGGCCGAACGGCTGCTGCGGATCGCCGGCCGCCCCGGCCGGGTCTACTTCTCCAACTCCGGCGCCGAGGCCAACGAGGCCGCGTTCAAGATCGGCCGGCTGACCGGGCGTACCCACATGGTCGCCACGACCGGCGGCTTCCACGGCCGCACCATGGGCGCCCTCGCGCTCACCGGCCAGCCCGCC
Source organism: Streptomyces sp. NPDC033221 (assembly GCF_055577005.1). Lineage (NCBI taxonomy): Bacteria > Bacillati > Actinomycetota > Actinomycetes > Kitasatosporales > Streptomycetaceae > Streptomyces > Streptomyces sp. NPDC033221. The sequence continues at coordinate 71,474 of NZ_JBVIQN010000036.1, read as the reverse complement.
AAGCAGGACCCGTTCCGGCCGCTCCCCGGCGACGTCGACTTCGTCCCGTACGGGGACGCCGAAGCCCTGCGCGCGGCCGTCACCACCGACACCGCCCTCGTGATCATCGAACCGATCCAGGGCGAGAACGGCGTCGTCGTACCGCCCCCCGGCTACCTCGCCGCCGCCCGCGAGATCACCGCCGCCACCGGCACCCTGCTCGTCCTGGACGAGATCCAGACCGGCATCGGACGCACCGGACACTGGCTGCACTCGCAGTCCCAGGGCGTCGAGGCCGACGTGATCACGCTCGCCAAGGGCCTCGGCGGCGGCCTGCCCATCGGCGCCACCCTCGCCTTCGGCCCGGCCGCCGGCCTGCTCACCCCCGGCTCGCACGGCTCGACGTTCAGCGGCAACCCCGTCGTGTGCGCGGGCGCGCTCGCCGTCCTGGACACCATCGAGGCCGACGGCCTCCTCGACCACGTCAAGCGGGTGGGCGAGCGGCTGCGTGGCGGGATCGAGGCGTCGGCGCACCCGCTCGTCGGCCAGGTCCGCGGCGCGGGACTCCTCCTGGGTATGGTCTTGTCCGAGCCCGTCGCACCGCAGGTGCAGCGAGCGGCCCAGGACGCGGGCCTCCTGGTGAACGCGGTCGCGCCGGACGTCATCCGGCTCGCCCCGCCGCTGATCGTCTCGGACGATGAAGCGGATACGTTCCTCCGGAAGCTCCCCGCCGTCCTCGACGCGGCCCTCGCAGGGGCACACGGGGAACAACGATCCGGAGACTGACGACAACGATGACCGAGGCGCAGGACAACGAGACGCTGCACGGGGGACCTGCCGTACCGCAGACCCGCACCGCCCGCCACCGCCGGATCGTGGACATCCTCAACCGGCAGGCCGTCCGCTCCCAGAGCCAGCTCGCCAAGCTGCTCGCCGACGACGGGCTGTCCGTCACCCAGGCCACACTCTCCCGTGACCTGGACGAACTGGGCGCGGTGAAGATCCGCAACACCGGCGGCGAGCTGATCTACGCGGTACCGAGCGAGGGCGGCGACCGCAAGCCGCGGGCGCCGCTGGGGGAGTCCGCCAAGGAGGAGCGGATGCGCCGGCTCTCCGGCGAACTCCTCATCTCGGCCGAGGCGTCCGCCAACCTCGTGGTCCTGCGCACCCCGCCCGGCGCCGCCCAGTTCCTCGCCTCCGCCATCGACCAGGCCGAACTGCACGACATTCTCGGCACCATCGCCGGCGACGACACGCTGATGCTCATCAGCCGCGACCCGGCCGGCGGCCAGGCCCTCGCCGACCACCTGCTGAACCTGGCGCAAAAGGCCCGCTGAACCGCCCGGACCGCGCCCCGTGACCCGCCCGCCCGCTGTGTACTGGGAGCCCCGCCCCGGCCGCCGCGGCCGGGCGGCACGGGAGGACCGATGCTGGCTGTACGCGCACGAGCGCTGTTCGACGGGGTGGGACCAGGACTGATCGAGCGGCCCACCGTACTGATCGAAAACGGCCGGATCGCCGCCGTCCACCCTGGCGGGCTACCGCTCATCGGCACCGAAATCCTCGACCTGGGCGCCGCCACCCTCCTCCCCGGCTTCATCGACACCCACACCCACCTCGCCTTCGACGCGAGCGACGACGTCGTAGGCGGGCTCACCGACGCCGACGACGCCACCCTCCTCGACCGCATCAGGACCGCCGCGCGGGCCTCGCTCGCCGCCGGGGTGACGACCGTACGAGACCTCGGCGACCGCGCCTACCTCACCCTCCGCCTCCGCACGGAAACCGCACGGGACCCGGCCGCCGGTCCGCACGTCATCGCCTCCGGCCCGCCCCTCACCACCACCCGCGGTCACTGCTGGTTCCTCGGCGGGCGGGCGGAGGGCGTCGACGGCGTCCGCGCGGCCGTACGGGAACGGGCCGAGCGCGGCACGGACCTCGTCAAAGTCATGGTCACCGGCGGCGACCTCACCCCCGGCTCCGACCCGTACAGCGTCCAGTACAGCCGCGACGAACTGCGCGCCATCGCCGACGAGGCCCACCACCACGGCCTCCCGGCCACCGCCCACGCGCACGCCGTCACCGGCATCCGCGAAGCCGTCGCGGCCGGCTTCGACACCATCGAACACTGCTTCTTCCTCACCGAAACCGGCGTCGACTTCGACCGTCAGGTAATCGAGGACATGGCCCGCCGAGGCGTCACCGCCTCCCTCACTCTCGGCGCCCTCCCCGGCGGCCCACCCCCACCGCCCCACATCACCCGCCGCATTCCACCCCTCATCACCGGCCTCGCCACCCTCCGCGAAACCGGCGTGACCATGTCCCTCGGCAGCGACTCCGGCATCTTCCCGGTGAAGGCGCATGGCAGCTACCCGTACGGCGTGACGGCCATGGTCGATTTCGGGTTCTCCCCGGCAGAGGCCCTCCGAGCCGCGACCTCGACGGCGGCGCTGGTATGCGGCCTGGGCGGCCGCAAGGGGCGGATCGCGGCGGGGTTCGACGCGGATCTGGTCGCGGTGGGCGGGGATCCGGTGGCGGACGTGGGGGCTGTGTGCGATGTGGTGGCGGTGATCAGAGAGGGGCGGCGGGTGGCGTGAGGGAGATTGGGACGCATTACCGCTTATTCAGGGTGCCGGAGCCTTGTTAGGCGGCCGCGAAATTACTTCGGGTAGCTCTCGTTGACCGTGCCTGGCCCCTTTTGTCACTGGCGCACAGCGGGACGCACAAACCCCAGTCGACGACAGTCCAGCCACGACGACCGGTGTGTCGTCTGACCAAGCCCGAGCATGTCTCATCTGCACTCTCGGCGCATGACCACAGTTAGACGGTCGGGGTGACGGGAGGTCCACTGTCCCTGTCCCCACTCCGGCCGCAGCACTCAGATGGTGTCCCCGTGCACGTCCGTGACGATCCCACGCCGGTGGGCGTCCTCGTCATGAATGAGGTCGCCCACCCACGGGCTCTGTTCGCCGCTCATCGTCAGCCCTTCCCGCGCAACTCTGCCCAGACCTGCTTGCCCCATGGCAGCGGATCGGTGCCCCAGCCCGGCGCCAGGCCGGCTACGAGCGTCAGGCCGCGCCCGCTCTCGTTTCCCTGGTCTGGCTCCTGCAGTTCCGGGAGCTTCATCGATCTGTCCACGACACTGATACGTACTCGGGCCACTCCCGGCCGGGTGACCGAGACCCGAATGGAACGGCTCCGCGCGTGCTGGACGGCGTTGGACACAAGCTCAGACACGATCAGGGCGCCGTCATCGGTCAGCTCCTCCAATCGCCAGGCAGAAAGGGCTACGCGCACCAGACGTCTGGCGATTGCCGCGCTATGGGGGGCGCGGGGCAGGGTTTCGCTGTAGCCCGGAGGCCCGGTCGGGCGGGATGTGGTCACGATCATGAGGACCCTCGTTCGTGAGCTGGTGCCATAGTGGCCTGCCACTCAGTGAACGCCGCATCGTGACGGAGCGTGAGGAAAAGTCGCCTCGCTGTGCCGGGCGGGCAACCGGAAATTTCGCGGCTGCTCCGCTGCCGAGATTGTTCATCCTGGCTACCTTGAAGATGTGGAGGCGAACTGGCGCTTGGCGCTCACGCTTGACCAAGCTGGGTTGACTCAAGTCGGGTTGGCGGAGGTGGTGAACGATTACCTGCGGTCCCTCGGCCGAGAGGGGACGGTCAGCGATCGCACCGTGCGGCACTGGCTGACTGAAAAGACCCGCTGGCCACACCCTCGGCAGCGCGAGGCCCTGGAAACAGTTTTCGGTTGTACTGCCGAGGGACTGGGCTTTGCTCCACCAGCGGGCAGACGGAGCCACATCAGCGCTACGGAGGCGCCAGTGCGGCGACGGAACTTCATCATGGCCACCTCCACGATGACGGCAGCAGCGGCCATGCCCCTGACCGCCGCTCGGCCATACGCGGTCGGTACTACGGATGTGATCCGGCTCCGTAGTGGGCTGGACGCTCTCACAGACCTCGACGCCACGCGAGGCGGACACGAAGCCCTGGAGCAAGCTGCGTTGGCGGGTGCCGCCGAGGCGCTGGAGTTGCAGAAGCGGGCAGCCTCACAGCGCATTCGCCAGCGACTCTTCAGCTTGGCCGCCAACTACACAGCCGCCGCCGCTTGGTCGGCCGTGGACGCGCGCCAAAGCGATCGAGCGCAGGGGCACCTGAACCGGGCCCTGTATTTGGCGGGATTGGGCAAGGACTCAGTCGCCGAGCTGCGCGTATGGAATGCGCACGCCATACTTTCACGCCACCGAGGAGAGTTCTCGCAGGCGGTGGGGGCGGGCATGGCCGCACAGGCCACAGCTGTGACTCGCCGGGACCCTGAGTACGCCTCGCTCGCCCACGCGCGCACGGCGGTCGGATATTCCACCCTCGGACAGCGGCAGGCTGCGCTGCGCTCCTTGGGCCGAGCCGAGGATGCGTTGGCCAAGGCTGCCCCCGACGAGCCCCGCCCGTCTTGGGTGGCGTTTTACGGTGCTGCCGAACTCCTGGCTATCACCGCGGTCGTACGGGATGACATCGGCGACGCGGCTGGAGCAGAGGCGGCCTCCCACCGTGCATTGGCGGCCATCCCGCAGCAGTTCCGCCGTAACCGGGCACTGATCGCTCCAGCTCGCTTTGTCGCAACTCCATCAGCGTGACGTCGACCAGGCATGCACGACTGCGGGGAAGGTGTTCGTGCTGATGGAGGGCGGCCCTCTGCCGGAGCGGCTGCGTTCGTTCCTTGGCGATTTCTACCGTGACTTGATCTCTGTCGCCCCGGATGCCGGTACCGCGCGCGAGTGGAAGGACCGCTACCGATCAGAATGGAGCCGGGCCCAATGACTGCCACCCTGGAACTGCGCCACTTCTCCCACGACGACCTGCCGGAGATTCGGCAGACCTTGATCGATGTGCATGCCGATGTGCACGCCGCCCGGATGGCAGATGACGAGTTCCGGCGGAAGTTTCCCTGGTTTGTGGACCACTGGGGCGGTAACCCCGGGTTCTCCTGCGTGATCGCGTACGACGGCGGCGAGGCTGTGGGCTTCGCGTACGGGGCTCCCGGCGCGCCGGGGCGTGAGTGGTGGCGTGGTCATCTGGAGCCCGTGCCCGGGAAGGACCGCACGTTCCACTTCTCCGAGCTGATGGTGCGCGAGCGCTGGCGGAAGACGGGTACGGCCGAGCGGCTGCACCGGGCATTGATGGAGGGCAGAAATGAAGCCCTCGCCGCCCTGCTGGTGGATGTCACTCACCCGAGAGTGCTGGCCCTGTACGAGACCTGGGGATACCGGAAGATCGGTGAGGACCAGCCGTTCCCGGACTCGCCGGCGTACGCGGTCATGATCTCGGACCTGCCGCCGGCGTAAACAGGACGGAAACGATCAAGAGGCCGTCCCGGATTCCTCCGATACGGCCTCTGACCTGCGACTCTCACGAGTCGGGACGACAGGATTTGAACCTGCGACCCCTTGACCCCCAGTCAAGTGCGCTACCAAGCTGCGCCACGTCCCGGTGCTCGCTTCGGCCGGGTTTTCCCGGTCGCGGCGTGCACAAGAAAAATACCCTGTTCGGGCCTCGGAATCCAAAGCGGGGTCCTCGTGGGGGTGCAGAACGGCTGAAAAGGGGCGAGATGGTGCCGCGCGGGTCGGGTAGGGGCGTGCTTGCATGGCGCCATGGGTGATCGGCAGGGGCAGGGAGGGGTCCGGCAGCGGCGTGTGTACGAGGCGCCTGAGGCCGGGGACGGGGTGCGGGTGCTCGTGGATCGGTTGTGGCCACGGGGGGTGGCGAAGGATGCGGCGCGGCTGGACGAGTGGTGCAAGGACGTGGCGCCGTCGAAGGAGCTGCGTACCTGGTACGGGCATCGGGCCGAGCGGTATGAGGAGTTTGCCGAGCGGTATCGGGCCGAGCTGGCGGCTTCGCCGGCCATGGAGGCGTTGGAGCGGCTGCGGGGCTATGCGGCGGCCGGGCCGCTGACGCTGCTTACCGCGACCAAGAGCCTGGAGCTGAGCCATGTGACGGTGCTGGTGGAGGTGCTGGGGGAGTAGGGGGCTGGGCCGTCGGGCCGCACGTGACCTGCGGTGATGCCCTGATCGGGCTGGGTGGCTGGGCCATTCGAATGAAGCGCGTTGACGAATCATGCGGTGGAGTGCATAGTTATACCCATCAGCGAATGCACGTTAGGAGAAACCCGTGACCGAGCGCGTCGTACTCGCCTATTCGGGCGGCCTGGACACCTCCGTCGCCATCGGCTGGATCGCCGAGGAGACGGGCGCCGAGGTCATCGCCGTGGCTGTGGATGTCGGCCAGGGCGGTGAAGACCTGGACGTCATCCGTAAGCGCGCGCTCGCCTGTGGCGCGGTCGAGGCGGAGGTCGCGGACGCCAAGGACGAGTTCGCCGACGAGTACTGCCTGCCGGCGATCAAGGCCAACGCGCTGTACATGGACCGGTACCCGCTGGTCTCCGCGCTGTCCCGGCCGACGATCGTCAAGCACCTGGTCGCCGCGGCCAAGAAGCACGGCGCCGGCACCGTGGCGCACGGCTGCACCGGCAAGGGGAACGACCAGGTGCGGTTCGAGGCCGGGATCTCGTCCCTGGCGCCGGACCTGAAGTGCATCGCTCCGGTGCGGGACTACGCGATGACGCGGGACAAGGCGATCGCGTTCTGCGAGAGCAAGAACCTGCCGATCACGACGACCAAGAAGTCGCCGTACTCGATCGACCAGAACGTCTTCGGGCGGGCCGTGGAGACCGGCTTCCTGGAGGACATCTGGAACGCGCCGATCGAGGACGTGTACGAGTACACGCAGACCCCGGCGCTGCCCCGGGAGGCCGACGAGGTCGTCATCACCTTCAAGGCGGGGGTGCCGGTCGCGATCGACGGCAAGCCCGTGTCGGTGCTGCAGGCCGTTCAGCAGCTGAACGAGCGGGCCGGGGCGCACGGCATCGGCCGGATCGACATGGTCGAGGACCGGCTGGTCGGCATCAAGTCGCGTGAGGTCTACGAGGCGCCCGGCGCGATCGCGCTGATCACCGCCCACCAGGAGCTGGAGGCCGTCACCGTCGAGCGTGAGCTGGCCCGGTACAAGCGGCAGGTCGAGCAGCGCTGGGGCGAGCTGGTCTACGACGGTCTGTGGTTCTCGCCGCTGAAGCGGGCGCTGGACGGGTTCATCGAGGAGGCCAACCAGGCGGTCTCCGGCGATGTCCGGATGACGCTGCACGGGGGGCGCGCGGTGGTCACCGGACGGCGGTCCGAGCAGTCGCTGTACGACTTCAACCTGGCGACGTACGACACGGGCGACACCTTCGACCAGTCGCTGTCGAAGGGCTTCATCGAGATCTTCGGGATGTCGTCGAAGATCGCCGCCAAGCGGGATCTGGCGTAGGCGGGGCCGGGGGCCGTCCCCGGCAAGGCGCCACTCCGTCCCCGGCGGCCGGTTCGTCCGGCCGCCGGGGACCGTACATCTCACCATCCACGAGGAGCTGAGCAAGTGAGCAGCAACAGCGGTGACGTCCGGCTCTGGGGCGGCCGGTTCGCCGACGGGCCCGCCGAGGCCCTGGCGAAGCTGTCCGCCTCCGTCCACTTCGACTGGCGGCTGGCGCCGTACGACATCGCGGGTTCCCGTGCCCACGCGCGCGTGCTGCGCAAGGCGGGGCTGCTCACCGAGGACGAGCTGACGCGGATGCTGGGCGGGCTGGACCGGCTGGAGAGCGATGTCGCCGACGGCAGTTTCGTCGGCACCATCGCCGACGAGGACGTGCACACCGCGCTGGAGCGGGGGCTGCTGGAGCGGCTCGGGCCGGACCTCGGCGGCAAGCTGCGGGCCGGGCGGTCCCGTAACGACCAGGTCGCCACGCTCTTCCGGATGTATCTGCGGGATCACGCCCGGATCATCGGGGGCCTGATCGCGGATCTCCAGGAGGCGCTGGTCGGGCTGGCGGAGGCGCATCCGGATGTCGCGATGCCGGGGCGTACGCATCTTCAGCACGCGCAGCCGGTGCTGTTCGCGCACCACGTCCTCGCGCACGTCCAGGCGCTGTCGCGGAACGCTGAGCGGCTGCGGCAGTGGGACGAGCGGACGGCTGTCTCGCCGTACGGGTCGGGCGCGCTGGCGGGCTCGTCGCTCGGGCTGGACCCGGAGGCGGTCGCCGCCGATCTCGGATTCGAGGGCGGGAGTGCGGCCAACTCCATCGACGGGACGGCGTCCCGGGACTTCGTCGCCGAGTTCGCGTTCATTACGGCGATGACCGGCGTCGACCTGTCCCGGATCGCCGAGGAGATCATTATCTTCAACACGAAGGAGTTCTCCTTCGTGACCTTGCACGACGCGTTCTCCACCGGCTCCTCGATCATGCCGCAGAAGAAGAACCCGGACATCGCCGAGCTGGCGCGTGGCAAGTCCGGGCGGCTGATCGGCAATCTGACCGGCCTGCTGGCCACGCTGAAGGCGCTGCCGCTCGCCTACAACCGCGATCTCCAGGAGGACAAGGAGCCGGTCTTCGACTCCTGTGACCAGCTGGAGATCCTGCTGCCGGCGTTCACCGGGATGATGGCGACGCTGACCGTCAACCGGGAGCGGATGGCGGAGCTGGCCCCGGCCGGGTTCTCGCTGGCCACGGACATCGCCGAGTGGCTCGTACGGCAGGGGGTGCCGTTCCGGGTGGCGCACGAGGTCGCGGGGGAGTGCGTCAAGGAGTGCGAGCGGCTCGGCATCGAACTGGACGAGCTGAGCGATGAGCAGTTCGCCGCGATCTCGCCGCATCTGACACCGGAGGTCCGTACGGTCCTGAACGTGCCCGGCGCGCTCGCCTCGCGCAGCGGCCGCGGCGGCACGGCCCCGTCCGCCGTCGCCGTCCAGCTCGCGGAGGTCAAGGCGGACCTGGCGACGCAGCGGGCGTGGGCGGACGCCAAGCGCTGAGCCTGATCCGCCCGTCACGGGATGGCGGGGCGAGCGCCGGACGGCGGTGCTCGCCCTCGGGCCGCGGCCCCCTCGGAGGTTTTCGAGGGGGCCGCGGCTGTGGTGTGCGGGTTGCGTGGTTCTTTTTCTTGAGACATTGGTGTCTCATTCGGGTATTCTCTGTCTCATGGCCGTTGACCGGAAACACGTACTCAAGGAAGCCGCCGGCCTGCTCACCCGCAAGGCGACCGCCGGCATGGACGAGATCGCCAAGGCCGCCGGCATCAGCCGTGCCACCCTCCACCGCCACTTCGCGGGCCGCGACGCCCTGATCAAGGCGCTGGAGGAACTGGGCATCGAGCAGTTCGGCGGGGCGCTGGACGCGGCCCGCCTCGACGAGGACGACGCGGTCACGGCACTGCGCCGGCTGATCGCCGAGGCCGAGCCGGTCGCGGGCTTCCTCGCCTTCCTCTACACGGAGAACCAGCTCTTCGAGGGCGAGGAGACCAACGACGGCTGGGACCGGCTGGACGCCCGCATCCACGCGCTGTTCCGGCGCGGCCAGGAGGAGGGCGACTTCCGTATCGACCTGACCCCCGTCTGGCTCACCGAGGCGCTGTACGGACTGATCGGCGCCGGCGCGTGGGCCGTGCACGAGGGGCGCGTCGCCCGCAGGGAACTCAACCATTCGATCGCCGAGCTGCTGCTCGGCGGCATCCGACGGAGCATGGAGAAATGACCAAGCCCGCCAAGGAGACCGCGGACCACACCGGCGCCACCGCGGAGCACCAGCCCGGCGCCGGGCGCTGGCTCGCGCTCGCCGTCCTCGTCCTCGCCGTCCTGCTGGTCGGCGTGGACGCCACCGTCCTGGGCCTCGCCACCCCCTTCCTCAGCGAGGACCTGCGGCCGTCCGGCACGCAGTTGCTGTGGATCGGCGACGTCTACTCGTTCGTCATCGCCGGCCTGCTGGTCTCCATGGGCAGCCTCGGCGACCGCATCGGACGCAAGAAACTGCTGCTGACCGGCTCGGTCGCGTTCGGCGCCATGTCGGTGCTCGCCGCGTACGCGGGCACACCGGCCATGATGATCGTGGCGCGGGCGCTGCTCGGGGTGGCGGGCGCGACGCTGATGCCGTCCACCCTCGCCCTGATCCGCAACCTGTTCCACGACCCCAAGGAACGCAGTCTGGCCATCGGCATCTGGGGTGCCATGGCCTCGGCGGGCGCGGCCGTCGGCCCGGTGCTCGGCGGCTTCCTGCTCGGCCACTTCTGGTGGGGCTCGGTCTTTTTGATCAACCTGCCCGTGATGGCCCTGCTGGTGATCATCGGCGCCAAGGTGCTGCCGGAGTCCCGCAACCCGAACCCGGGGCCGTGGGACCTGCCCAGCGTGGGCCTGTCCCTCGTGGGCATGGTCGGCATCGTCTACGCGGTCAAGGAAGCGTCGGTGCACGGCTTCCGCTGGGACATCGCGGCGGCCGGCGTCCTCGGCGTGCTCGCGCTAGTCACCTTCGTCCGCCGGCAGCAGACCCTGGCCTCGCCCCTGCTGGACATGAAGCTCTTCCAGCACCGCGGCTTCTCCGGCGCCGTACTGGCCGACCTGCTGACCATCCTGGGCCTGTCCGGACTGGTCTTCTTCCTCTCGCAGTTCCTCCAGATGGTGCAGCTGCGCTCGCCGCTCAACGCGGGCCTGGTCGAACTGCCCGCGGCGATCGGCGCGGTGGGCGCGGGACTGGCCGCCGGATACGTCGCCAGAAGGCTGTCCGTACGGCTCGTGGTCGCCGGCGGCCTGGGCGTCGTCGGCCTGGCCCTGGCCGGCTGCATCGGCCTGGACCAGAACACCAGCACCCTGACCCTCGGCACGATCCTGTTCGTCGTCGGCGTCGGCGCGGGCTTCGCCTTCACCGTCACCGCGGACGTGATCCTCTCCAGCGTGCCCAAGGAGCAGGCGGGCGCCGCGTCCGCGGTCTCGGAGACGGCGTACGAACTGGGCGCCGCCCTCGGCATCGCGCTGCTCGGCTCCATCGTCACCGGCATCTACCGGGACTTCGCGACCCCGGCGGGCGTGCCCGAGGCGTCCGCGAACGCCGCGCGGGAGTCGCTGGGCGGCGCCGTCGAGGCGTCCGGAAACCTCCCGGCCGACGCCGGGACCGGCCTGCTGAAGGCCGCTCAGCACGCCTTCGTCGACGGCCTGGACACCGCGGCCGGGGCCGGCGCGGCCGTCCTGATCGCCGCCGCCTGCGCCGCGTGGTTCCTGCTGCGCGGCCAGCGGCTGGAGGACGGCTCCGCCGCGGCGGAGACCGAGCCGGAGGCCGTGCACCACTGAACCGGCGGGCACGCGTGGCGCCGACACGAAAGCCGCGTGTCACCGATACGAGTGATCCGTAGTACCGGGCGGGGGACCGAAGCTGTCCTCCGCCCGTTCACATTCCGGCCGCCTCGTGTGGGCCGGAAGGCTCCCATGGCTCGTTTGACTCTCCAGTCGTTCCCCCGCACTCGGGCACTCTCAGGAGGGTGACGACCTTGGCAGAGCTCGGCAGACGCATGTTCTTCACCGCGGCGGGGGCTCTGGCCACCGCCACCGCGGTCGGCACCCACGCCTTCGCCTCCGGCCACGCGCGCGACGCGCGGTCCGCCGACGAGTACGTGGACGTGCAACTGCTCAACATCACCGACCTCCACGGGTACCTCCAGGCGGCCCCGGGCAGCAGCTCGGTCATCACCGGCGCCGGTGGCAAGAAGTACACCGTGGGCGGCGTGGCCTACATGGCCGCGCACCTCGAACGGCTGCGGGCCGGCCGTGCCAACTCCCTCTTCTTCGCGCCCGGTGACCTCTTCTCCGGCTGGGAGTTCCCCGCCGAGTCGCTCGCCGACGAACCGACCATCGAAGCCCTGAACCGGATGGGCATGGACTTCGCCTCGGCCGGAAACCACGAGTTCGACAAGTCGCCCGCCTTCCTGTCCCAGCACATGGTGGACGGCATCTCCTACCCGACGGTCGACTGGGACAACTCCTTCGTCGACTCCTCGGGACAGCGCTTCCACGGCGCCGACTTCGCTTACTACGGTGCCAACACGGTGTGGGCCGCCACCGGCGAGCGGGTCCTGCCGCCGTACAACATCGAGTGGGTGGACGCCGGAAAGGGGCGGCGGCTGCCGATCGGCTTCATCCACCTGACCGCCATCGGCACCGAGACCATGCCCGCCTCCTACCAGCCGGGGCTGCGCACCCTCGACCAGCTGACCACCGCCAACCGCTGTGCCGCCGAACTCAAGTCCCGCGGCGTCAACGCGATCGTGCTCAGCATGCACGACGGCGCGGTGGCCGGCGGCGACTTCAACAGCGGCACGAACCCCTCGGGCCCCGCCTACGAACTGGCGCTGCGCTGCTCGCCGGACATCGACGCCATCGTCTGCGGCCACTGGCACACCGCCTTCAACATGATGGTCCCCGACCCCGACGGCGTACCCCGTCCGTTCGTGGAGGCCGGCTGCCACGGCCAGATCATCAACGAGATCGGCCTCCGGCTGGACCCGAGCACCGGCAAAGTCGTCCGCGCGCTGACCACCTCCACCAACCACCCCAACACCCGCGACGTGGCACCCCACCCGGAGCTGGCCGAGGTCGTCAAGTACTGGGCCGGGTACGGCACCCGGCGTGCCGCCGTCCCCCTCGGCAAGCAGACCGCCTCCTTCACCCGGACCCGCAACGCGGCGGGCGAGTCCACCATGGGCGACCTGGTGGCCGACTGGGCACTGTGGGCCGGGCAGCAGCCGCAGGGCCCGATGAACGACGCCAACCTCGACCCCGCGACCCCCGCCGACCTGGCCCTCATCGCCATCGCGCCGCGCATCGGACAGGCCATCATCGCCGGGGACCTGCTGTACGACTCGGCGTCGGACGGCACGGTCGCCTTCGGCAAGGCGTGGAACGCGGTCGGCTTCGGCGACCCGATCGTCACGGCCACCGTCACCGGGCAGCAGCTCCACGACGCGCTGGAACAGCAGTGGACCGTGCCGGCGGGCGGCGGTCTGAAGTACGCGCCGCTGGCCGTCTCCGCGAACGTCCGCTACAGCTTCGACGCCACCGGCGCGGCGGGCGACCGGGTCGATCCGGCCGACGTGTTCATCGACGGCACCGCGCTGGACGTGACCCGCACGTACCGGGTCGCGGCGCCCTCGTACACCCTGCTCAACCAGGACGGGTATCCGGCGTTCACCGGCTTCACCCGCCCCTTCCGGCACAACCGCGACTTCGAGAGCTTCGTCACGTACATCAAGGAACGGCAGCGGGTCGAGCCCGCGCCGCTGAACCGGGTGACGGTGAAGAACGGCAGCGCCCCGCAGGCGCGGGTCGGCGAGACCACGGTCCCGCCGCGGCTGCGCAGCGCGGACGGCACGGTGCTGCCCCGGGCGGAGGCCGCGGCGCTTGCCGCGGGGCGGCCGACGGCGGAAGGATTCCGCGTGCCCTGCTGAGCGGTACGGCGCACCGCCGCACGCCGGTACGGCAACGCGCAGGGCCCCGCCCGGAACCGGACGGGGCCCTGCGCACGGCGGGTGCGGCGGCGGTCAGGCCGCGCGTGCCTTGGTGGCGTACATGTCGACGTACTCCTGGCCGGACAGCTGCATGACGTCGCTCATCACCTCGTCGGTGACGGCGCGCAGCACGTAGCGGTCCCGGTCCATGCCCTCGTAGCGGGAGAAGTCCAGCGGCTCACCGAAGCGGCAGGTCACCGGCGCCAGGTGCGGACGGCCCTTGCCGCCGGGCTGCACCTTGTCGGTGCCGATCATCGCGAACGGCACGACCGGCGCGCCGGTCATCAGGGCGAGGCGGGCGATGCCGGTACGGCCGCGGTACAGGCGGCCGTCGGGGGAGCGGGTGCCCTCGGGGTAGATGCCGAAGATCTTGCCCTCCTCCAGGATGCGGCGGCCGGTCATCAGCGCGGCGACGCCGCCGTGCCCGCCGTCCCGGTCCACCGGGATCATGCCGGCGGTGGTGAAGAACCAGGCCATCAGGCGGCCCTTGATCCCCTTGCCGTTGACGTACTCGTCCTTGCCGATGAAGAACACCTGGCGCTTGACGATGAGGGAGAGGAAGAGCGAGTCGATGAAGGTGACGTGGTTGCCGGCCAGGATCACCGGCCCACTGCCCGGGATGCGCTCCATGCCCTCGACCTTCGGGCGGAACAGGACACGCATGACGAATCCGAGAAACGCCTTCAGCAGAATGCGGGACAACGGGCCCTCCGGTCGTGGGTGGTCCGCGGCGGTCGCCGCGAGCGTGCAAGAGTATGCAGCCCAGGACGATACTCGTCGGCGGTCCTCGATCGCACATCGGGTTCATGGGACCGATACGCAGAGTTGACGTGGGTTTCCCGCGCGTTGGGGGCCAGGTCTCCCGTTCGAAAGCTGTACGTGCCTAGGATCGCCCCGACCCATTGACAGGTGCCGGACATCCTCACCGGTGCCGTGGAACGAGGAGCGCGATCATGCAGGAACGGCAGCAGCCGGGACGACGGACGCTACTGGGTGCGGCGGCCCTCGGCGCGGGCGCGGCGGTCTGGGGCGGTACCGGCACGGCGAGCGCGGCCGGTTCCCGCGGGCGCGGCCACGACGGGCTGCCCGTACCGCTGATCGTGGGCCACCGCGGCGCCAGCGGCTACCGCCCCGAGCACACCTTCGGCTCGTACCAGCTCGCGCTGGACATGGGCGCCGACATCATCGAGCAGGACGTCGTACCCACCAAGGACGGTCACCTCGTCTGCCGGCACGAGAACGACATCACGGCCACCACGGACGTTTCGGTGCACCCGGAGTTCGCGGCCCGCAAGACGACGAAGACCGTTGACGGGGTCAAGCTCACCGGCTGGTTCACCGAGGACTTCACCCTCGCCGAGCTGAAGACGCTCCGGGCGAAGGAGCGCATTCCGGGCACCCGGCAGCACAACACCCTTTATGACGGAGTGTGGGACGTACCCACCTTCGAAGAGGTGCTGAAGTGGGCCGACCGCGAAGGCCGCAAGCGCGGCCGCCGCATCTGGCTGCACATCGAGACCAAGCACCCCACCTACTTCCGCAAGCTCGGCCTGGGCCTGGAGGAACGTCTCGCCCGGCTGCTGCGCAAGTACGGCCGCCACAAGAAGCACGCGCCCAACTTCCTGCAGTCCTTCGAACCCAGCAGCCTCCAGCGGCTCGGCAAGCTCGTCGACTGCCCCAAGGTCCTCCTGCTCGGCACCCTCAAGGACCGCCCCTGGGACCTCCAGGAGGCGGGCGACCCGCGCACCACCGCCGACTTGGTCAAGCCCGCGGGCCTGAAGTGGGTCGCCGGCTTCGCGCAGGGCATCGGCCCGGACCTGACCGTCATCCTCCCGCGCACCAAGGACGACAAGCTGGGCAAGCCCACCTCCGTCGTCAAGGACGCGCACGCCGCCGGACTGGTCCTGCACCCCTACACCGGCCGCAACGAGAACACCTTCCTGCCCGCCGACTTCCGCCGCGGCACCGACCCCAACGCCTACGGCGACGCGCTGGGCTACTTCAAGAAGTGCCTGGCCACCGGCATCGACGGGCTCTTCTCCGACAACTGCGACACGGCGCTGCTGGCCGCCGCGGAGTTCCGTAAGAGCTGATTTTGGCGGACGCCGGGCGATGCCGCGGAGCGTCAATCCGGCACCGCCGGCGCCACGGACGAATGAGGCCGTGGCGCCGGCGAAACCGCCCGGCCACGCCGCCACGTCTCGCAGGCCATGCGGCACGCCACCACGGACCACGACCTCATTCGTACGCTGCGCCCCCTGCTGACCGCGGAAGTCGCGGCCGAGGCGGCCGCCGCGGGAGCCGATGCCGAAGACCTCGAACAGGGCGTGTGGACCCGGCTGCTGGAACACACCCGGGAGGCCGGGCCGCCCGCCGAACCCGCCCGCTGGCTGCGCCGCGCGGTCCGCGCCGAAGCCCGCGGCGCGCGGCGGCTGGCGCTGCGCGAGATCCCGTACGACCCCACCGGACCGCAGCCCGTGATCGCCGCCGTCGCCGAACGCGAGGCACTGGAGACCGAGGAGCGGCGGGCGCTGCTCGCCGCCGTCGAACGGCTCCCCGGACGCTGCCCCGCCCTGGTGCGCGCCCTGTTGTCGCGCTCCGACCTCACCTACCGCGAGATCTCATCTGAGTTGGGAATGTCACAGGGGAGCTTGGGGCCGGTCCGTTCCCGTTGCCTGGGATGCCTGCGCAGAATGCTCACGGCGGAGGTTGCCGCTGCCCGAAACCGGGGAGTCCGGAAGCAGCAGCGTCAGCCACGCCACGACGGCGGCGTGCACCACACGGCTCCGTCGGTCAGGGCAACCGGTCCGGGCGTACCCTCGCACCCTCTGCACGCCCGGGCGCACCGAACCGAATAAGGGGAGGCACTCGCGCATGGGTATGAGCGTGACCATCTCTGCGGCGACCGACCAGGACGCCGAGCAGATCCTCAAACTCCAGTACCTCTGCTACCAGCCGGAGGCCGCGCTGTACGACGATTACTCGATTGAGCCGCTCACCCAGACCCTGGATGACCTGCGTGCCGAACTGGGCGACGCCTGCGTGGTGGTGGCCCGGCTCGGCACGGAGGTCGTCGGGGCGGTGCGCGGCACGGTCGGCGCGGACGGCACCGCAGCCATCGGCAAACTCGTCGTCCACCCGCGGATGCAGCGCCACGGCCTCGGCGGCCGGCTGCTCACCGCCGTCGAGGAGCGGCTGACCGCGGAGCGCTCGGCCAAGCGCTACCGCCTGACCGCCGGCCACCGCAGCGAGGGCAACCTGCGTCTGTACCGCAGCCACGGCTACGCGTCCGTCGGCACCGAGCAGCTGAGCCCCCGGCTCAGCCTGGTCACGCTGGAGAAGGAGGCGGCCGCCGCCAAGCCCGCCGCGGACGGCACGCCGCAGGACTACGTGGCGAGCGCCTGACCGGCCGGACCCGCGCAGCGGGGGCCCGCCGGGGAACGCGTCACGCCCGGCGGGCCCGCCGCAGCCACAGCAGGCCGGTCACCGGCAGGAAGATCGGGATGAAGAGGTAGCCCATCCCGAAGTTCGACCAGACGGTGGCGTCCGGGAAGGCGGAGCGGTCCACCAGCGTCCACGTACCGACGCCGAGCACGCCGGCCAGCTCCAGCGCGCAGCACACGACCGCGGCCCGGCGGGCTCCCTCGCCGCCGCGCACCAGCGAGAACAGGATGAAGGCGTAGACCACCGCGGAGACCGCGGACAGGAGGTACGCCAGCGGTGCCCGGTCGAACTGCGCGATCAGCTGGTAGGCCGCGCGGGACGCGGCGGCGACGGTGAAGACGCCGTACAGGGCGACCAGCAGCCGCCCCGGGCCGGTGCCCAGCGAGCGCCGCTTCCCGGCGGCGCCGTCCGGCCGGGCCTCGGGGGAGCGGGCTCCCGCGGATGTCTCAGGCATGGCCGCCTCCCCAGATGTCGAACAGCCGCACTTCCAGTACGGCGAGGACCACCGCGCCCGCCGCGACGGTCGCCGAGCCCCAGCGCGTCCGCTCCGAGAGCGATATGAAGCCGGTGGCCGGTACGCAGGCCGCCGCCCCGATCAGATAGGCGACGAAGATCGCCGTACCGTCCCGCGGTGTCTGGCCGCCCCCCAACTGCACCAGCCCGACGATCAGTTGGACCACACCCAGCAGCGAGACCACGGCCATGCCGATGAAGTGCCAGTCCTTCGTCGGCTCGTCGCGGT
This sequence comes from Streptomyces sp. NPDC033221, assembly GCF_055577005.1. Classification (NCBI taxonomy): domain Bacteria; kingdom Bacillati; phylum Actinomycetota; class Actinomycetes; order Kitasatosporales; family Streptomycetaceae; genus Streptomyces; species Streptomyces sp. NPDC033221. The sequence continues at coordinate 53,901 of NZ_JBVIQN010000036.1, read as the reverse complement.
ACGCGGCGAAGCCGCACCAGGCGGCCAGGACGAGAGCGGTCACGCCGATCGCGACCGTCAGCGCGTCGATCACCGGGACCTCCGCGCGGCGCGGCTGCGCGCAGTGGAGAAAAGGGGCATGAGGCGACTCTAATCGGCGGCCGGGGGAGGGGTGCGCGCGGCCCCGCCGGTCGTGCGCGCGCGGTTCCGGCCGGTCACCCGCCGTCGCTCCCGGCCGTCACCCCGCGTCACGTACGCTGGCGCAGCATGAAGATCTCCGCGGCCGCGCTCCTTTTCGACAACGACGGCACCCTCGTCTCCTCCATGGACTCGGTGTACCGCTGCTGGGCCCGGTGGGCCGAGGAGTACGGGATCACGCCCGAGGACTTCGCCCGCGTCGAGCTGCACGGGCGCCCGGCCGCCGAGATCATCGGCGATCTGCTGCCCGCCGCCCGCATACCGGAGGCGCTGGCCCGTATCGAGCAGCTGGAGGTCGAGGACGTCGCGGGCGGCGTGGTCGCGCTGCCCGGCACCCTCGCGCTGCTGTCGCAGCTGCCGCCGGAGCGCTGGGCGGTGGTCACCTCCGCCACGTCCCGCCTGGCGGAGGCCCGGCTCGCCGAGGTCGGCATCCACCCGAAGACCCTGATAGCGGCCGACGACATCACCCGCGGCAAGCCGGACCCCGAACCGTTCCTGCTGGCCGCCCGGCGGCTGGGTGTGGACCCGGCCGACTGCGTGGTCTTCGAGGACGCGCCCGCGGGGCTGCGGTCCGGCCGCGCGGCGGGCATGACCACCGTGGCGTTGACCACAACGCACCGGGCCGGCGAGCTGTCCGCCGACGTGCTCGTCGAGGACCTGTCGGCGGTGTCCGTGCAGGCCACGGCGGACAGCGTGGAGATCACGACCGCGGACTGACCCGCCGTCCACACAGTGGTCGGGCCTGTCCGCCATCCGGACAGGCTTGATCGGTCCGTACGCCTGTCTGGTTTACTGGCGAACATGACCACGACGAGCAACCGCACCCCTGCGACCGAGGCGACCATGACGCCCGGTGCTCGTTGCATGTGTCGAATGTGTGACCGCTGAGGGCCCCCGCCGAGCCTCGCGCCCCGAAGCGAGACCCGCCGCCTTGCGCCGTGCGAACCGTACGCCCGTCCGTACGCCACGGCCCCGGCCGCCCCGCGTCACCGGACCCCGAAGCCGGGCCACCGTGCCCTCCGGGTCCCCATGCCGCACTCCGCAATGAATGCCCCGTGCCCGGCGGGCGAGCCGCCCGGCACACGACAGTGACGGAATTCCCTGTGATCACCACAACGGGCCTGACCAAGGTCTACCGCTCAGGAGACCGCGAAGTCACCGCCCTGGACGGCGTCGATCTGCACGTCCGCGAGGGCGAGGTGTACGGCGTCATCGGCCAGAGCGGCGCCGGCAAATCCACCCTCATCCGCTGCGTCAACCTCCTGGAGCGCCCCACCTCCGGCACGGTCACCGTCGCCGGACAGGAGCTGACCTCGCTGGCCGGCAAGGGACAGCGCGCCAGCGCGGAGCTGCGCGCGGCGCGCAGCCACATCGGCATGGTCTTCCAGCACTTCAACCTGCTGTCCTCGCGCACCGTCCAGGACAACATCGAGCTGCCGCTGGAGATCCTCAAGGTCGACCGCCGCGAGCGCTCCCGCAAGGCGCTGGAACTGCTCGACCTGGTCGGCCTCGCCGACAAGGCCAAGGCGTACCCCGCCCAGCTCTCCGGCGGCCAGAAGCAGCGCGTCGGCATCGCCCGCGCCCTGGCCGGCGACCCCAAGGTGCTGCTCTCCGACGAGGCCACCAGCGCCCTGGACCCGGAGACCACCCGCTCCATCCTCCAGCTGCTGCGCGACCTCAACCGCCAGCTCGGCCTGACCGTGCTGCTGATCACGCACGAGATGGACGTCGTCAAGACGATCTGCGACTCGGCCGCGCTGATGAAGAACGGCCGCGTCGTCGAGCAGGGCACCGTCTCGGAACTGCTCGCCACCCCCGGCTCCGAACTGGCCCGCGAGCTGTTCCCGGTCGGCGGCGAGCCCTCCGGCCCGGACCGTACGGTCGTGGACGTCACCTTCCACGGCGAGGCCGCCACCCGCCCGGTGATCTCCGAGCTGTCCCGTACGTACAACGTGGACATCTCCATCCTCGGCGCCGCCATGGACACCGTCGGCGGCAAGCAGATCGGCCGGATGCGCATCGAGCTGCCCGGCCGCTTCGAGGAGAACGTCGTGCCCATCGGCTTCCTGCGCGAGCAGGGCCTCCAGGTGGACGTGGCCGGCGAGCCGGCCGACCCCGTGACGACGGCGCCCGCCGGCGCGCTGGTGAAGGAAGGTGCCAAGTGACCTGGTCGCAGATGCAGCCACTGCTGTACAACAACACGCTCGACACGCTCTTCATGGTGTGGTGGTCGGCGTTCTACGCCGTCCTGCTCGGCATTCCGCTCGGCGTCCTGCTGATCCTGACCGACCGCGGCGGCGTCCTGCAGAACGTCGTGGTCAACAAGGTCATCGGCGCGGTGGTGAACATCGGCCGGTCCTTCCCCTTCCTGATCCTGATGGTCGCGCTGATCCCCTTCACGCGCCTGGTCGTCGGCGTCTCCATCGGTCCCACCGGCGCGGTCGTCCCGCTGGTCGTCGCCGCCATCCCGTTCTTCGCCCGGCTCGTCGAGGCCGCGCTGCGCGAGGTCGACCACGGCCTGATCGAGGCCGCCCAGTCCATGGGTGGCGGCACCTGGACCATCGTCTTCAAGGTCCTGCTGCCGCAGGCCCTGCCCGCGCTGGTCGCGGCCGTCACCACCACCGTCATCACGCTGATCGGCTACTCCGCCATCGCCGGCGCGGTCGGCGGCGGCGGCCTGGGCAACCTGGCGTACACCTACGGCTACCTCCAGTACGAGACCAATCTGATGGTCATCACGATCGTGCTGCTGATCGTCCTGGTCGTCCTCGTCCAGCTGCTCGGCGACCTGATTGTGCGCCGACTGGCCGGCCGCGGCAGCCGCGGCTCCTCCGTACGGGTCGGACTGCGCAAGGCGCCCGCCCCGGCCACCGCCGCCGGACAGCCCGCCGAGGCCGCATCCGCCGACGCCCCGAAGGAGCGGGCCGGCGCCTGAGACCGGGTCCGCAGCGGACCCTCTGGAGCCCGGACCCTTTGCCGGGCGCACCCGGGACCTTCGGTGCCGGGTGACCGAGAAACCGAGATAGGGGCACTCTTCGTGCGTACCACCCGCAACATCACCGTGGCCGCCGTCGCCGCGGCAGCCGTCGCCCTCGGCGCGAGCGCCTGCAGCGCGCCCTCCGACGTGTCCTCCTCCGGAGGCAAGAAGGCGGACAGCAGCGCGCCGCTGACCGTCGCCGCCAGCCCCACCCCGCACGGGGCGATCCTCAACTTCGTCCGCGACAAGCTCGCGGCGAAGGAAGGGCTCAAGCTGGAGGTGAAGGAGTTCAACGACTACAACCTGCCGAACAAGGTCACCGAGGACGGCCAGGTCGACGCGAACTTCTTCCAGCACAAGCCGTTCCTGGACACCTACAACGAGAAGAACGGCACCCACGTCGTGCCGGTCGTCAACGTCGCGATCGAGCCGCTCGGCGTGTACTCGAAGAAGGTCGAGAAGCTCTCCGAGCTGACGGCCGGCAACACCGTGTCCGTTCCCAACGACCCGTCCAACGAGGGCCGCGCGCTCAAGCTGCTTGCCGACAACGGCGTCATCACCCTGAAGAAGGGCGTCGGCTCGGACGCGAAGCTGACCGACGTCGAGGACAACAAGGGCATCAAGCTCACCGAGCTGGAGGCCGGCCAGGTCGCGCCGCGGCTCGCCGACGTGGACGCCGCCGTGATCAACGGCAACTTCGCCATCGGCGCCCAGCTCAAGCCCTCCACCGACGCGCTCGCCCTGGAGAAGGCCGACGGCAACCCGTACGCCAACTTCCTGGCCGTCAAGAAGGGCAACGAGGACGACCCGCGGATCAAGAAGCTGGCGAAGTTGCTGAACTCGCCCGAGGTCAAGAAGTTCATCGAGGACAAGTACACGGACGGCTCGGTCATCCCCGCCTTCGGCGCCCCCCAGAGCTGATCCCCGACACCGCAGGTCAGCACCGTACGGACGGCTGAGCCGGGCAAACGACGGGCCCCGGGCGCGCACCTCGCGCCACCGGGGCCCGCGTGCGTGGCACATCCCCGGTCGGATGCTGCATCCTGGTGCACTCAAGACGGTCAACAGGGCCCGAACTTCGGAGCAGCACGGTCAACGGCGTTGGAGCAGCGGCATGACATCCACCTTTCCGGACATCTCCATCAGCACGGATCGGTTGGTGCTTCGCCCATTCGAAGAGGCCGACGTGCCCGCGCTCACCGAGATGATGAACGACGAGCTGACCGCGGCCTGGACCGCGCGGCCACACCCGTACACCACCGAAACCGCCCGTGACTGGGCCACCCGCCGGTCCGGCGCGGTCCGCACCGAAGGCCGCGGCATCGTCCTGGCCGTCACCGAGTTCCTCACCCAGCGGCTGGTCGGCACGATCGAACTCGACCACACCGACTGGCGCATCCTGAGCACCGAGATCGCCTACGTCACCGCCCCCTGGGCACGCGGCGAGGGCTACGCCTCCGAATCCGTCCTCGCGGTCGCGCAGTGGCTCTTCCGGGACCAGAAGTTCGAACGGGTCGAGCTGCGCACCGCCGCCGACAACACCGCCGCCCAGCAGGTGGCACAGAAGGTCGGCTGCATCAGCGAGGGCGTGCTGCGCAACGCCTGGATAGCGCGCTCCCGCACCGAGGACGGCGGCTGGACGGACATCCGTACGGACCTCATCGTCTGGAGCCTGCTCCCCGAGGACCTCGACGGCGTACCGGGCCGGATGGCCGACGCCAACGGCTTCGCCTATCCCGAGTGGAACTGAGAACGCGCCCGGCGGCACCGGCCGGACGCCGGCGGGCACGGCCGGGAAGCACCGGCCCGCCTCGCCGTGGTCCGGACCTCTCGGGGTAGTCTCGGCCTGCCCACAGCACTCCGTGACCGGCTGACCGCTGCCGCGTGAGCCGTCCGGCACGTGCCCCGCGTGTTCCACGGCTGTGTCCCGTATTGCCCAGTCCTGTTCCGTCCAGCGAAGCCCAGGAGACTGACGACGATGGCCGACCGGGTCACGGTGATCGGGTGGGACGGTTCGCCGTTGACCACCGCCGCCCGCTCCGCCCTCGGCGCGGCGACCCTCGTGGCCGGCGCCGCCCACCACCTCGCGCTCCCCGAAGTCCCCCCGCACGCCGAACACATCCGGCTGGGCAGCGTGGGCCTGGCCGCCCGCCGCATCGCCCAGCACCGCGGCACCGCCGTGGTGCTCGCCGACGGCGACCCCGGGTTCTTCGGCGTCGTACGGACCCTGCGCGCACCCGAGCACGGCCTGGAGGTCGAGGTGGTGCCCGCCGTCTCGTCCGTCGCGACGGCCTTCGCCCGCGCCGGTATGCCCTGGGACGACGCCCAGGTCGTCGTCGCCCACAGCCGCGACCTGCGGCGGGCCGTGAACATCTGCCGCGCGCACACCAAGGTCGCGGTGCTCACCGCACCCGGCGCCGGACCCGCCGAACTGGCCCTGCTGCTGGACGGCGTCCACCGCACCTTCGTCATCTGCGAGGAACTGGGCACCGGCCGCGAGCAGGTGACGGTCCTCACCTCCGACAAGGCCGCCGACCACGTCTGGCGCGACCCCAATGTCGTCATCGTCGTCGGCGGGGCCAACGCCGCCACCCAGGGCAGCGGCTGGCTGGCGGGGCGCGACGTCGCCTACCCGTCGGCGCCGCGCGGCTGGGGGCTGCCCGCACAGGCGTACGGCGGCGTCCTGGACGAAGGGGAGTCCGTCCAGCTGCGCACCGCCCAGCTGGCCCGCCTCGGGCCCCGGCCCGGTGACCTCGTCTGGGACATCGGCGCGGGCAGCGGCGCCGCCGCCGTCGAGGCCGCGCGCTTCGGGGCCGCCGTCATCGCCGTCGACGCCGACCCGGACGCCTGCGGGCGCACCGCCGCGGTCGCCCGCCGGTACGGCGTACAGCTCCAGGTCGTCCAGGGCCGCGCGCCCCAGGTGCTGGAGGACCTGCCGGAACCGGACGTCGTACGGGTCGGCGGCGGGGGAGCGGCGGTGGTCACCGCCTGCGCCGCCCGCCGGCCGGAGCGCATCGTGACGCATGCGTCGACCCGCGACGAGGCCGAGGCGATCGGCCGCGCGCTGGCCGACGGCGGGTACGAGACCGAGTGCGCGCTGCTCCAGTCCGTCGAACTGGACACCTCCGCCTGGGTCGAGCGGGAACGCGCCGTCGTCTTCCTGCTCAGCGGCTACCGGGTTGCTCACCCGTGACCGGGCCCGCCACCGGCGCGGGGTAGGCTGGCGGATCGTTGCGCCGCCGTCCCGCGTTCGGTTTCGTACGCCAATATCCGGAAGATGCCGTGGTTTTGGCCGTAAATGGAGCTCTCAAGGGCGGACGTGCCGCGAGGCGCGCTCGCTCGTTCTAGCTATAGGGGCGGTCGGCGCGCCGCGGTGGAGCGCGTCGCACGAGCGGTTGGAAGGAGCACTACCAATGGGCGAGGGGTACGCATGACCGACACCGGCCAGGTCCCGGGCGAGGGACTGCCGGAGAACGCAGGCGGACAGCCCGGACAGCCGCAGCCGGCGGCCGTTCCCTCCCCTGCCGAGGCCGGCCCGACGCAGCCGCCGGGGATGCCCCAGGCGCCCGACGCGTACACCTTCCTGGACCCCGCGGACGCGGGCGCCGAGGACGACGACCTGCTGTTGATGCCGGGGGCGCGGGGCGCGTGGGGCAGCGAGCAGCAGCACCACCAGCCGCAGAACCCGCAGCAGACCCAGCCGTCGCAGGCGCCGCCCCAGCCGACCGTGCCCGAGCAGGCCGGCCCCTACGACTCCGCGCCGCTCGGCGCCATGGCGTACGAGCCGATGCCGCCGGAGGCCGGCGACCACGAGAGCGGCGGCCGCGACTCGGCCTCCGTCGACCTGGACGGCGTACGCGTCCCGCCGCCCGCCGCGCCGCAGCAGGCTCCCACGCCGCCGCGCCGCCCCCTCCACATGGGCCCGCCGGTCCCCGACGCGACCGGCGGCGTGGTCCGCTCGCTCGCCGACCGCGGCCCGGCCGGCGCGCCGCCGGGCACCCCGGTGCGCGGCACCCCCGGCCCGCCGACGACCGGCCCCGAATACCTGGACGTGGAGGAGGGCGGGCAGCAAGCGGGAGTTTCCGCTGCCGTCCCCGCTGCCGTCCCTGCCCAGCAGGCACCCGTCGCCCAGCAGGCGGCCGCCGAGGCGTACGGAGCACCCGGCGCGGCATCGCTGCCCGGGCCGCAGCTCGGTGAGATCCCCGCGCAGATGCCCGCCCAGGCTCCGTCGTGGGACAGCGCTCCGGCGCAGGCGGCGCCGGTGGCGCCGGTTGCCGCGCAGGCCGCTGCGGGTGTTCAGGCGGCTCCGGCTGCTCCGGAGGCGACTGCTGCTGCTGAGACGGCCGGGGCTCCCGGCGTGGCCTCGGACACGGACGTGGCCCCGGGTACGGAGGCGGCTCCGGTTGCAGAAACGGTCGATCGCGGTGCTGAGGAGGCTGCGGTGACTGATGTGACGGCTGAGACGGCAGAGGCAGCCGAAGTGGCTGAGGTGGCGGAGACGGCTGAGGCTCAGGCCGAGGCTGCCGAGGGCGCTGCCCCCGCGGCCCAGCCGGAGCCCGCGCCGGAAGACGCCGAGGGCATGCCGGAGGCCACCCAGGAGGGGGCCGTCCCGCAGGCGGACGCCGACGGTACCGAGCAGGCGGCGGAGCCCGCTACGGAGCCCGCGGCGGTGGAGCAGCAGTCGGCACCCGCCGACCGGGCCGTGCCCGCCCAGCAGCCGGCCCCCGAAGCCGAGGGCGTACAGCCGGTGGAGCCGGTGGAGCCGGTCCAGGACGTGGCCGGCGCCGGTGAGACGACGCACGCCACCGGCACGGCCGAAGGCACGCAGCCCGCGGAACCGGCCCAGGTGCCGCAGCCCATACAGGTCGCCGAGGAGGCACCGGCCGCCCCGGCCGGTACGCCCGCGGCAGCCCAGGAGACGGCAGCCCCGGCCGCAGGGCCGGAGGAAGGCGCCGCCGAGGCGCAGGAAGCCCCGGCCGAGACCGCCCCCGGCACGGAACAGCCAGTGGCCCCCGTGGCGGCCGAGGCCGCACCGCAGCCGGACCAGGCCACCGCGCCCGCGACCGGCGTACCGCAGGCGGCCGTCACCCCGGCCGAGCAGCCGCAGCCCCAGGCAGCCGACGTGGCTCCGGCCGCGCCGGAGGCGGGCGCCGGGCAGCCGCAGCCGGTCGACGCCCCCGAGGCGGCTCCGGCCGCCGACGCGCAGGAACCGGTCGCCGAGGCCCCGCCCGCGGCCGACGAGCAGGCCGCCGGCCCGGTTGCCCCGGAGCAGGAGCCCGCCGAGGCCGACGGCACCCCGCCGACGCAGACCGCCGAGGCTCCGGCCGCCGACGAGACGGCCCCGGCCGCCCCGGTGACCGAGGAAGCCCAGGCACCCGCCGCAGCGGCCGTCCAGGTTGCGGCGCCGGAAGACGCCGAGCAGCCGGCCCCTGAGCAGGACGCCTCCGAACTCGTCCAGCTCGGTGACGCCCCGGACGGACCGGACACCCCGGACACCGTGCCCGCCCCGGCGGAGGCCTCCCAGAAGGAGACCGCTCCGGACCCGGCCGCGGACGCCGCCCATGAGGAGCCCACCGGAGAGCCCATGACGCAATCCGCCACGGAACCTGCCACAGAGCCCGAGCCCGTCGCCGAACCGGCCGACGCCGTGGCCGAACCAGTCGGCCCCGCCGCCGTACCGGCCGTACCCACCACCCCTCCGGCCACCGGCTACGACGACTCGGAGCGCGCCGCCGTACACCGCGTGATGCGCGAGCGCCGTGACATCCGCAACGGCTTCCGCCCCGACCCCATCCCCAACGAGGTGCTGCTGCGCGTCCTGGAGGCGGCCCACACCGCCCCCAGCGTCGGCCACTCCCAGCCCTGGGACTTCGTCGTCATCCGCTCGCAGGAGACCCGGGAGCGGATGCACCAGCTGGCCACGGCGCAGCGCGACGCGTACGCGAAGTCGCTGCCCAAGGCCCGTGCCAAGCAGTTCCGCGAGCTGAAGATCGAGGCCATCCTCGAAACGCCGGTCAACATCGTGGTGACCGCCGACTCGACCCGCGGCGGCCGGCACACCCTCGGCCGGCACACCCAGCCCCAGATGGCCCCGTACAGCTCCGCCCTCGCGGTGGAGAACCTGTGGCTGGCGGCCCGCGCCGAGGGCCTGGGCGTCGGCTGGGTGAGCTTCTTCGACGAGCGGGAGATGGTCCGTGAGCTGGGCTTGCCCGACCACCTGGAGGTCGTCGCGTACCTCTGCGTCGGGTACGTCGACGAGTTCCCCGACGAGCCCGAGCTGATGCAGGCCGGCTGGGCCAAGCGCCGCCCGCTGTCCTGGGTGGTCCACGAGGAGACGTACGGCCGCCGCGCCCTGCCCGGCGAGGCGCCCGCCGACCTCCTCCAGGAGACCCTCCAGGGCATCCGCCCGCTGGACGCCAAGGCGCTCGGCGAGGCGTGGGAGCGCCAGAAGCGGATGACCAAGCCCGCGGGCGCCCTCGGCATGCTGGAGATCATCTCCGCGCAGCTGTGCGGGCTGTCCCGCAAGTGCCCGCCGCCCATCCCGGAGCCGGCCGCCGTCGCGGTCTTCGCGGGTGACCACGGCGTGCACGCCCAGGGCGTCACCCCCTGGCCCCAGGAGGTCACCGCGCAGATGGTCGCCAACTTCCTGGGCGGCGGCGCGGTCTGCAACGCCTTCGCCAACCAGGTGGGCGCCGAGGTCTGCGTCGTGGACGTGGGCGTGGCCGCCGACCTGCCGGCCACCCCCGGCCTGCTGCCCCGCAAGATCCGGCCGGGCACCGCCGACTTCACCGTCGGCCCCGCGATGAGCCACGAGGAGGTGCTGCGCGCCATCGAGGTGGGCATCGAGACCGCCCGTGACCTGGTGGCCGCCGGGAACAAGGCGCTGATCACCGGCGAGATGGGCATCGCCAACACCACCACCTCGGCCGCCCTGATCTCCGTCTACACCGACGCCGACCCCGTCGAGGTCACCGGCCGCGGCACCGGCATCAACGACGAGACGCACGCCCGCAAGGTCGACGTCGTCCGCCGCGCCCTGGAACTGCACCGCCCCGACCCGGCCGACCCCATCGGCGTCCTCGCCGCGGTCGGCGGCCTGGAGCACGCGGCGATGGCCGGCCTGATCCTCGGCGGCGCCTCGCTGCGTACGCCGGTCATCCTGGACGGCGTCAGCGCCGGAGCGGCCGCCCTGGTGGCCCGCGCCATCGCCCCCGAGGCGCTGGCCGCCTGCATCGCCGGCCACCGCAGTGCCGAGCCGGGCCATGTCGCCGCGCTCAACAAGCTCGGGCTGCGCCCGCTGGTCGACCTCGACCTGCGGCTCGGCGAGGGCACCGGCGCCCTGCTGGCGCTGCCCGTCGTGCAGAGCGCCGCCCGCGCCATGCACGAGGTCGCCACGTTCGACTCCGCCGGAGTCACCGAGAAGAGCTGACCACCTGGCCACCGGCCCTGCGCATGACCCCCGGCCCACAGCCACATAGGCTGTGGGCCGGGGCCGTACCCTCTCACCAGGTACGGACCTCCGGCGCGGCAGCCGCCCCGCCCTCACCAGCCGCTCCAGCGCCGCAGCGGCGAACGCGTCCCCGTTCCCCCCGCCCGCCGGCGCTGCCCGCACGCACAGCGCCACCCGTACAAGGAGCCGTACCGCCATGGCCGAGCACGCCGAACACGCCGCCTACCCCGTCGGACTGCGCCTGTCCGGCCGCCGCGTGGTCGTCCTCGGCGGCGGCCAGGTCGCCCAGCGCCGTCTGCCCTCCCTGGTCGCCGCCGGCGCCGACGTCCTGCTGATCTCCCCGTCCGCCAAGCCGTCCGTCGAGGCCATGGCCGACACCGGCGAGATCCGCTGGGAGCGCCGCCGGTACGCCCCCGGCGACCTCGCGGACGCCTGGTACGCGCTGATCTCCACCGACGACCCCGAGGCCAACACGGCCGCCTCCCAGGAGGCCGAGGCCCGCCGCGTGTGGTGCGTACGCTCCGACGACGCCGAGGCCGCCACCGCCTGGACCCCGGCCACCGGCCGCAGCGACGGCGTCACCGTCGCGGTCCTCACCGGCCGCGACCCGCGCCGCTCCGCCGCCGTACGGGACGCCATCGTCGAGGGCCTGCGCGACGGCACCCTCGCAGCGCCGCACCACCGCGCCCGCGCCACCGGCGTCGCCCTGGTCGGCGGCGGCCCCGGCGACCCCGACCTGATCACCGTGCGCGGCCGCCGGCTGCTCGCCGAGGCCGACGTGGTCATCGCCGACCGGCTCGGCCCCCGCGACCTGCTCGCCGAACTCCCGCCGCACGTCGAGGTCATCGACGCCGCGAAGATCCCGTACGGCCGGTTCATGGCCCAGGAGGCCATCAACAACGCCCTGATCGAGCACGCCCGCGCCGGCAAGTCCGTGGTCCGCCTCAAGGGCGGCGACCCGTACGTCTTCGGCCGCGGCATGGAGGAACTCCAGGCGCTCGCCGAGGCCGGCATCCCCTGCACCGTCGTGCCGGGCATCTCCAGCTCCATCAGCGTGCCCTCCGCCGCCGGCATCCCCGTCACCCACCGCGGCGTCGCCCAGGAGTTCACCGTCGTCAGCGGCCATGTCGCCCCCGACGACGAGCGCTCCACCGTCGACTGGTCCGCCCTGGCCCGCCTGCGCGGCACCCTCGTCGTGCTGATGGGCGTCGAGAACAGCGGCGCCATCGCCGCCACGCTCATCGCCCACGGGCGCGGTGCCGACACCCCCGTGGCCGTCGTCCAGGAAGGCACCACCGCGGCCCAGCGCCGGGTGGACGCCACCCTCGCCACCCTCGGCGAGACGGTACGGGCCGAAGGCGTCCGCCCGCCGGCCGTCATCGTCATCGGCGACGTCGTGGCCGTGCACCGGACGCACTGACCCCACCGACCCCACTGACCCCATCGCGACCCTTCACCGACAAGGCACCCACCCCGTGGCTGACATCATCACCGTCGACGACCCGGACGACCCCCGCCTGAGCGACTACACGGGCCTGACCGACGTCGAACTGCGCCGCCGCCGCGAACCGGCCGAGGGCCTGTTCATCGCGGAGGGCGAGAAGGTCATCCGGCGCGCCCGGCACGCCGGTTACGCGATGCGCTCGATGCTTCTGTCGGCCAAGTGGGTCGACGTCATGCGCGACGTCATCGACGAGGCCGAGGCCCCGGTGTACGTGGTCGACCCCGCCCTCGCCGAACGCGTGACGGGCTATCACGTGCACCGCGGCGCCCTGGCGTCGATGGCCCGCAAGCCCCTGCCGACGGCCGCCGAACTTCTGGCCCGACCCGGCACCCGCCGCATCGCGGTCATGGAAGCCGTAAATGATCACACCAATATCGGCGCCATATTTCGCAGCGCAGCCGCCCTCGGCATGGACGCCGTGCTGCTCTCCCCGGACTGCGCCGACCCCCTCTACCGCCGCTCGGTGAAGGTCTCCATGGGTGCGGTCTTCGCTGTCCCGTACGCCCGTCTGGAGAGCTGGCCCCGCGATCTGGAGACCGTCCGCGAGGCGGGCTTCCCCCTCCTGGCTCTGACCCCCGACGCCAAGGCCGTCCCCCTGGACGACGTGGCGCCGCACCGCATGGACCGCGCGGCGCTGATGCTCGGCGCGGAAGGCGACGGCCTGTCCCCGCAGGCCCTGCGCGCCGCCGACACCTGGGTCCGCATCCCGATGGCCCACGACGTCGACTCCCTCAACGTGGGGGCCGCGGCGGCGGTGGCGTTCTACGCGGTGACGGCGGGCCGGGGGGACGAGGGTCCGGCCACCGGCTGAGCGCGGGCCCGGACGGCGGCTTCGGTCAGGGCTCGTCGTACCAGGCGAAGGCGGCGATCCGCCAGCCCTCCGGGGTGCGGACGAACTGGAAGGACTTGCTGCCTTCGCCCTCGTACGGCGCGCCGTCCAGGAACCCGGACTTGCGGTACGTGCCGAACCGCGACGCAATATCGCCTGCGATCTCGGTCCGCTCGGAGGTCTCCCATTCGGCGAACTCGACCAGCCGGCCCTCGGTCAGCAGCCGCTGCCGGGGCTCGATGAACGACTCGACGGAATAGACCGTGAACTGCGGGCCGGTGACGGTGATCGTGCCGTCCGGCAGCATCAGCCGGCGGATCCGGGCGACATCGGGGGACCGGCCGCCCCGGTTGTCGAAGGCGCCGAAGAACTCGGTGGTCAGCGCGTCGATCTCGGACTTGGCCGCGGCTTTATCGATCTTGGACACGGCGCGACGCTAGCACCCTGCGGACATCAGGTGGCCAGGAATGCCGGACTCCGCCTCCATGGCCCCGGGCCGTAGGGCATCAGGCGGCCGGTCGCGGCAGGCTCGGTCCCGTCCGGCTCAGCCGTGTCCGGCTTCCGGCGGCAGAGCGGACGACGAGGAGTACACCGACTGCTCGGCCCCCAGCCCCCGGGCCGGGCCCTGGCACCCCTGTGCCGCCGCGATGCCCAACGCGACCAGCAGCGTCACCGTGATGAACACGATGATCCGCTGGCGCAGCAACCGCCGGTCGGGGCCGGGCCTGCGCCCGCCGGGCGAGGTACGCGGCCCCGTGCGCGGCGCTCGCGCCGGGCGCGAACCGTTTCGCCCTGAGGTGCGTGCTCCGGGTACGGACGGCCGCCTGCCGCCACGGGACTTCGGCGCGGCCTCCCCGGAAGCTCCCGCGTTCGAGGCCCCCGGCGCCTGCTGCGGCCGCCCCGGCGCGCTCCCGCGTCCCACCGCACTCCCACGCGGCGCCTGCGGCCGCGGCGTCGGCGTGCTGGCCGACCGCCGCTCCGTCCGCTGCCGCGCGTACTCCTCCGCACGCTTCCCGGTGGGCCGGTCCGCCTGCGGTCGTACGGACCTGGCCCGGGCCGGCGTGCTCCGCTCCGACGAAGCTCCCCGTTCGGCAGCCGGCCCACGCCCGGCCCGCCCCCGCCCGGGCGCCGCCTCGGCGGAACCACCGTTCCCGCCGGCCCCACCCGGCAACGACAACCCCTGCGCCTCCCGCGCCGCGATCTCCTTCAGCCGCAGCGACAGCGACAGCGTGGAGGGGCGGTCGGCCGGATCCTTCGCCAGGCAGGCCGCCAGCAGCGGCGCCAACGCGTCCGGCACCCCGGCCAGGTGCGCCTCCTCGTGGACGACGCGGTAGAGCATGACCTCCGAACTGCCCTGGCCGAAGGGCGAGTCCGCCGTACAGGCGTACGCGAGCGTCGCGCCGAGCGCGAAGATGTCCGTCGCCGGCGTCACGGCCGCGCCGCGCACCTGCTCCGGCGCGAGGAACCCGGGCGAGCCCACCGCCGTACCGACGTGTGTGAGCGTGCTCGCGCCGGTGGCCCACGCGATGCCGAAGTCGATGATGCGCGGGCCCTTGGGGGAGAGCAGGATGTTGGACGGCTTCAGGTCGCGGTGGACCACACCCGCGTCGTGCACCGCGAGCAGGCCCTCGGAGAGCGCGGCGCCGATCGAGGCGACCTGCGCCGGGTACAGCGGTCCCTCGTCGTTGACCTTGTCGTGCAGCGAGGGCCCGGGGACGTACTGCGTGGCGAACCACGGCCGGTCCGCGTCCAGGTCGGCGGCCACCAGCCGCGCCGTACAGCCGCCGCGGATGCGCCGCGCGGCCGACACCTCGCGCGCGAACCGGGAGCGGAATTCCTGGTCCTCGGCCAGGTCGGGCCGGATGACCTTCAGGGCCACCCGCTGCCCGCGCTTGTCGGAGCCGAGGTAGACCACGCCCATCCCGCCCGCGCCGAGCCGCCGGTGCAGCCGGTACGAACCGACGACACGCGGGTCCTCGCGCCGGAGCCGCATCATCGCCATGTCCATCCCCGCTGCCCGGTCCCGTCTGACGTGGCACAGCTTACGGATTGACGGCTCGCTGTGCTGATAGGCCGCGCATGAGTCGGCAGCCGGATTGTCAGTGCCGGGTGGGATCCTGAAGAAGCGGGAGGAATCCGGGCGCGGCGCGGCCCGGCCTGCCGCGCGTGCTCCCAATGATCCGCCGCGGAAGGGGGATTGACGCGGTGAAGGGTGACCGAGTCGAGATCGTCGTGGATGCCGGGGACACGACCCGGACGTACGAAGTGGTGGCGAGCAGGGCGGGCCGCAGGGTCGAGACGGCGGTGCGCAGGGGAGTGGTGGAAGTGAGCGAAGTCACCCGGAGCGGCTCGGTGGTGCGTACGGCCCGCTTCATGGCCAGCCGGGTGCTGGCCCTGGTCGAGCATCCCGTGCCGCGGACCGAGGAGTCCGAGGCGGCCGCCGGGCGCCCGTCCCCTCCGGGATGACCCCAGGTCCGCAGGGGGGTCTCTCCACCCAGGGGAGTACGCGCGGCGGCGTACCGTCATCCTCCCGGAGGCCGTCCAATCGGTACGACGGCATGACGCCCGGAGCCCGCCGGTTACCTAATGTGGGATGCAAGCGGCGGGCGAACGCACTCGTCCCCCGAGGTCAGACGCCCGCCGCCCCAGAGTCGACGGGAGCGGGGCGATGGCAGACATCTTTGGGCGCACGGCCGTCCGTACGCAAGGGCGCAGGGCCGCCTCGGCGTTCGGCGGGCAGCGCTCGGGTACCCGCCATCCGCTCGTCGCGGTGGCGATGGTGCTGCCGCTGGCGGTCCTGCTCGCCGTGGTGTTCGGCGGCTGGGAAGCCGTCATGACACAGGCGTCGTCCGTGGTCGGAATGCTGGGGCGCTGAGGCGCCCCGGTCCTGGGAGAGCGGCCCGGGACGGGGGAAGTTCCGGCCGGAAACCCCGTGGGGACGGGGGTGCGGCGGACGGCACGAGTGGCCGGGCATCTGGGGAGATGCCCGGCCATCGGCCTGTCCGGGGCCCGGCCGCTCCCGGCGGCGTACGATCCCGGCGAACCGCTCCGACCCGGGGGAGACGAGACGATGTCCTTACCGGAGCAGTCCGGGGCCGGCGCTCCGGAACCGACGCCTGCCGGGACTCCGGGGCCACCCCCGCATCCGGGCGCGACCGCGGCACGCATCGGCCGCCTGGTCACTCTGGCGGCCGGTCCCGGCCCCAGCCCCGCCCTCCTCGCCGACCGCCCCGACGCCACCCTCGTCCGCTGCGGGCGTGTCGTGGCCAAGGCCCACGCTCCCGACTGCGACCCGGACCGGCTGGCCGTCCGGCTCCGCGTCGCCGCACATCCCGCCCTGCACGGCATCGTGCTTCCGCCGCTGCCGGTCACCGGCTCCGGCGGCTTTCTCACCCTGCTCGACGACGGCCGCCCCGCGACCCGCTGGCCGTACGGCAGGCCCGTCTCCCCGGACGATCCGGATGCCGCCCCCTGGGAGGAGACGGCCCGGCTGCTCGCCCGCCTGCACGCCGTCGCGCCCGCGCGGCTGCCCGGCCCGGTGCCGCCGATGCGCGGCCCGGCCAAGGCCGCCCGCGCCCTGGCCCGTATGCGTACCGCAATCACCGCACCGGGCCCCGAAGCCGTAGCAAGGCGCACCGCGCCAAACCCCGAAGCCACCTCGGCCCCCGCCCCGCTCCCCACCCTGTTACCCGCTCTCCTCCAAGCCGCCACCACCATCGAACGCGCCTGGTCCCTCCTGCCCCCATGGGCCCGCGACGAGGCCCCGTCGCCCCGCGCCACCGCCCTCTGCCACGGCGACCTCCACCTCGGACAGCTCGTCAGACACCCGGCCGACGACGGGCCCTGGCTCCTCATCGACATCGACGACCTGGGCCTCGGCGAACCGGCGTGGGACCTGGCACGCCCCGCGGCCTGGTTCGCCACCGGGCTGCTGGCCCCCGCCGTCTGGTCCCGTTTCCTCGGCGCCTACCGGGCGGCCGGCGGACCCGCCGTACGCCCGTACGGCGATCCCTGGCCGGAACTGGACGTCCCGGCCCGTGCCCTGACGGTCCAGACCGCGGCGCTGGCCGTCGCCAAGGCCGCGACGGCGGGCCGGCCACTGGACGAGGACGAGCGGGCCGTCGTGGACGCCTGTGGCCGGATGGCTTGCGCAGGACCGGAGTTGGCGGCCCGGGCGGAGCCGTAGGGTGAATCCGTCACCACCGGACGGCCGTTCCGGGGGCCGCCCTCCCGACAGGAGATGAGCGAGATGCACTGTCCCAAGTGCCAGGCACCGATGCAGACGTACAACCGCAACGGCGTGCAGATCGAGCAGTGCGCCGGCTGCCGGGGGATCTTCCTGGACTACGGGGAACTGGAGGCGCTGTCCCGCCTGGAGACGCAGTGGGCCCAGCACGCCCCGCCGCCCCCGCCCGGCCCCCAGGCGTACCCGTCCGCCCCCGCGTGGGGCGCCCCGCACCAAGGTCACTACGGCCACCATGGACACCACGGCCATCACGGGAACCGCGGCTTCGGCCGGATGCTGTTCTCCTCCTGAGCCGTGTACCCGGCCTCATCCCGGCCACCACAACGACCGAGGGCCGGAGCAAAGTGCTCCGGCCCTCGGTCTGCGATGTGGACGATACTGGGATTGAACCAGTGACCTCTTCCGTGTCAGGGAAG
Organism: Streptomyces sp. NPDC033221; assembly: GCF_055577005.1. NCBI lineage: Bacteria > Bacillati > Actinomycetota > Actinomycetes > Kitasatosporales > Streptomycetaceae > Streptomyces > Streptomyces sp. NPDC033221. The sequence continues at coordinate 36,302 of NZ_JBVIQN010000036.1, read as the reverse complement.
CGCTCTCCCGCTGAGCTAATCGTCCTCGGGACCGCGGCCAGGGGCCGCGGGGTGCTGCGTGCGCGATACTGGGATTGAACCAGTGACCTCTTCCGTGTCAGGGAAGCGCTCTCCCGCTGAGCTAATCGCGCGGGGTTCCGCCCTGCCCGAAGGCCGGGGGATCGGTCCTTGCGGACCAGTGGACGATACTGGGATTGAACCAGTGACCTCTTCCGTGTCAGGGAAGCGCTCTCCCGCTGAGCTAATCGTCCTTGGAGGTGGAGACGGGATTTGAACCCGTGTAGACGGCTTTGCAGGCCGTTGCCTCGCCTCTCGGCCACTCCACCAGGAGTGCGGGGGTCGGGAAGATCCCCCACTTCGAGCGGACGACGAGACTCGAACTCGCGACATCCACCTTGGCAAGGTGGTGCTCTACCAACTGAGCTACGTCCGCAGGTGCCTTTCCGGACCAGGTCCGGGGAGGAACCCCGTCTCCGTTTCGCTTCCGCGTCCCGGCGACGTGTTGAACTCTAGCGGATTCCCGGGCCAGTACAAAAACGCGTTTGTGCAGCGTGCTGCGCTGCTCGCCCGATCGGGGCGGCCGCCGTGGCCCAGCCATAGACTCGATGGCGTGAACGACCTCCCTCCGCTGGCCCGTTTCGGCGGCCGCACAGCCACTGACCTGCGCGATGTCACCCGTGATCCGGAGGCCCTGGACTCGGCGGGCTGGTGGGCCGTCGTCGCCGATTACGAGGGCGGTCTGCTCTGCGCGCGCTTCGGGGACGTACGGGAGACCGGGGCCGTACCCCCGCCCGACCCCGCCCGCTGGCGGGGCCCGGCCCCCGGGGCCTGGCGCAGTTCCCTGGACCGCGCCGCCTATACCGAGGGCGTACGGCGCATACGTGCCCACATCGCCGCAGGCGACGTCTACCAGGTGAACCTCTGCCGGATTCTCAGCGCACCGCTCCCGGACGCCGCGCGCGCCGACGTCGACGCGCTGTCCGCTGTCCTGGCCCGCGGCAACCCGGCCCCGTACGCGGGCACGGTCCGCCTGCCCGCACACGGCACCGAGGTCGCCACCGCCTCTCCCGAACTGTTCCTGCGCCGCTCCGGCCGCACCGTCGAGTCCGGCCCGATCAAGGGCACCGGCCGGGTGCCCGAGGACCTGCGGGACAAGGACCGCGCGGAGAACGTGATGATCGTGGACCTGGTCCGCAACGACCTGGGACAGGTCTGCCGCACCGGCTCCGTCACCGTCCCGGCACTCTGCGCGACCGAGGCGCACCCGGGCCTGGTCCACCTCGTCTCCACGGTGCGCGGGGAACTGGCCGACGAGCACGAGAAGACCGGCTGGGCGGACCTCTTCGGCGCCACCTTCCCGGCGGGCTCCATCACCGGAGCGCCGAAACTCGCGTCGCAGCGCATCATCGAGGAACTGGAGACCGCGCCCCGCGGCCCCTACTGCGGCGGCATCGGCTGGGTGGACGCCGACCGCGGCACCGGCGAGCTGGCGGTGGGCATCCGTACGTTCTGGATCGACCGGGACACCCCCGAGGGACCGGTACTGCGCTTCGGCGCCGGAGCGGGCATCACCTGGGGCTCGGACCCCGCGGGGGAGTGGGACGAGACCGAGCTCAAGGCCCGCCGACTGCTCGCGGTAGCGTCGGGCGTGCACGAGCCGAGCGGAGGGAAACGACCATGAAGATCTGGCTCGACGGGGAGCTGCGCGACGCCGACGGCGCCCGGGTCTCGGTCCTCGACCACGGCCTGACGGTGGGCGACGGCATCTTCGAGACGCTCCGGACCGTCGACGGGCGGGCCTTCGCCCTCACCCGCCACCTGGACCGGCTCACCTTCTGCGCCCGCGGCCTGGGCCTGCCCGATCCCGACCTCGACGAGGTCCGGCGTGCCTGTTCCGCCGTCCTGGAGGCCAACCCGGTCGCGCTCGGCCGGCTGCGGATCACCTACACCGGCGGCCTCTCGCCGCTCGGCTCGGACCGCGGTGAGGCGGCTCCCACCCTGGTCGTCGCACTCGGCGAGGCCCCGCGCCGCCCGGACACCGCCGCGGTCGTCACCGTCCCCTGGACCCGTAACGAGCGCAGCGCGCTGGCGGGGCTGAAGAGCACGTCGTACGGGGAGAATGTCATCGCGCTGGCCCGGGCCCGCGCGCAGGGCGCCTCCGAAGCGCTCTTCGGCAACACCGTCGGCCGGCTCTGCGAGGGCACCGGTTCCAACGTCTTCGTCGCCCTGGACGGCGTACTGCACACCCCGCCGCTGTCCTCCGGCTGCCTGGCGGGCATCACCCGCGCCCTGACCGTCGAGTGGACCGGCGCCAAGGAGACCGACCTGCCGCTGGACGTCCTGGAACACGCCGACGAGGTCTTCCTGACGTCCACCCTGCGCGACGTGCAGGCCGTCACCCGTGTCGACGAGCGCCAACTGGGTGACACCCCTGGACCGTTGACGGCCGAGGCCATGCGGGTCTTCGCGGAGCGCGCCGCCGCAGACTTCGACCCGCGCTGATGACGTACGTACGGAAAACCGGGTAGAAAGCCAGCGTGACCACTACGCTGCGCCCCGCCGGACCCGAGGAACGACGCGCCGACGGCGGCCGGGCCCGTACGTACGAAGTCTGCGTCAACAGCCGCCCGGTGGGCCGGATAAGCCTGACGACGGACGCCCGGCTGGGCCTGTCCGCCGGGCGCATCGCGGACCTGCGCATCGACGAACGCGACCGGCACCGCGGCCGCGGCACCGTCGCGGCGCTCGCCGCCGAAGAGGTGCTGCGCGGCTGGGGCTGCCGGCGGGTCTCGGTGGACGTGCGGGCCGACGCGGAGGCGGCACTGCAGCTGGCCACCGCCCTCGGCTACACCGAACACAGCCGTCGCATGCTCAAGGAACTGACCTCGCCGCCCGGCCTCCCCGCGGGCAGCGCCGACCGGCCGCTCGGGGCGCAGGAGTACCCGGCCTGGCTGGCCGCGGCGCACACCCACTTCACCGAGGCGCAGGTCTCCAACGGGATGCCGCGCGAGCGTGCGGAGCGCCGGGCGGAGCAGGAGCACGCGACGCTGCTCCCGGACGGGCCGGCCACCCCGCACCAGTCGCTGCGCGTGCTGGCCCACGAGGGGGCGGACGTCGGGACCGTCTGGACCACGACGTACCACCCGGACCGGCCCGGCGGCTATGTCATGGACGTGCGGGTGACGCCCGCGTACCGCGGGCTCGGCCACGGCCGCACGCTCATGCTCGTCGCCGAGCGGGTGACCCTCGAAGCGGGCCGTACCGTCCTGGGACTCAACGTCTTCGTGGACAACCCGCGGGCCCGCGCCCTCTACGAGACCCTGGGCTACCGGCCGACCGATTACTCCCTGCACAAACTCCTGCTCTGAGCGGACGGGCCGGCCGGCGGGCCGGGGCGCGTCAGGCCTGCTCGGCCAGCAGCCGGTCGGCGATCTCCGCGATGCGCTCGCGCAGGCCGTCCTGGCTCTTGCTGCCGTCCAGCAGCTCTCCGCCGATCGTGTACGCGGGAGTGCCGGTCACGCCGATCGCCTTGCCCTCCGCCTGGTCGGCGTCGACGGCCAGCAGATGCCGGCCGTCGATCAGCGCGGTGTCCATCTCCTCGGCGTCCAGGCCCAGTTCACCGGCGACCGAGAGCAGCAGCTTCTCGCCCTTGGCGCCCAGCTCCTCCGTACGGGCCAGCACGGCTTCCGCGTACGGCCAGCCCTGGCCCTGTTCCGCGGCCTCCTCGGCGGCCTGGGCCGCGGCGTAGGCGTGCTTGTGCTTGGCCAGCGGGAAGTGGCGCAGCCGGATGTCCAGCCGGTCCCCGAAGCGCTCGCGCAGGGCCCGCAGGTCGTCCAGCGCGGCGGTGCAGTCCGGGCACTGCAGCTCGCACCACACGTCGAGGACGACGGGGCGGGCGGAACCGGAGGTCGTGGCGTCGTTCATGCGCCCAGTCTCCCAGCCCGCGGCACCCCGCCCGAACCGGGACCCGCGCCAGAGCCGAGGGGGCTACGCCCGTACCGGCACCTGGGGAGGACACCGACCCCTAGATGTCCCTGACCCCGCCCCTATTCATGGCACCGGACGCCCCGCACAAGGCAGGATGGAGGCAGAGCAGGACAAGAGGGGGCGTCGCGCTGCCGTCCCGCGGGTGAGCGGGCCGGGTGCGGCGGACGACGAGAACCGATCGGCAGGAGGACCGGGGATGCTGAGCTCGACCGTCTGTACCGTGGTGTCGGTGGCGGGCCTGGGCATCGCCGCGCTGACCGCCTACCGCAAGCGCTTCCTCGCCGCGACCCGCATCGCGGCGATCTCGCTGGTCCCGGTGGGACTGGCGATGACCGGTGTGATCGACTGGCTCACCGGCGTGGTCTTCAAGCCGGTGGTCTGGGCGGGCTTCGGAGTGCTGGCGCTCTCCGTCGTCCTGTTCATGATCGCGCGGCTGGCCGAGCGGCACTCCCTCAAGGCCGGCGGCAGCCGCAAGGAGCGGCGCGCCGCGGCCCGGCAGCAGGGGCCGGCGGCGGTGGCCCCGAAGGCCTCCGCGCCGTCGCTGGGCGCGGGTGCAGGAGCCGGTGCGCGGGCCGGGCAGCCCGCGGCCCAGCCCAAGGGGCGGAGCAAGGGCGGCGCGCCGGGCGAGGACTTTTCCGACATTGAGGCCATCCTGAAGAAGCACGGCATCTGACGACCGCCGGAGCGAGCCGCCGTACGGTCGCGCCGTGAGACCGGCTCCGCGCACGCCGTACGAGGGCCCGGTCCCGTGCGAACGCCGTGCGGCCCGCGTGGGTGACGTCTCGGACACCGTAGCGATCACGGAAGTGCACGGGAATTGATGAACTCCCGTCGCTGAGGGGTGATCCGGTCCTTCCCGCCTGATCAGCTGCGCCATCATCGGCGCGAGATGAACGACGAGTGCGCCCTTCCCCGGGACCCCGCCGTCACAGCGGCGGACCCCCCGGCCCCCGAACCGCGTGGCTGCCTTTTCGCGTTGTCCCAGCCGCCGCTGATGCTCTTCCTCACCGTCATCGCCGTCCTCCTGCTCATGGGCGCCCTGCACGACCTCCTCCTGTTGTGAGGCCGCCGGGTGGGAGGGCGGCGGGGCCGGGCGCCGGCCGCGCCGTCAGCGGGTGGCTTCGCGGCGGCGTGCCCGGTACGCGGCGACGTGCAGCCGGTTGCCGCACGTACGGCTGTCGCAGTAGCGGCGCGAGCGGTTGCGGGACAGGTCCACGAACGCGAACCGGCAGTCCGGCGCCTCGCAGTGCCGCAGCCGCTCCCGCTCCCCGGCGACGACCAGGAACGCCAGCGCCATACCGCCGTCCGCCGCCAGGTGCTCGGCGACCGAGGCGCCCGGCGCGAAGTAGTGCACGTGCCAGTCGTAACCGTCGTGGTCGGTCAGCCGCGGCGTGGTGCCGGCTGCCGCCACCAGGTCGTTGAGCCGCTCGGCGGCCGTGCGGTCGTCCGGCGCCGCGAAGACCTCGGCGAACCGCGCCCGCACGGCCCGCACGGACGCCAGGTCGCGGTCGCCGAGCGTGCCCACGTCGCTGATCGCGTTGCGCGCGACGAACGCCTGGAGCGCCGGGAGGTCGGCCAGGCTGTCGGGGGCACCGGGGGCCTCGCCCTCCGGAGCGGAGTTCAACAGGTCGACGACCGCGTCGAGCGCGCACCGGGTGTCGTGGGTGATCATCACGGTTTCGCTCCCTGGCCGGGTGGGGTCGGCGGCGCCGCCCCGGTGTCCTTGCCGAATGGTCGCCGACTCTAGCGCGTCCAACAAGCCTCGGCGCCGTCTCCGCGGTGGGTCCGCGGCGACAGCGCCGGCTCGTGCCGTATGAACTTGTCGGTCCTGTGCCGTCGCCCCGAGTCGGACGGTGCAGGTGGGTGCGGTTCGGTGCGGTGGATGGCTGCGATGGGCTGCTGCGCCGCCTTTCAGTTCTCCGCGAGGATGTGGGAGAGCTCAGTGTCGAGATCGAAGTGCCGGTGTTCGGTGCCCGGTGGTACCGCCGCGTCGGTCCTCTTGAGGAACGACTCCAGGGCCCGCGCCGGGGCCTCCAGAAGGGCCTCGCCCTCCGGGGAGCTCAAGGCGATGCAGACAACGCCCTGTCCGTGACTCCGGGACGGCCATACGCGGACGTCTCCGGTGCCCGTGGGCCGGTGCAGGCCCTCGGCGAGGAGGTCGCGGGCGAAGACCCACTCGACGGTCTCCTCGGCTCCGGTGTGGAAGGTCGCGTGCACGGCATACGGATCGGCCGTGTCATACCGCAGGCCCGCCGGTACAGGCAGTGACGACTCGCTCGACACAACGAGGCGCAGGTGCAGCTCGCAGCTGACCGTGGTGTTCATAAGCGCCAGGGCCTTTCGCTCAGTGTGCGCTCGGGGATTCGCACGTCGGCGAAATCGACATGCCACCTACGGTGCCGTTGTAAACCCCTCTGAGGGTTTTGGGTGGCTTCCGGTACCTCTTACGGCGGAGTTGCCAATCCTCCTCGGCGGCCATTCCGGTGACCGTCATCCGTCGGGTAGGTTGGGCCGTATGAATACGGAGAGTAACGGGGGAGTCGGGATCACCGCCGCGGCGGCGGCCCCGGCTGCGGAAGAGGGCGCCGCGGGAGAGACTGCGAAGGTGGAACAGCGACTCGGTTCCCGGGCGCCGCATTTCATCAAGCGCTCCCGGCCCCTGCATCTGAGCTGGCAGGTCGGCATCTTCATCGTCGGCCTCGCCGTGGTCGTCGGCGGCATCATCATGCTGCCGCTGCCCGGGCCGGGCTGGCTGGTGATCTTCGCCGGTATGGCGATCTGGGCGACCGAGTTCGTCTGGGCACAGCTGGTGCTGCGCTGGACCAAGCGCAAGGTCACCGAGGCCACGCAGAAGGCCCTGGACCCGAGGGTGCGACGCCGCAACATCATCCTGACCAGCATCGGCGCCGTGATCATCGTGGCCGGGCTGGCGGTCTACCTGTGGAAGTTCGGCTTCGTGCTGCCGTGGAACACCGGTGAGTGAGGGCTCTCCCGCCGCCCGCCCCCGCAGGTGGTCACGTGACCCCTCCGACGTGCGGTAATGTTGGCGATGCGCCCGGGCGATTAGCTCAGCGGGAGAGCGCTTCGTTCACACCGAAGAGGTCACTGGTTCGAACCCAGTATCGCCCACACCGTATGACGGCCCGGAGGTCCCAGACCTCCGGGCCTTCGTCGTTTCCCGCACCCCGGCGGCGCCGTGGCGGCAGACTGGGGGCCATGGGCGACTGGCAGCACATCTTGCACCGGTACCGCTTCCGCAGCGAATGGCGGCTGCCCGCGCCGCCCCCGGCGGTCTTCGCCGTCCTGGAGGATGCAGAAACGTATCCTCAGTGGTGGCCCCAGGTCCGCCGGGTGAGCCGCGTCGACGAGCGCAGCGGCACCGCGTACTTCCGGTCCCTGCTCCCTTACGTGCTCACCGTCACCGCGACCGCGACGCGCCGCGACCCGGACGCCGGTGTCCTGGAGATCAGGATGCGCGGCGACCTGGAGGGCTTCGCACGCTGGACGCTGGGTGCCTCCGGCGGCGGGACGCGCGCCCTCTTCGAGCAGGAGGTCGAGGTGCGCAAGCCGTCGCTGCGCCGCCTCGCGCTGCCGGGGCGGCCGTTCTTCCTCGCCAACCACACCCTGATGATGCGCGCCGGGCGCCGGGGGCTGACCTCCCGGCTGGCTCGCAGGTGAGTCGTACGGACCGGGATCGGTGGTTCCGGAAGGCGGCCGGAAAGAGGAACGGGGATGCGCGGGCAGGAAATTTGATGGAAAGGCGCGACGGCCTGTATTGTTCAGGTCGTTCGCGGGGGAAACTCCGGGAGCGGGAAAGACACCCGGGCGATTAGCTCAGTGGGAGAGCGCTTCGTTCACACCGAAGAGGTCACTGGTTCGAACCCAGTATCGCCCACCGGGACCGAGGGCCGGGCTGCCAACAGGCAGCCCGGCCCTCGGCGTTGGCACACCGATGCCCGGCAGTCCTGCCGTCCGCCGTCGTCGCTCAGGCCGCGGCCGGCAGCTCCGGACGCACCGGCCAGTGCGGATCCACCGCCTCCTCCGTGCCGTTGCGCGCGAACCACGCCTCCAGACCCCGCGCCTGCGCCGCGTGCCACACGGCCTGCCGGGTGTGCAGCTGCGCCGGGCTCAGCGGCTCCAGCCGCTCCGCGTACCGCCGCCCCAGCGCACGTACGACCTGGAGCGCGGCGAGCGCGTCCGCCGCGGCCTCGTGGGCGCCGGTCAGCTCGACCTCGTACTCCGCGCACAGGTCCGTGAGCGTACGGCGGCCCTTGCGGTAGCGGTCCAGGTGCTTGTCCAGCACCCGCGGGTCCAGCACGGACAGCGGGTGGGCGCCCAGGTAGTGGGTGAGCGAGGCGGCGCGGTGCCGCCGCAGCTCGCGGTCCAGCAGCGTCAGGTCGAACGGCGCGTTCATCACGATCAGCGGCCGTCCGGCGAGCGACTGGTCGGTCAGCGCACGGGCCATCTCCTCCATCACGGGCGACGGCCAGCGGCCGTGCAGGGCCAGGTGGTCGGCCGTCAGGCCGTGCACGGCGGTGGCCGCTTCGGGGACCGGCACCCCCGGGTTGACCAGCCACCGGGTGACGCGGGGGACGCTGCGCGGGGTTTCCTGGACGACCAGGGCGGCGGACACGATGCGATCTCGCTCCACGTCGATCCCGGTCGTCTCGGTGTCGAAGGAGGCCAGCGGACCGTCGTACCAGCACGGCATCTTCACAACTCCTCGCGCTCGTGCGGCGGGTGGCCGACGCGGCCACCCGACCAGGTGATACCCGAGGCTTCCGGTTGTCGAACCGTCCTGGTTTGTTGACCACTTGGGACGGACAAGAACATCACAACGGGCCGTCGCCACGGGGGCGGCCCCTTCGAACGACCCGGCCCGGAAGGCACTTGAGCGATGACGCTCGCGCAGCCCGATCCGGGGGGACTGGTGCCCGCGCACAGGGCTTCACCGCGCGGCGCGCTCGCCACCACGGCCTGTATGGAGACGCTCCAGGTGGGCTATCTTCACGCGGTGGCCGCCGCGTCGGGCTGCTCGCTGGCCCAGCCCTTCCCGGACAACGGCATCGACTGGCACGTCAGCCACGGCGCGCCCGGCCATGCCGTCGACGACGAAGTGACCATCAAGGTGCAGTTGAAATGCACGTACCAGATCGGCCCCCGGCCGCCCGGCGCGAGTTTCGCCTTCACCCTGGACAACGCCCATCTGGTGAAGCTCGCGCGGACGCCCGTGGCGGTGCACAAGATCCTGGTCGTGATGCTGGTGCCGCGGACCCAGGAGGACTGGCTGCGGGCGGACCACGACCGGCTGGCGCTGCGGCACAGCTGCTACTGGACCAACCTGGCCGGCCATGAGGTGACCGGCCGGCGCAGGACCAACGTGCGGATCCCGACCACGCGGATCTTCGACGACCGCGCGCTCTGCGAGATCATGACGCGGGTCGGGGCGGGAGGGAGACCCTGATGCACCGGCCGACCGACGAGTACGCGTTCCGGCTTCCGGACCCGGCGCAACTGGATCCGGCGGTGCTCGGCGCCCTGCTGGCGCGGCACGGCTGGCGGCGGCGGGGAGGCGCCGCCGGCCACTACGCCCGTTGGACGCCGCCCGGCGGCGCCGCCGGGGGCACCAGCCTGCTCGTACCGCAGACCCGGACGTTTCCGGACAGTACCGACCTCATCGCGGAGGCGCTGGCCGCCCTCGCGCACAGCGCCGCGCCGTCCGCGCGCGAGGTCCTGGCCGCGCTCGCGGTGCCCAGCGACGAGGTGCGCTGGGAGCGCGAGGTCCCCGAGGACGGCATCGGCGGCACGCCGTGGGTGGCACAGGAACAGCTGCGGACGGCGGCCCGCTCGATGCTGATGGCCGGAGTGCTCGGCACCCACGGACGGGCGGGCTTCTACGGTGCCCGGCACAAGCGCAAGGCCGAGGCCTTCATGGCGGACGTGCTGGTCGGGCCCGCGCCGGCCGGGCGGCGGCTGACCGCGTACGTGCCGGTGGCGGCTGGCCGCGCGGCCGTCGCCGGGCTGCAGCGCGCGCTGCACGCCACCCGCGATGCCACCGACTACCAGCGGGCGACCGGTGGCATGGAGGCGTTCGACGCCGCCGTGGAGCTGGGCGTGTGCCACGAGCTGGCGGAGGCGCTGATCTCGCTGGTGCGGGACGCGGAGGGGGTACGGATCTCGGTGGAGTGGTCGCCGGGGGCCGGCCCGCCGGCCGGTTTCGCGGCCCGGCCCGAGCCGGTCGAGTTCTCGCCCGGTGACCTGCCCGCGCTCCAGCAGGCCGCCCAGCGCTACGTCCGCGACGAGCCGTCGCTGCCGGTGCGGGTGACCGGCGCGGTGGTGCGGCTGCGGCGCGAGCGGCCCGGCGGCCCCGGCGTGGTGCGGCTGCGGGTGCTGTCCGGGGCCGATGTGCTCCAGGTACGGGTCGCACTCGACGAGGAGGACTACCGCATCGCCGGCCACGCCCACCTGGTCGGCCTGCCGATCCGGGTCAGCGGGCGGCTGGAGAGCCGGGGCGGCTTCCGCCGCATCACCGGCGCGTCGGACGTCACACCCGTCCAGGTGGACGAGGCGGAACGGGACCGGCTCCTGAAGTCGCTCCAGGAGAACCTGGACTTCTTCGAGGAGGCGTGCGGAGGGCCGCTGCCGGGCGAGTGACGGACGGCGGGCGCACGCGGGGCGGGACCCCGGCCGTGCGCCCGCCGCTTCCGTACGGGGCCGGGGAACGGCCGAGGCGCGGGGACCGGCATAACCGTTTCGCGAGGAAGACCGGTGGCTCGGTACGATTCGCCTGCGCAGCAAACGCTGTCGCGCCCGAGAAGTCAGGAGAGACCGGTGTCAGACGTCCGTGTGACCATCCCACGCGATTCCGAGCGGGAAGAACGCGTGGTGACCACGGGCACTACGGCCGCCGACCTCTTCCAGGGCGAGCGCTCCGTCGTCGCCGCCCGCGTCGCCGGGCAGCTCAAGGACCTGGCGTACGAGCTCGCCGACGGTGACGAGGTCGAGCCCGTCGACATCACCAGCGAGGACGGCCTGAACATCCTGCGCCACTCCACCGCGCACGTGATGGCGCAGGCCGTGCAGGAACTGTTCCCCGACGCGAAGCTGGGCATCGGCCCGCCCATCAAGGACGGCTTCTACTACGACTTCGACGTCGAGACCCCGTTCACCCCCGAGGACCTCAAGCGCATCGAGAAGAAGATGCAGGAGATCCAGAAGCGCGGGCAGAAGTTCGCCCGGCGCGCGGTGAGCGACGACGACGCCCGCGAGGAGCTGGCCGACGAGCCGTACAAGCTGGAGCTGATCGGCCTCAAGGGCTCCGCCGCCGAGGCCGCCGAGGGCGCGTCCGCCGAGGTCGGCGCCGGTGAGCTGACCATCTACGACAACCTCGACGCCAAGAGCGGCGACCTGTGCTGGAAGGACCTGTGCCGCGGCCCGCACCTGCCCAGCACCCGGGTCATCCCGGCCTTCAAGCTGATGCGCTCGGCCGCCGCGTACTGGCGCGGCAACGAGAAGAACAAGCAGCTCCAGCGCATCTACGGCACCGCCTGGCCGACCAAGGACGAGCTCAAGGCGTACCTGGAGTTCCTCGCCGAGGCCGAGAAGCGCGACCACCGCAAGCTGGGCGCGGAGCTGGACCTGTTCTCCATCCCGGAGGACATCGGCTCGGGCCTGGCGGTCTTCCACCCCAAGGGCGGCATCATCCGCCGGGTCATGGAGGACTACTCGCGGCGGCGCCACGAGGAGGCGGACTACGAGTTCGTCTACACCCCGCACGCCACCAAGGGGAAGCTGTTCGAGAAGTCGGGCCACCTGGACTGGTACGCCGACGGCATGTACCCGCCCATGCAGCTCGACGAGGGCGTGGATTACTACCTCAAGCCCATGAACTGCCCGATGCACAACCTGATCTTCGACGCGCGCGGCCGCTCGTACCGCGAACTGCCGCTGCGTCTGTTCGAGTTCGGGACCGTGTACCGGTACGAGAAGTCCGGCGTGGTGCACGGCCTGACCCGCGCCCGCGGCTTCACCCAGGACGACGCGCACATCTACTGCACCAAGGAGCAGATGGCGGACGAGCTGGACGCCACGCTCACCTTCGTCCTGGACCTGCTGCGCGACTACGGCCTGACCGACTTCTATCTGGAGCTGTCCACCAAGGACCCGGAGAAGTTCGTCGGCTCGGACGAGGTCTGGGAAGAGGCCACCGAGACGCTGCGCAAGGTCGCCGAGAAGCAGGGGCTGCCGCTGGTCCCGGACCCGGGCGGCGCCGCGTTCTACGGCCCGAAGATCTCGGTGCAGACCAAGGACGCCATCGGCCGTACCTGGCAGATGTCGACCGTCCAGCTGGACTTCAACCTGCCGGAGCGCTTCGACCTGGAGTACACCGCTCCGGACGGCTCCAAGCAGCGCCCGGTCATGATCCACCGCGCGCTGTTCGGCTCCATCGAGCGGTTCTTCGCGGTGCTGCTGGAGCACTACGCGGGCGCCTTCCCGGTGTGGCTGGCCCCCGTGCAGGCGACCGGCATCCCGATCGGCGACGACCACGTGCCGTACCTCCAGGAGTTCGCCGCCGAGGCGAAGAAGCGGGGGCTGCGGATCGACGTGGACGCGTCCTCGGACCGGATGCAGAAGAAGATCCGGAACGCGCAGCGCAGCAAGGTCCCGTACATGATCATCGCGGGTGACGAGGACGTGGCCAACGGCGCGGTGTCCTTCCGCTACCGCGACGGGTCGCAGAAGAACGGCATCCCGAAGGCGCAGGCGATCGCCGAGATCCTTGACGCGGTGGAGCGCCGCATCCAGGTGTGAGGTTCACGCGCTGAACGAGGGGCGGTCCCGGACTCCGGGGCCGCCCCTCGCCGCGTTCCCGCGCGGGCCGGGGAATATGCTGGCCCGCATGACGAGTGAGCCGGAGCAGCAGATCGGAGTCGGGACACAGGACGCCTTCCAGCGACTGTGGACGCCCCACCGGATGGCGTACATCCAGGGGGAGAACAAACCGTCCGGACCGGGCGCCGAGGACGGCTGCCCCTTCTGCACGATTCCGGCCAAGTCGGACGAGGACGGGCTGGTGATCGCCCGCGGCGAGCAGGTGTACGCGGTGCTCAACCTCTACCCGTACAACGGCGGCCATCTGATGTCGGTGCCCTACCGCCATGTGGCCGACTACACCGAGCTGGACCGGGCCGAGACCCTGGAGCTGGCCGAGTTCACCAAGCGGGCGATGACCACCCTGCGGGCCGCCTCCGGGGCGCACGGCTTCAACATCGGCCTCAACCAGGGTGCCGTCGCCGGTGCCGGTATCGCCGCCCACCTGCACCAGCACGTCGTGCCGCGCTGGGGCGGCGACACCAACTTCATGCCCGTGGTGGGCCAGACGAAGGTGCTGCCGCAGCTGCTCGCCGACACCCGCAAGATGCTGGCCGACGCCTGGCCGCAGTAGCCCGGACGTCGCAGCGCCGGCCGGGACACGCGCTGTGGAAAATCCGATAAAGCGACAAATGCGGACAGGTTGCCCTCTAATGGTGAGGTGACTTCCCTGCATCGTCGCTCCGTGCTGCGTACCGCCACGGCCGCGGCCGCCGGTGCGCTCGCGCCGGGGTGCGCGACGGCCCGTACGGACACCGCGTCCGTACGGGCCTCCGGCTCCCCACCGCCGGGCGGCACCGGCCCGCCGGGCCCCGCGGCACGCCCCTCGGCGACGGCCGCCTCGGGCAGCGCCCGTGCCGCCCGCCCGCCGACCCGCGCGTCCGGCCTCCCCGTACAGATTCAGCACGGCCCCCCGCGCGGCAACGCCGTCGCCCTCACCTTCCACGGCCAGGGCGACGCGAAGACGGCCACCGCACTGCTCCACGAAGCCGAACGGGCCGGTGCCCGGGTGACCGTACTGGCCGTCGGCAGCTGGCTCGACGAAGAGCCCCTGATGGCCCGCCGCATCCTCGACGGCGGACACGAACTGGGCAACCACACCCAGCGCCACCTCGACATCTGCGCCCTCCCGGCGGACCGGGCGTACGCCGAGATCATCGGGTGCGCGGACCGGCTGCGGAAGCTGACCGGCACGATCGGCAGCTGGTTCCGCCCCTCCCGCACGCAGTACGCCACCGAACTGGTGACCCGGCTGGCCCGCAAGGCCGGTTACCCGCACGTCCTCTCCTACGACGTCGACTCCCTCGACGCCGACGACCCCGGCGCCCCCGCCGTCCGGCGCACCGTGCTGGACCGGGCCCGCGCGGGATCCATCGTGAGCCTCCACCTCGGGCACGCCGGCACGGTTGCCGCGCTGCCCCCGATCCTCGACGGCCTGCACCGGCGCGGACTGCGTGCGGTGACGACAACGGAGCTTGTGACCTGATGGCTGACCGGACCCCCACCCAAGAACAGAAACGTGCCCGGGCCGGCCGGCGAGCCGCGCTGTCGGCCGTCGCCTGCGCACTGCTGGCGGCGGGGTGCGGCGGTGGCGGCGACACGCGGGCCGCCGACAGCAGCCCCGGGGCGTCGACCCCGGCCTCGCCCGCGCAGGCCGCCAAGTCGCTGCTGCCGGGCATGCCGCCGCCGCTGGACGAGCGCGACGTGTACGCGGCGGACCGCCCGAACAGGCTCGCACCGCAGGTCAAGAACTTCCCCTCCCGCGTGTACGTGCCCAACACCGGCTCGGACACGGTGAGCGTCATCGACCCCAAGACGTACAAGGTCATCGAGACCATCCCGGTCGGGGTGCAGCCGCAGCACGTCGTCCCGTCCTGGGACATGAAGACGCTGTGGGTGAACAACAACCGCGGGCACGACCTGACACCGATCGACCCGGCGACCGGCAGGTCCGGCGGCCCGGTGGACGTACACGACCCGTACAACCTCTACTTCACGCCGAACGGCAAGTACGCGGTCGTGATGGCCTCGATGGACAAGGAACTGGTCTTCCGCGACCCGAAGTCGATGGAGGTGCGCAAGACCGTCCCCGTCACCTGCGCGGGCGTCAACCACGCGGACTTCTCCGCGGACGGCAGGTACTTCATCGTCTCCTGCGAGTTCTCCGGTGAACTGCTGAAGGTCGACACCGAGCAGATGAAGGTCGTCGGGCAGCGGAAACTGCCGTTCCGGGGCGCCATGCCGCAGGACGTGAAGATGTCACCGGACGGCAGGACCTGGTACGTCGCGGACATGATGGCCGACGGGATGTGGGTGCTGGACGGCGACAGGTTCCAGGAGCCGAAGCTGATGCCGACCGGCAAGGGCACCCACGGCCTCTACGTCAGCCGCGACTCCAAGAAGATGTACATCTCCAACCGGGGCGAGGGCTCCGTGTCGCTGCTCGACTTCAAGAGCGGCAAGCTCGTGGACAAGTGGCACATCCCCGGCGGCGGCAGCCCCGACATGGGCGGAGTGTCCGCCGACGGCAACGTGCTGTGGCTCTCCGGCCGCTACAACTCCGAGGTCTACGCGATGGACACCCGGACCGGAAAGACCCTCGCCAAGATCCCGGTGGGCGAGGGGCCGCACGGACTGGCGGTCTATCCGCAGCCGGGGCGGTACTCGCTGGGGCATACGGGGATCTTCCGGTAGCCATGGTGCGCCGAGGGGTCCGGCCGCACGGCCGGCCCTTCGGCAGACCGCCGCAATGGGCGGCTACGCGTTGTACTCGTCGGCCTTCCGCGGCTCGGCGGCCTGCACCTGGCCGCTGAGCACCAGCGAGCGGCTGTCGAAGCGCGCGATGTCCACGCCGTTCTCCTTGAGCACGCTCAGCGCGGCGGAGTGCACCACCCGCAGCACCGGGGTCGCCGCGCGCAGCGCGTCATCGGCCATGAAGCGGTGCCGCCACGGCTTGTCGGCCCAGGCGTGCCGCAGGCCGAACGGCTCCGGCAGGGTCAGCTTCCCGCCCAGGAACTCCAGGAACCCGGGGAACCACGTCAGCGGAGCGCGGGCGGCGAGCCGTACCACCTCGCTCGCGTCGACGAGCGGCAGACTCACGGACTTGGTCTCCCAGAACTTCACCGTCTTGGAGACGCTCTTGCTCTTCGGCGCGGGCTTGGAGGTGAACAGCGGGTTCACCGGGCCCAGCGCGTGGCCGGTGACCTCCACGCGCAGCGTCTCGTGCAGCACGGTGACCGTGATCAGCAGGGTTATCACCAGCTGGCCGTCCCACAGCACGAACTGCACACCGAGGTAGTGCCGGCTGCCGCTGCCGAACTGCTGCTCGTTGCAGATCCGCTCTATCTCGTGGCCCCGCACCTGGAAGGCCTCCACCTCGGTGCCCTCGGGACGGGAGACGGAGCCGGCCTTCTCGCCGACCGGCACCACGACCCAGTGGCGTACGGAGGGGGCGTTCTTGAAGCCGCCGGTGTGCAGCGGGCTGCGCTCCAGCAGGCGCAGCCGGTCGTGGATGACGCGGATGACGTCATAGCTGCGGAACGGGTTGATCTCGCCGCCCTCCTCGGCGGGCCGCAGCTCCTCGGCCATCTGCCAGCTGCCCCAGCGGGTGCCCATGCCCAGTATGCCGTTGGGGCCCGCGTAGAAGGCGACGTTGCTGTGCTGTTCGGCGGTGAGCTTGGCCAGGCTCTGCCGCATCTGCTCGGCAGCGGTCTCGTTCGGGTCCTTGGGGACCGCCTCGGGGATCTTGGCGCCCACGCCGCCGCCTTCGAGCAGGCCCTTCCAGGCCTCCCGCAGGTCCTTCGCGGTGGCCTCGCTGATCCGCTTCGCCCACCACCAGCCGATCACCGGCACCACCACCATGGCGCGCAGATACACCGACCAGAAGCCGGTGAACGGCAGCTTGACCAGGAACAGCACCGCGATGGCACCGATCGCGAGCATCAGCGCGACACCGAGCGCCGAGGTGCCGGTGCCCTGCGCCCTCGACAGCAGCTTCTTGAGCTGGAAGGCGCCCAGCCACAGCAGTACGCCGGGCAGGAAGAGCAGCCCGAAGCCCACCATCAGCAGGGTCAGCTTCACATCGCGGATCTTGCGGATGCGGAGGGCGGCCAGGCAGTGCTCGACGACCGTCTGCGGTTCGATGCCGAAGGACTGGATGAGCGCGCCGCGGCCGCCGCCGAGCATCCGCAGTTGCAGGGCGCGGGAGAACGCCTCTCCCAGATTCGGCTCGAACAAGGAGAGTTTGGGCGGTTTGATCCCCGACTTCGTGGTGGCGGAGTCGGCCTTGGCGATGTCGGAAAGCGGATTGTCCCGGTACGCCGCCGAGGCCAACGCCTGGGTGGCCGCGGTCTGTCCGGCGCCACCGGACAACGGGACCTGCGCCCCGGGACTGAAGTCGAAGCCGTCTGCTGCCACTGCCGCCCCCATCGCCCGCACGCATCCGCTGCTGCGGCCTTCTTCCCAACTACCGCCGTTCGCACACCTTCTGAGCTGCGATCACAGCGTACCGCCGACGTCCACCCCGGGGGATGCCGAGGTGGACGACCGGCAAGGGGACGTCATGACGAGCCGTTCTCCTCCTGCTCGCGGAGTTTCGCGGCGAGCTGCGGCGGCATCGGCTCGTGCCGCGTGTAGGAGCGGTGGAAACGCCCGGTGCCGTGCGAGAGGGAGCGCAGGTCCACCGCGTACCGGCTGATCTCGATCTCCGGCACCTCGGCCCGCACGAGGGTGCGCCCGTGCCCGGCCTGCTCGGTGCCCACCACACGGCCGCGCCGCCCGGACAGATCGCTCATCGCCGCGCCGACGAAATCGTCCGGAACCAGTACGGTCACCTCGGCCACCGGCTCCAGCAGATGGATACGGGCGTCACCGGCGGCCTCCCGCAGCGCCAGGGCGCCCGCCGTCTGGAACGCGGCATCGGAGGAGTCCACCGAGTGGGCCTTGCCGTCCAGCAGCGTGACCCGCACGTCGACCAGCGGATACCCGGCCGCGACACCACGCGCCGCCTGCGCCCGCACCCCTTTCTCGACGGACGGGATGAACTGCCGGGGCACCGCGCCGCCCACGACCTTGTCCACGAACTCGATGCCGCTGCCGCCCGGCAGCGGTTCCACCTCGATCTCGCAGATCGCGTACTGGCCGTGGCCGCCGGACTGCTTCACATGCCGCCCGCGGCCCGCCGCCCGGCCGCCGAAGGTCTCCCGCAGCGACACCTTGTACGGCACGGTGTCGACCTGCACGCCGTACCGGGACCGCAGCCGCTCCAGCGCCACGTCGACGTGCGCCTCGCCCAGACACCACAGCACCACCTGATGGGTGCCCTGGTTGTGCTCCAGACGCATCGTCGGGTCCTCGGCCACGAGACGGGACAGGCCCTGGGAGAGCTTGTCCTCGTCCGCCTTGCTGTGTGCCTGGATGGCGACCGGCAGCAGCGGGTCCGGCATGGTCCACGGCTCCATCAGGAGCGGCGCGTCCTTGTCGGAGAGAGTGTCGCCGGTCTCCGCGCGGGTCAGCTTCGCCACACAGGCCAGATCCCCGGCGATCGCCTTGGACAGCGAGCGCTGGACCTTGCCGAACGGGGCGGACAGCGCGCCGATCCGCTCGTCCACGTCGTGGTCCTCGTGGCCGCGGTCCTGCAGCCCGTGCCCGGACACGTGCACCGTCTCGTCCGGGCGCAGGGTGCCGGAGAAGACGCGCACCAGCGAGAGCCGGCCCACATACGGGTCGGAGGACGTCTTGACCACCTCCGCGACCAGCGGGCCCGCCGGGTCGCAGGTCAGCGCCGGGCGGGGCTTGCCGTCGGGGGTGGTGACCGCGGGCGCCTCGCGCTCGGCGGGGGTGGGGAAACCGCGGGCGATCAGATCCAGCAGCTCGACGGTGCCCAGCCCCTGCCGGGCGCCCTCCGCGGCCGGCGCCGCGGCCAGCACGGGGTGGAAGGTGCCGCGCGCCACCGCCGTCTCCAGGTCACCGATGAGCGTTTTCACGTCGATGTCCTCACCGGCGAGATATCGGTCCATGAGGGACTCGTCCTCGCTCTCGGCGATGATGCCCTCGATGAGCCGGTTACGGGCCTCCTCGATCATCGGCAGCTCACCGGGCTCCGGCGCGCGCTCCACGCGTTCGCCGGACGAGTAGTCGAAGACCCGCTGCGTGAGCAGGCCGATCAGACCGTGTACCGGCGCGTGGCCGTCGGCGCCCGCCGCGCCGTACAGCGGCAGGTACAGGGGGAGCACGGCATCCGGGTCGTCACCGCCCAGCGTGACACCGCACAGCCGCGTCATCTGGTGGAAGTCGGCGCGCGCCGCCTCCAGGTGCGTGATGACCAGCGCGCGCGGCATCCGGACCGCGGCGCACTCGTCCCAGACCATGCGCGTCGCGCCGTCCACGCCGTCCGCCGCCGAAACGACGAAGAGGGCCGCGTCCGCTGCCCGCAGACCGGCCCTCAACTCCCCGACGAAGTCGGCGTACCCGGGTGTGTCCAGTACGTTGATCTTGACCCCGCCCCAGTCGACGGGGACCAGGGACAGCTGCACCGACCGCTGCTGCCGGTGCTCGATCTCGTCGTAGTCCGACAGGCAGCCGCCGTCCTCGACCCGGCCCGCCCGGTTGACCGCGCCGGTCGCCAGCGCGAGCGCCTCCACCAGCGTCGTCTTCCCCGCACCACTGTGGCCGACCAGCACCACATTCCTCAGGGACGTGGGCTGGTCGGCCGATGTCGCCCTGCCGGCGGCTCCCGGATGTGTCCTCGTCTTCTCGCCCATGTGTCTCGCCTCCCGGTCGACACTTTGCGGTGGTTCGAGCTTTCCACCCTGGTCATGGCACGTCCATACATCGCACAAGGGACGATCAGGGATCTTGTGGGACGCCCCGTGGCACGGGCCGGCACGGGGGTGACGGCTGCTGCGCCGACGTCCTGGCCGGTCACGGGTCGCGCCGCGGGCCGTGGTGCGTTCGCGGTACGCGGGTGCCGCCTGGCTACGATGGGCCAGCCGGTGGCCCCATTGACCGCGCGGCCCGTATCGACCTCCGGGAAGGCCATGCTGAACACGTACGCGCGTGCTTTCTTCACGCGTGTCCTCACGCCATTCGCCGCCCTGCTCATCCGCCTCGGGGTCAGCCCGGACGCGGTCACCCTCGTCGGCACGGGGGGTGTGGTGGCGGGTGCCCTGGTCTTCTTCCCGCTCGGCGAGTTCTTCTGGGGCACGATCGTCATCACGCTGTTCGTGTTCTCGGACCTGGTGGACGGCAACATGGCACGGCAGCTGGGCCGGTCCAGCCGCTGGGGGGCCTTCCTCGACTCCACCCTCGACCGGGTCGCCGACTCGGCGATCTTCGGCGGACTGGCGCTCTGGTACGCCGGGGCCGGCGACAGCCTCTGGCTCTGCGCGGTGGCGATCTTCTGCCTGGCCAGCGGGCAGGTGGTCTCGTACACCAAGGCCAGGGGCGAGAGCATCGGGCTGCCGGTGAACGTCAACGGACTGGTGGAACGGGCCGAGCGGCTCGTCATCACCCTGGTCGCCGCCGGCCTCGCCGGACTGCACGCCTTCGGGGTGCCGGGAGTGCAGTACCTGCTGCCCGTCGCGCTGTGGGTGGTCGCCGTCGGCAGCGCGGTCACCCTCGGCCAGCGCGTGGTGACCGTACGCCGGGAGTCCGCCGAGGCCGACGCCATCGCACAAGGGGGGAACAGCGCGTGAAGCGCATGACTCGTACGGTCATCGACCGTACTCGCACGGTCATCGACCGCGAGAAGCTGACCGACGGGGCGTATGCCCTGGGCTGGAGCGCGGTGAAGAGACTGCCCGAACCGGCCGCGAAGGCGCTGGGCCGGCGGGTTGCCGATGCCGTGTGGAAGCGGCGCGGCAAGGGCGTGCTGCGCCTGGAGGCGAATCTTGCCCGGGTGGTGCCGGATGCCACGCCGCAGCGTCTCGCCCAGCTGTCCCGGGCCGGAATGCGCTCCTACCTGCGCTACTGGATGGAGTCCTTCCGGCTGCCCGCCTGGAGCAAGGAGCGGATAAGGGGCGGCTTCGCGCCGGCGGACGTGCACCACCTGGTGGACGGCCTCAAGAGCGGCCGCGGCGTGGTCCTCGCGCTGCCCCACATGGGCAACTACGACCTCGCGGGCGCCTGGGTCACCACCAAGCTGGGCGTGCCCTTCACCACCGTCGCCGAACGCCTCAAGCCCGAATCGCTCTACGACCGGTTCGTCGCCTACCGCGAGGGCCTGGGCATGGAGGTGCTGCCGCACACCGGCGGCGCCGCGTTCGGCACCCTCGCCCGGCGGCTGCGGGCCGGCGGCCTGGTCTGCCTCGTCGCCGACCGGGACCTGTCCGCCTCCGGCATCGAGGTGAAGTTCTTCGGCGAAGCGGCCAAGATGCCGGCCGGACCGGCGATGCTCGCGGTGCAGACCGGGGCGATGCTCCTGCCGGTCACCCTGTGGTACGACGAAAGCTCCGTCATGCGCGGGCGGGTGCACCCGGAGATCGAGGTGCCCCAGACCGGCACCCGCGCCGAGAAGGCCGCCACGATGACGCAGGAGATGGCCGACGCCTTCGCCTCCGGCATCGCCGACCATCCGGAGGACTGGCACATGCTGCAACGGCTTTGGCTGGGAGATCTGGAACCGCGGGGGGACGTGGGGCGGGATTCTGCGGGGCGCGGGGGCGCCGCGGAGGCCGACGGGGCGCGGGCCGATGAGGCGCGTGGCGACGGCCGGCGGACGGAGCGGTCTTGAGAATCGGGATTGTCTGCCCGTATTCGTGGGACGTCCCGGGCGGCGTCCAGTTCCACATCCGGGACCTGGCCGAGCACCTGATCCGGCTCGGCCACGAAGTCTCCGTACTCGCTCCGGCGGACGACGAGACACCGCTGCCGCCGTACGTCGTCTCCGCCGGACGTGCCGTCCCCGTGCCGTACAACGGTTCGGTTGCCCGGCTCAACTTCGGCTTCCTGTCGGCCGCCCGCGTCCGCCGCTGGCTGCACGACGGCGCCTTCGACGTCATCCACATCCACGAACCCGGCACCCCGTCGGTCGGCCTGCTCGCCTGCTGGGCGGCGCAGGGCCCGATCGTCGCCACCTTCCACACCTCCAACCCGCGCTCCCGGGTCATGATCGCGGCGTACCCGATCCTGCAGCCCGCGCTGGAGAAGATCAGCGCCCGGATCGCGGTCAGCGAGTACGCCCGGCGCACCCTGGTCGAACACCTCGGCGGCGACGCGGTGGTCATCCCCAACGGCGTCGACGTCGGCTTCTTCGCCGAGGCCACGCCCAAGGAGGAGTGGCAGGGCCGCACCATCGGCTTCATCGGGCGCATCGACGAACCCCGCAAGGGACTGCCCGTCCTGATGCGGGCCCTGCCGGAGATCCTCGCCGCGGTCCCCGACGCCCGGCTGCTGGTCGCGGGCCGGGGCGACGAGGAGGAAGCCGTCGCGGAGCTGCCCGCCGAACTGCGTTCGCGGGTGGAGTTCCTCGGCATGGTCAGCGACGAGGACAAGGCGCGGCTGCTGCGCAGCGTGGACCTGTACGTCGCCCCCAACACCGGCGGCGAGTCCTTCGGCATCATCCTCGTCGAGGCGATGTCGGCCGGGGCGCCGGTGCTGGCCAGCGACCTCGACGCGTTTGCGCAGGTGCTGGACCAGGGAGAGGCGGGCGAGCTGTTCGCCAACGAGGACGCGGGGGCGCTCGCCGCTGCGGCCGTACGGCTTCTCGGCGATCCGGGACGGCTGGCCGAACTGCGGGAGCGGGGGAGCCGGCATGTGCGGCGGTTCGACTGGTCG
The DNA here is from genome assembly GCF_055577005.1 of Streptomyces sp. NPDC033221. Taxonomy (NCBI): domain Bacteria; kingdom Bacillati; phylum Actinomycetota; class Actinomycetes; order Kitasatosporales; family Streptomycetaceae; genus Streptomyces; species Streptomyces sp. NPDC033221. The sequence continues at coordinate 13,670 of NZ_JBVIQN010000036.1, read as the reverse complement.
ACCGTCGGAGCCGACATTCTCGCCGTGTACGAGACGGTTACCGCGGGGGCGGCGATGGTGGCCACGGACGAGCGGGTGGGGTTGCGGGCGCGGTGGGGGTTGGCCCGGGACTGAGGCGGCCTTTGGCCGCCGAAGGGCCGGGGGGCCTCTGCGCTTCGCGCGAGGATTTTGCGCTGTCGCGCCGGGTTCGCAGGGGTTGGTTTTTGGGTGCGGGTGCGCGCAGGGGGCCAACTCTCCCCCAGCCTCCGGCCGGGGGTGCCCCCACGGCACCGTGCACGGCGTCGTCGAGGGTCGTTGTGAACCCAGAGATCCGGCTGCCTGCGGGGATGGCCCCCTACGCGCCCCCTCCCGTGGTTCTGCGACTTCCGGCCGGTGGGGGGAGGGGGAAAGACGGTGACTCTGGTTGGGCGCCCGCCCTGTGAGGAGGCTCTCGGGGTTGAGGGCGCTGGGGGACCTGGGGGGCTGGTCAGGTGGGGTTGGCTGCCGCCTCATATCGCCGTGAGGGTGCGCAGGCCGTGGCGTAGGGCGGGGGAGCCGTGGTCGCGGCGCCGGCGGGGCTGGGCCATGGGGCAGCCTCCTGGCTGGTGCGTTGGGGGTGTTCGCCGGGCCGGACGACCGGCGTGGTTGGTGCCGGAAACGCTGGGGTCGGGGGCTGCCGGGCGGATCGGAGAACGGGGTGGTTCCCGGGCTGTGGTCTCCACTCCTGCGTCCGGCGCCGTCATCCACCCCACGGGTTGATCCGGGCGGCCGGTACTGTGACCCGGCGTGACCACTTTGATCTGGATCGCGGCCGCCCTCGTCGTCATCGGCGTCTACCTGAGCTGGACCGCGGGGCGGCTGGACCGTCTGCATGCGCGCATCGACGCGGCCCGTGCGGCGCTGGACGCGCAGCTTCTGCGCCGGGCTTCGGTGGCCCAGGAGCTGGGGACGTCCGGGGTTCTCGATCCGGCCGCGTCGATCGTGCTGTACGAGGTGGCGCACGAGGCTCGGCAGGCGGCCGAGGAGCAGCGGGAGGTCGCCGAGAGCGGGCTGAGCCAGACGCTGCGGGCGGTCTTCGACGACGAGGGGCAGCTCGAAGTCCTGCGGGAGGCGCCCGGTGGTGAGCAGACGGTCGCCGAGCTGACGGCCGCGGTGCGCCGGGTGCCGATGGCGCGGCGGTTCCACAACGACTCCGTACGGGCGGCCCGTGCCGTGCGCCGCCATCGGGTGGTGCGCTGGTTCCGCCTCGCGGGGCACGCGCCGTTCCCGATGGCGTTCGAGATGGATGACGAGCCGCCGGCGGTTCTGGACGACCGGGGCGCTGTTCGCTGAGGGGTGTTTGACGGGTGGTGTGACGGGTTCCGCCGGGCCGTCGGCGTCGTGACGAGCCACTGCCTTTCGATTGGCCCTTTTCAGCGGTGTGGGGCGAACGGTTGTGTGGGCGGCGGAGTCCATCCGCCCGCACTTAGTGAGGTCTACCGTGTCCAGCACGCCCAACGCCACGTCTGCCACCGCTCCCGCCGGGAACCCCGAGACCGGTACCGCCCGCGTCAAGCGCGGTATGGCCGAGCAGCTCAAGGGCGGCGTGATCATGGATGTCGTCACGCCGGAGGAGGCGAAGATCGCCGAGGACGCCGGTGCCGTCGCGGTCATGGCCCTGGAGCGGGTCCCCGCGGACATCCGCAAGGACGGCGGGGTGGCCCGCATGTCCGACCCGGACATGATCGACGGGATCATCGACGCGGTCTCCATCCCGGTCATGGCCAAGTCCCGGATCGGCCACTTCGTCGAGGCGCAGGTGCTGCAGTCGCTCGGCGTCGACTACATCGACGAGTCCGAGGTCCTCACCCCGGCCGACGAGGTCAACCACTCCGACAAGTGGGCGTTCACCACCCCGTTCGTGTGCGGCGCGACCAACCTGGGCGAGGCGCTGCGCCGTATCGCCGAGGGCGCGGCCATGATCCGTTCCAAGGGCGAGGCGGGCACCGGCAACGTCGTCGAGGCGGTGCGTCACCTGCGTCAGATCAAGGGCGAGATCGCCAAGCTGCGCGGCTGTGACAACAACGAGCTGTTCGCCGCCGCCAAGGAGCTGCGCGCCCCGTACGAGCTGGTCAAGGAAGTCGCCGAGCTGGGCAAGCTGCCGGTCGTGCTGTTCTCCGCCGGTGGCGTGGCCACCCCGGCCGACGCCGCGCTGATGCGCCAGCTCGGTGCCGAGGGCGTCTTCGTGGGCTCCGGCATCTTCAAGTCCGGCGACCCGGCCAAGCGTGCCGCCGCCATCGTCAAGGCCACCACCTTCTACGACGACCCGAAGGTCGTCGCGGACGTCTCCCGCAACCTGGGCGAGGCCATGGTCGGCATCAACTGCGACACCCTCCCCGAGGCGGAGCGCTACGCCAACCGCGGCTGGTGAGCCAGGGAACGGCGAGCGGGAGAGCGATGAGTAACCCCACCATCGGCGTGCTGGCCCTTCAGGGCGATGTGCGCGAGCATCTGACGGCGCTGGCCACCGCGGACGCCCTGGCCCGGCCGGTGCGCCGGCCCGAGGAACTGGACGGCGTGGACGGCCTGGTCATTCCGGGCGGCGAGTCGACGACCATGTCGAAGCTGGCGGTCGTCTTCGGGATGCTGGAGCCGCTGCGGGAGTTCGTGTGCTCCGGCAAGCCGGTCTACGGCACCTGCGCGGGCATGATCATGCTGGCCGACAAGCTGCTGGACGGCCGGGCCGACCAGGAGACGCTGGGCGGCATCGACATGATCGTGCGCCGTAACGCCTTCGGGCGGCAGAACGAGTCCTTCGAGGCGGCCGTCGAGATGGCCGGTGTCGCGGGCGGACCGGTCGAGGGTGTCTTCATCCGGGCGCCCTGGGTGGAGTCGACGGGCGCCGCCGTCGAGGTACTGGCGTCGTACGACGGGCACACGGTGGCGGTCCGGCAGGGTAACGTCCTCGCCACGTCCTTCCATCCGGAGCTCACCGGCGACCACCGGGTGCACGCGTACTTCGTGGACATGGTGCGCGGCGACGCCTGACGGTCCGCCGGGGGCCGGGCGCCGTGTGTGCGGTGGCCCGACCCCGTCCCGGTAGGATCTGTGACGTTCGTTTCTCAACCTGGTTACGCGAAGGAGACAGGCGGATGTCCGGCCACTCTAAATGGGCTACGACGAAGCACAAGAAGGCCGTGATCGATGCCAAGCGCGGCAAGCTCTTCGCGAAGCTGATCAAGAACATCGAGGTCGCGGCGCGCACCGGCGGCGCCGACGTCGAGGGCAACCCGACCCTCTTCGACGCCATTCAGAAGGCGAAGAAGAGCTCGGTGCCGAACAAGAACATCGACAGCGCGGTCAAGCGCGGCGCGGGTCTTGAGGCCGGCGGCGCCGACTACGAGACGATCATGTACGAGGGGTACGGCCCCAACGGTGTCGCGGTGCTCATCGAGTGCCTCACCGACAACCGCAACCGCGCCGCCTCGGACGTCCGGGTCGCCATGACCCGCAACGGCGGCTCGATGGCCGACCCGGGTTCGGTCTCCTACCTGTTCAACCGCAAGGGCGTGGTGATCGTCCCCAAGGGTGAGCTGAGCGAGGACGACGTGCTCGGCGCGGTCCTGGACGCCGGTGCCGAAGAGGTCAACGACCTCGGCGAGTCCTTCGAGGTGCTCAGCGAGGCCACCGACCTGGTCGCGGTCCGCACCGCTCTCCAGAAGGAGGGCATCGACTACGACTCGGCCGACACCAACTTCGTGCCGACCATGCAGGTCGAGCTGGAGGAAGAGGGCGCCCGCAAGATCTTCAAGCTGATCGACGCGCTGGAGGACAGCGACGACGTGCAGAACGTCTTCGCCAACTTCGACGTGTCCGACGAGGTCATGGCGAAGGTCGACGCCTGACGGGCGGTCAGCTGCGCGGCGACGGGCCGGCGGGGACACACCCCGCCGGCCCGTCCTGCGTTGTCAGTGGCAGCCGATACTGTGCTGATCAGCGGGTCGAGGCCCGCGCGAAGGGTTCGGCCAAGGGGAGAAGTGGGGGAGCGGCGATGAAGGTGCTGGGGGTGGACCCGGGGCTGACCCGCTGCGGGGTCGGCGTGGTCGACGGCGTCGCGGGCCGCCCGCTGACGATGGCCGGCGTCGGCGTCGTCCGCACGCCCGCCGACGCGGACATCGCCCACCGCCTGGTGCTCATCGAGCGCGGCATCGAGGAGTGGCTCGACGAGCAGCGGCCCGACTGCGTCGCCGTCGAGCGGGTCTTCAGCCAGCACAACGTCCGTACGGTCATGGGCACCGCCCAGGCCAGCGCGGTCGCCATGCTGTGCGCCGCGCGCCGCGGCCTGCCCGTCGCCCTGCACACCCCCAGCGAGGTCAAGGCCGCCGTGACCGGATCGGGCCGCGCCGACAAGGCGCAGGTCGGCGCGATGGTCACCCGGCTGCTGCGGCTGGACGCCCCGCCCAAGCCGGCGGACGCGGCGGACGCGCTGGCGCTGGCCATCTGCCACATCTGGCGCGCCCCCGCCGTCAACCGTCTCCAGCAGGCGCACGCGGCCAACCGCCTCCAGCAGGCGCAGGCCGCTGCCCGTGCCCGCCCGGCGCCCGCCCCCGTCCGACGTACTCCCGCACGCGCTCCCGGACCGCGGTCCGAGGCACCCCAGAAGGGCACCCGATGATCGCCTTCGTCTCCGGCCCGGTCGCGGCCCTGGCCCCGGACACCGCCGTCGTGGAGGTCGGCGGCATCGGCATGGCCGTGCAGTGCACGCCGGGCACCCTATCCGGGCTGCGCATCGGCCAGCAGGCCAAGCTGGCCACCTCCCTCGTCGTACGGGAGGACTCGCTCACCCTGTACGGCTTCGCCGACGACGACGAGCGGCAGACGTTCGAACTGCTGCAGACCGCCAGCGGGGTGGGGCCGCGGCTGGCGCAGGCCATGCTCGCGGTGCACTCCCCGGACACGCTGCGGCTCGCCGTCGCCAACGGTGACGAGAAGACGCTGACGGCCGTGCCCGGCATCGGCAAGAAGGGCGCCCAGAAGCTGCTGCTGGAGCTGAAGGACCGGCTCGGCGCGCCCGTCGGCCGCGGCGGTGCGGGCATCGGCAGCGCCGTGACGGCCGGCTGGAGCGACCAGCTGCACGCCGCGCTGATCGGCCTCGGGTACGCCACCCGGGAGGCCGACGAGGCGGTGTCCGCCGTCGCGCCGCAGGCCGAGGCGGCGGTCTCCGAGGGCGGCACGCCGCAGGTGTCGCAGCTGCTCAAGGCCGCCCTCCAGACGTTGAACCGGGCGCGGTGAGCCCGGTGCGGGACGGCCGGGCGGCTCGGGCCCGTACGATCGCCCACCCCCGTAAGAAGCGCGACGCGAAGCCGGTCCACCGGGCCGGTACGACCACGTGAGGCAGGACGCAGTGAACTGGGACGAGCCCACCGAGACCGCGGCCGGCCCGCTCCAGGGCGGTACGGCCGAGGGGCCCGACCGGCTGGTGGGGGCCGACGCGGACGGCGAGGACACCGCGGTCGAGGCCGCGCTGCGCCCCAAGGACCTGGAGGAGTTCGTGGGGCAGGAGCGGGTGCGCGAGCAGCTCGACCTGGTCCTGCGCGCGGCCCGCGCCCGGGGTGCGACCGCCGACCACGTACTGCTCTCCGGCGCCCCCGGCCTGGGCAAGACCACCCTCTCCATGATCATCGCCGCCGAGATGGGCGCCCCGATCCGCATCACCTCGGGCCCCGCCATCCAGCACGCCGGCGACCTGGCCGCGATCCTGTCCTCTCTCCAGGAGGGCGAGGTGCTCTTCCTCGACGAGATCCACCGGATGTCCCGGCCCGCCGAGGAGATGCTCTACATGGCCATGGAGGACTTCCGCGTCGACGTCATCGTCGGCAAGGGCCCCGGCGCCACCGCCATTCCCCTGGAGCTGCCGCCCTTCACCCTGGTCGGCGCCACCACCCGGGCCGGTCTGCTGCCCCCGCCGCTGCGCGACCGCTTCGGCTTCACCGGTCACATGGAGTTCTACGCCCCCGGTGAACTGGAACGGGTCATCCACCGCTCCGCCGGGCTGCTCGACGTGCACATAGAGGCCGAGGGCGCCGCGGAGATCGCCGGGCGCTCCCGCGGCACCCCGCGCATCGCCAACCGGCTGCTGCGCCGCGTCCGCGACTACGCGCAGGTCAAGGCGGACGGTGTGATCACCCGGGAGATCGCCGCACAGGCCCTGGACGTGTACGAGGTCGACGGCCGCGGCCTGGACCGCCTGGACCGAGCGGTGCTCACCGCGCTGCTCAAGCTGTTCGGCGGCGGCCCGGTGGGCCTGTCCACCCTGGCGGTGGCGGTGGGCGAGGAGCGTGAGACGGTCGAGGAGGTCGCCGAACCGTTCCTCGTGCGGGAGGGCCTGCTCGCCCGTACGCCCCGTGGCCGGATCGCCACCCCCGCCGCATGGGCCCACCTGGGCCTGACCCCGCCTCAGCAGCAGGCGGGGGGAACCGGACAGCAGGGCCTGTTCGGGACGTGACGGCGCGGGGACTCGCCGGGTCAGGAACTGCGGTGCCATGCTGGGCGTTGTTCCACCGGTGCGGACTCGCTTAGACTCCGCCGATGCCGACCGTATGGTCCGGCATATCCACCCCCGTATATCAGACCGCGGACGTGCGGTCGTGCGAAGGATTTCCGTCCCGTGAGTATCGTGACTCTCCTCCCCTTCATCGTCCTCATCGGGGCCATGTTCCTGATGACCCGGTCCGCCAAGAAGAAGCAGCAGGCGGCCGCGCAGATGCGCGATGAGATGCAGCCCGGCACCGGCATCCGGACGATTGGGGGCATGTACGCCACCGTCAAGGAGATCCACGACGACAGCGTCCTCCTTGAGGTGGCCCCCGGCGTGCACGCCCTCTACGCCAAGAACGCGGTCGGCGCGGTCCTCCCGGACGAGGAGTACAACCGCATCCTCGACGGCGCCGAGGTGGGCAAGGACGGCGCGGTCGTGCCGGACGACGCCTCCTCGCTGACCGACGGCACCCCGGCCGTGACCGCCGCCGACGACCAGGCCGACGCCGGCGACAAGCCCGCGAACCTGGACAAGTCGCCGAAGGCCGACCTTGCCAAGAGCGAGCCCGCCGCCGACGCGAAGGACGCCGGGAAGGCCGAGGACGCGACCGGTGCCGAGGCCGCCGAGGGTGCCAAGAGCGGCGCGCAGGCCGACAAGGCCGACAAGAAGGACGGCGGCGCCGACGCGAAGTAGCCCCGCCCCGACGGAACCGCGGAGCACCCCTCGAACGGTGCACCGCGGTTCCGGGACGGTTTAGGCTCCGGCGGGGGCACGTCCCCACTACACTTCGTGGCCGCTCGGCAGGCACCGAGCCGGGCGGTTGGACAGGGAGATACGAGAAGGTGGCAGCACCGAAAAAGGGCCGCAGGTCTCCTGGGGGCCAGGGAAGGCCGGGGCGCACCCTGGTCCTGATCTTGATCGCCATGGCGGCGCTGGTCGGCGGGATGTTCATCTCCGGCACCTCGACGCCCCGGCTGGGCATCGACCTCGCGGGCGGTACGAGCTTCACGCTGGAGGCGCGTAACCAGCCCGGCAAGCCCGACGCGATCAACGAGACCAACATGAAAACCGCCCAGAGCATCATGGAGCGGCGTGTCAACGGTCTCGGTGTGTCCGAGGCCGAGGTCCAGACCCAGGGCACCAACCACATCGTCGTCAACATCCCCAAGGGGACCGACGCGAAACAGGCCCGCAAGCAGGTCGGTACCACCGCTCAGCTCGGCTTCCGGCCGGTGCTGACCGCCACCGCCGGTACGAAGACGCCGCCGGCCAGCCCCAGCCCCACCCCCTCCGCGGGTGGCAAGGGTGAGGACGGCAAGAAGGACGACGGCAAGCAGGACGGCAAGTCCACCGCGAAGCCGACGGCCACCGCCACGACCCAGGGCCGCGCCGTGACCAGCGCCCTCAAGAAGGGCCCGACCGACCCGCCGAAGGCCTCCGGCAGCGCCTCGCCCAAGCCGGGCGACACCCCGCAGCCGTCCACCGGCGCCGACGGGATCCCGGCCGCGCTGCAGAAGCAGCTCGCGGAGCTGGACTGCTCCACCAAGCAGTCGCGCGCCGCGGCCAGTGAGCAGGCCGCCGGCGTCAAGCCGGGCGACCCGGTCGTGGCCTGCAAGGACGACGGCTCGCAGAAGTACGTGCTGGGCCCGGTCGCCGTCGAGGGCACCGACGTCAAGGACGCCTCCGCGGTCTTCGACAGCCAGCAGGGCCAGGGCTGGATCGTCCAGATGGACTTCACCGGCGCCGGCGGCAAGAAGTTCGCCGACATCACCGGCAAGCTGGCCACCAAGACCCAGCCGCAGAACCAGTTCGCCATCGCCCTGGACGGCGCGGTCGTCTCCGACCCGCGGGTGAGCCAGCAGCTCAACGGCGGCAGCGCCACCATCTCCGGCAGCTTCAACCAGCAGAGCGCCCAGGACCTGGCGAACATGCTGTCCTACGGTGCTCTGCCGCTCTCCTTCAAGATCGCCGACGAGACCACGGTCACCGCGGCGCTCGGCGGCGAGCAGCTCCAGGCGGGCCTGATCGCGGGCGCCATCGGCCTCGCGCTGGTCATCGTCTACCTGGTCGCCTACTACCGGGGTCTGGCGCTGGTCGCGCTGGCGAGCCTCGCGGTCTCGGCGGTCCTCACCTACGCCATCATGACGTTGCTGGGCCCGGCCATCGGCTTCGCGCTGAACCTGCCGGCCGTCTGCGGCGCCATCGTCGCCATCGGTATCACGGCCGACTCCTTCATCGTCTACTTCGAACGCATCCGGGACGAGATCCGCGAGGGCCGCACCCTGCGCCCGGCCGTCGAACGCGGCTGGCCGCGCGCCAGGCGCACGATCCTGGTCTCCGACTTCGTGTCGTTCCTGGCCGCGTTCGTGCTGTTCATCGTCACCGTCGGCAAGGTGAAGGGCTTCGCGTTCACGCTGGGCCTGACCACGCTGCTCGACGTCGTGGTGGTCTTCTTCTTCACCAAGCCGCTGATGACGCTGCTGGCCCGGCGCAAGTTCTTCGCCAACGGCCACCCGTGGTCCGGCCTGGACCCCAAGCGTCTGGGTGCCAAGCCGCCGCTGCGCCGCCGCCGCACCACCGCCCCCACCGAGACGAAGGAGGCGTGAGATGTCGAAGCTCGGCAACATCGGCGCCCGGCTCTACCGCGGTGAGGTCGGTTACGACTTCATCGGCAAGCGGAAGATCTGGTACGGCATCTCGATCCTGATCACCATCACGGCCATCGTCGGCCTGGCGGTGCGCGGCCTGAACATGGGCATCGAGTTCTCCGGCGGCGCGGTCTTCACCACCCCGAAGACGAGCGTCTCCGCGACGGAGGCGGAGCACCGGGCCGAGGCCGCGGCGGAGGGCCACCAGGCCACCGTCCAGAAGCTCGGCAACGGCGGCCTGCGCATCCAGATCAGCGAGCTGGACACCCAGCAGTCGCTGCCGGTCCAGGAGGCCCTGGCCAAGGACCTGAACGTCCCGGTCAAGGACATCAACACCCAGCTCGTCGGCCCCAGCTGGGGTGAGGAGATCGCCAACAAGGCCTGGCTGGGCCTGGGGATCTTCATGATCCTGGTGGTGATCTATCTCGCCATCGCCTTCGAGTGGCGGATGGCGCTGGCGGCCCTGATCGCGCTGATCCACGACCTCACGATCACGGTCGGCGTGTACGCGCTGGTCGGCTTCGAGGTCACCCCGGGCACCGTCATCGGTCTGCTGACGATCCTCGGTTACTCCCTCTACGACACCGTCGTGGTCTTCGACAGCCTCAAGGAAGCGTCGAAGGACATCGGGAAGCAGACCCGCTTCACCTACGGGGAGCTGGCCAACCGCAGTATCAACTCGACCCTGGTGCGCTCCATCAACACCACGATCGTGGCGCTGCTGCCGGTCGCCGGTCTGCTCTTCGTCGGTGGCGGTGTGCTCGGTGCCGGGATGCTCAACGACATCTCGCTCGCCCTGTTCGTCGGCCTCGCGGCCGGCGCGTACTCCTCGATCTTCATCGCGACCCCGCTGGTCGCCGACTTCAAGGAGCGCGAGCCGGCGATGAAGGCGCTGGCCAAGCGGGTGCGTGCGAAGCGCGCCGCGGCCGCCGCCAAGGCCGAGGCGCCGGGGCAGCAGGACGCCGCCGCGCAGGACGCCGGGGACGCGGCCGAGCCGCTGGACGCGGAGGACGCCGAGAACGCCGAGAACGCCGAGAACGAGGCCATGGCCGGTCAGCGCCGGCAGCCTGCGTCCCGCGGCCGTGGCCGTGGCCGTCCGTCGGGCAAGCGCCGATGAGCGCCCCCGACGGCCTGCGGGAACTGCTGCTCAGCCGGATCGCCGATGTGCCGGACTATCCGAAGCCGGGGGTGGTCTTCAAGGACATCACGCCGCTGCTGGCGGACCCGGCCGCCTTCGGCGCGCTGACCGACGCGTTCGTCGCCCTGTGCGAGCGGTACGAGGCCGACAAGGTCGTGGGCCTGGAGGCGCGCGGCTTCATCCTGGCCGCTCCGGTGGCCGTACGGGCCGGTATCGGTTTCGTGCCCGTACGCAAGGCGGGCAAGCTGCCCGGTGCGACGCTCCGCCAGGCGTACGACCTGGAGTACGGCGCGGCGGAGATCGAGATACACGCGGACGCCGTCGCGCCCGGCGACCGGGTGCTGGTGATCGACGACGTGCTGGCCACCGGCGGTACGGCCGAGGCGTCGCTGGAACTGGTCCGGCGGGCCGGGGCCGAGGTCGCCGGGGTGGCGGTGCTGCTGGAGCTGGGTTTCCTGGCCGGGCGGCAGCGGCTGGAGCAGGGCCTCAAGGGCGCTCCGCTGGAGTCGCTGATCACGGTCTGACGGGCCTGCGGGCCGTCCGTACGGCGGTGGCCGTGCCACCCCCGTACGAACGAAATTCCGCAAAAAGTGAGCAAAAGGGCATCCGGAACAAACCCGGGTGCCCTTTTGCTGTCATGTACGGACCCGGCGGCCGCGGAAGAGCCCGAGCGCCGAGGTCGATACCATGGCAGCCCGACCCGTTCGTGGTCTTGTGGTCCGGACCCCCTTTGAGGAGTGCTCTTGCCAGACGAGGCCCAGCCGCTTTCTCCCGGACTCCGCCCGGGGGCGTCGCAGTCCGCCCACCCGGACCAGCCCGGCCCCGCGGACGCGGCTGCCTCGGGTGCGCAGAACTCGGGTGCGCAGAAGAACAGCGAGGGCTCCGGCGTGCCGAAGTCCCAGCCGCCCGCCGTCCGGCCCGCCGCGTCGCCCGTACCGGCCGCCAAGCCCACACCACCGGTCTACACCGGCCGTACCGGCTCCTCCAACCGGGTACGGGCCCGCCTGGCGCGCCTGGGCGTGCAGCGGCAGAGCCCGTACAACCCGGTCCTCGAACCGCTGCTGCGGATCGTGCGCAGCAACGACCCGAAGATCGAGGCCGCCACCCTGCGGCAGGTCGAACGCGCCTACCAGGTCGCCGAGCGCTGGCACCGCGGCCAGAAGCGCAAGAGCGGCGACCCGTACATCACCCACCCCCTCGCGGTGACCACGATCCTCGCCGAGCTGGGCATGGACCCGGCCACCCTGATGGCGGGCCTGCTGCACGACACCGTCGAGGACACCGAGTACGGCCTGGACACCCTGCGCCGCGACTTCGGCGACCAGGTCGCCCTGCTCGTCGACGGCGTCACCAAGCTGGACAAGGTCAAGTTCGGCGAGGCCGCGCAGGCCGAGACCGTGCGCAAGATGGTCGTGGCGATGGCCAAGGACCCGCGCGTCCTGGTCATCAAGCTCGCCGACCGCCTGCACAACATGCGCACCATGCGCTACCTCAAGCGCGAGAAGCAGGAGAAGAAGGCCCGCGAGACGCTGGAGATCTACGCTCCGCTGGCGCACCGCCTGGGCATGAACACCATCAAATGGGAGCTGGAGGACCTCGCCTTCGCGATCCTCTACCCCAAGATGTACGACGAGATCGTGCGGCTCGTCGCCGAGCGCGCCCCCAAGCGGGACGAGTACCTGGCCATAGTGACCGACGAGGTCCAGGCCGACCTGCGCGCGGCGCGCATCAAGGCCACCGTCACCGGCCGGCCCAAGCACTACTACAGCGTCTACCAGAAGATGATCGTGCGAGGCCGCGACTTCGCCGAGATCTACGACCTGGTGGGCATCCGCGTCCTCGTCGACACCGTCCGCGACTGCTACGCGGCGCTCGGCACCGTCCACGCCCGGTGGAACCCGGTCCCGGGGCGGTTCAAGGACTACATCGCGATGCCCAAGTTCAACATGTACCAGTCGCTGCACACGACCGTGATCGGTCCCAGCGGCAAGCCGGTCGAGCTGCAGATCCGTACGTTCGACATGCACCGGCGCGCGGAGTACGGCATCGCCGCGCACTGGAAGTACAAGCAGGAGGCCGTGGCCGGCGCGTCCAAGGTGCGGACCGACGTGCCGAAGAACAAGGACGATGCCGTCAACGACATGGCGTGGCTGCGCCAGTTGCTGGACTGGCAGAAGGAGACCGAGGACCCGGGCGAGTTCCTGGAGTCGCTGCGCTTCGACCTGTCCCGCAACGAGGTCTTCGTCTTCACGCCGAAGGGCGACGTGATAGCGCTGCCGGCCGGTGCCACGCCCGTGGACTTCGCCTACGCGGTCCACACCGAGGTCGGCCACCGGACCATAGGCGCCCGCGTCAACGGACGGCTCGTGCCGCTCGAATCGACCCTCGACAACGGCGACCTCGTGGAGGTCTTCACCTCCAAGGCGCCCGGTGCCGGACCCTCCCGGGACTGGCTGGGCTTCGTGAAGTCGCCGCGCGCCCGCAACAAGATCCGCGCCTGGTTCTCCAAGGAGCGCCGCGACGAGGCCATCGAGCAGGGCAAGGACGCCATCGCCCGGGCGATGCGCAAACAGAACCTGCCGATCCAGCGCATCCTCACCGGCGACTCGCTGGTCACCCTCGCCCACGAGATGCGCTACCCGGACATCTCGTCCCTGTACGCCGCCATCGGCGAGGGCCACGTCACCGCGCAGAGCGTCGTACAGAAGCTGGTCCAGGCGCTCGGCGGGCAGGACGAGGCGACCGAGGACATCGCCGAATCCACCCCGATCCGGCCGCGCTCCAAGCGGCGCTCCAGCGCCGACCCGGGCGTGGTGGTCAAGGGCGTCGACGACGTGTGGGTCAAGCTGGCCCGCTGCTGTACGCCGGTGCCGGGCGACCCGATCATCGGCTTCGTCACCCGCGGCAACGGCGTCTCGGTGCACCGCGCCGACTGCGTCAACGTCGACTCGCTGTCCAAGCAGCCGGAGCGCATCCTGGACGTCGAGTGGGCGCCCACCCAGTCCTCGGTCTTCCTGGTCGCCATCCAGGTCGAGGCGCTGGACCGGTCCCGGCTGCTGTCGGACGTCACCCGCATCCTGTCCGACCAGCACGTCAACATCCTGTCCGCGGCCGTCCAGACGTCCCGCGACCGGGTGGCGACCTCCCGCTTCACCTTCGAGATGGGCGACCCGAAGCATCTTGGGCACGTTCTGAAGGCGGTACGGAGCGTGGAGGGCGTGTACGACGTGTACCGGGTGACCTCGGCACGCAGGCCGTGACGCACACGTAGGAGGGCCCCGGTACGGATCTCCGACGCTGTTGGTTAATCGGGGTGTTGATCACTTCGCCTCGCCGAGTAGTTCGGCGGGGCGAAGTGCTGCGAAGTGGCTGGTGCGGGTGCGGGCTC